>DASRLB010000099.1:0-10131 GCA_035648695.1 Acidobacteriaceae bacterium | reverse complement strand
TAACCACACCCTCACTGCTCTCAAATCGTTCGGCCCTGCGCTTCCGAAGGGGGAACCTTGATTATAGGCGACCCAAAGGCCAACGGCGAATGCTGACGTAGGAGTTTGACGGCTGACGGGCCATCTTGATTAAGCTGGAGGGCCGCTGGAGGCGAAATTTTCCTGAAAAATTGGCTTCGGCGAACCGAATCAGGCAATCTAGGACGGGCGATTTCGGTCCCGAAGCCGGGGTTTGCTTCCGCGGAGGGCCGCGAGCATGCTCCGGCGGCATCTCATCCCTGTAATAATTCCTACGAGGAGAACGCAATATGGCATCGGCAATGGCAAATATGGAAGCGTTGAGTGGCTTGTACGATCAACTGAAGGCGCGCATGAACAAGACGGTCGACGACTTCCGCGCCAACCTGGTGAGCGTCCGCACGGGCCGCGCTTCGGTCCACATGCTGGACCAGGTGAAGGTCGACTACTACGGCACGGATACGCCGATCGCCCAGGTTGCCCAGGTGACGACGCCCGAGGCCAACCTGATATTGGTCCAGCCGTGGGAGATTTCGCTGGTTGGCGCGATCGAGAAGGCCATCCGCACCTCCGGGCAGGGTTTCAATCCGATGCATGATGGCAAAGTGATCCGCGTGCCCATTCCGCCGATGACCGAAGACCGCCGCAAGGAGGCAGTCAAGCATTTGGCGGGCGTTCTGGAAGACCACAAAACCTCGATCAGGAATATTCGCCGCGAGGGCAATGAGAGCGTCAAGAAAGCGGCCAAGGACAAGCTGATTTCGGCCGACGACGAGAAGCGCGCCAATGAAGAGATTCAGGCGCTGACCGACGGCGAGATCAAGCGCGTCGAGGAGCTGTTCAAAGCGAAGGAGAAGGAAGTGCTGACGCTGTGAGCATTTCACTTGATTTTTTTTGACAAAATTTGTCTCCCATGAAAACATCTGCTCACCGGGCAAACTGCATAAATTAATATTGCTTGCGGGGCCAGTAAGCCTCGCAGGCACCACGAGGCGAGCATCTTGAGAACTTCTGAACAGTTGATCCAGCGGAAAAAGTACACCAACATTGTCAGCATCGCGTGCATCGTGATCGGCGTTATCAGGGTCGCCACTGTACTCGTTCACATCAGGACCGGCGACTCTTCGCCTTTTTCATTGCTTGCTCAATCGGAGCCTGCCTACTTGTGGTTCATTGCCGGCGGCGCATTCAGGGGCTTAAGCAGAATCTGGGGTGAACTCGCCCAGATGACTCCCTCGTCCACGCCACCGACGCCGTAAACTCATCAAGGAACCCTATAGCTGGGGGTGGTTGCGTCGGCGATTGCATCCGCAATGGCTACAGCTTCTCTCGCTTCCTGAAGATCGTGGACGCGGACAATATGAGCTCCGGCAAGGATGGCCGCGACGTTTGCGGCCATTGTTGCGTTGGTGCGCGATAGGGCGTTGAGCGGAGCGACTATCGCGCCGAGGAACCCTTTGAGCGACAGGCCCGCGAGCAGGGGCCGGCCAAGTTCGCTGAAGCGCTCGAAGCCGGCCAGCAGCGCGAAGTTTTCCGTGCCGCGCTTGCCGAAACCGAAGCCGGGGTCGAGCACGATGCGGTTTTGCAGGATGCCGGCGGCGCGGGCGGCGGCGAGGCGCTCGTCGAGGCCGTCGAGCACCAGAGGCACGACGTCGGCCGCGGGGATGGCCGGCTGGGTGCGCCATTCCGTGGGCCGGCCGCGGGTGTGCATCAGGATAAGGCCGGTATGGAGTTTGGCGACGGTGTGCCCCATGTCGTCGTCCCAAAGCAGGCCGGAGACATCGTTGATAATTTCGGCGCCAGCGCTGGCGGAAGCGCGGGCGGTTGAGGCGTGGTAAGTGTCGACGGAAACGATTGCGGAGGGCCGCTCGCGGAGCACGGCTTCGAGGACCGGGAGAAGACGGGCCTGCTCGGCGTCCGCGCTGACGGGGCGGGCGCCGGGGCGCGTGGATTCGGCGCCGAGGTCGAGGATGTCGGCTCCGCCGTCGAGGCGTTGGAGGGCGAAGTTTACCGCTTCGTCGTGGGCGGCGCGGGCAAGGCCGTCGCCGGAGAAACTGTCGGGCGTGAGGTTGACGGCGGCCATCACCAACGTGCGCTCGCCCAGCGCGAGAGTGCGCGTGCGGAGCTGCCAGTCGAAGGGCGTTCTGATCGCAAAACCCATGTGCAGATTGTAGCTGCGCTAGTGAGTGGTGGAGGTGGTGTGATCGAGGATGATCTTCCAGCCTGTAGAGGTTTTCTCCAGCACCAGCGAGTAGAAGCCGCCGGCATTGCCACCGCCGGCGGAAGTGCGTTCGAGATGGAAGTTGCCGATGACCGTTGCGAAGTGTGCGTCGAGGGGATGGACTTCGACGTTCGTGAAAGTGAGCACGCCCATCGCGGATTTGTTGGGATAATTCTTGCGGTAACTCGCGATCATGCCGTCATAGCCGCGACGGACGGTCGAGCCGATGAACAGGATGCCGGGGGAATTTTTGTAGCCTGCGGCGAAGGCGTCGAGGTCGCCGCGGTTCCAGTCGGCGGCCTGTTTGGAGAGCACGGCGCGGATGCCGGCCTCGTCTGCGGAGGCGGGCTTTTGGGCTGCGGCGGGCAGGGTGAGAAGGAGAGCGAAGAGAGGGAGAGCGAAGACTCGCGTGAGGCGCATGAAAAACTCCTGTCGGAAGAAAGTGTGCGTGCGGGCGCATACAATATTGGCATGACCCCCGCCGCGCAAGGAACGAAAATCGTCCACGCCGTCTGCACGCATGATTGCCCGGACTCCTGCGGCGTGCTGGTGACGGTGGACACGCTGACCGGGCGCGCGACCAAGGTGCAGGGCGATCCGGGGCATCCGGTTACGCGAGGTTTTTTGTGCGGGAAGGTGGCACGGTATCTGGACCGCGTGTACTCGCCGGAGCGGCTGCTGTATCCGATGCGGCGGAAGGCCGGCGCCGCGAAAGGGCCGCTGACGAAAGGCCGCGAGGCGGAAGCGTTCGAGCGGATTTCGTGGGATGAGGCGCTGGATTCGATTGCTGCGAAATTCAAAACGATTGCGGCTGAGTTTGGGACGGAGAGCATTCTTCCCTACAGCTATGCGGGGATGATCGGGCAGCTGGGATTCGGCTCGATGGACCGCAGATTTTTTTATCGGCTGGGCGCGTCGCAGCTCGACCGCACGATTTGTTCGTCCGCCGGCGGCGAGGCACTGATGCGGGTGTACGGCGTGAAGCTGGGGACGCCGCCGCAGGACTTCGCGCACGCGGGGCTGGTGGTGGTGTGGGGCGGGAATGTCCACGGCAACAATATTCATCTGTGGCCGTTCATCGAAGAGGCGCGGCGCAAGGGCGCGAAACTGATCGTGATCGATCCGTATAAGACGAGGACTGCGGCGCTGGCGGATGAGCATCTCGCGGTTCGTCCCGGGACAGACGTGTTGCTGGCGCTGGCGGTGATGCACGTTCTGTTTCGCGAGGGGATGGAAGATCGCGAGTACATGCAGGAATGCACGTTGGGGTGGGAAGAGTTGAGGGCGCACGCGCTGCGTGAGGAGCATTCGCCGGCGCGCGCGGCGGAGATTACGGGGATCGATGCGGAGACGATTGAGCGGCTGGCGCTGGCTTATGGGCGCGCAGGACGCGATGGGCGCGGGCCTGCGGCGATTCGGTTGAACTATGGTATTCAACGGGGCGAGAGCGGCGGCACCGCTGCCCGCATCGTCGCGATGCTGCCGCTGATTACGGGGAGTTGGAAGCGGCGCGGGGGCGGGATGCAGCTTTCTACGAGCGGCTCGTTTCCGTGGAACAGCAAAAAGCTGCACATGCCGGAGTTGATGCAGGCGAGTCCGCTGGGACGTGCGGCGCGGGTCGTGAATATGAACCAGTTGGGACATGCGCTGACGGAGTTGGGACAGGGCACGGGACACTCGATTGCGGCGGCTTGTGAGAGTGGGCCGCCGGTGAAGGCGCTCTTTGTGTACAACTGCAATGCGGCGGCGGTGGCGCCGGATTCGACGCGGGTACATGCGGGTTTGAGGCGCGACGATTTGTTTACGGTGGTGCATGAACAGTTCTGGACGGACACGACCGATTACGCCGACGTTGTTTTGCCCGCGACGACATTTCTCGAAACGAAAGATGTGATGGGGGCTTACGGGCATCTGTATGCGCAGATTTCGCAGCGGGCGATTGAGCCGCTGGGCGAGGCGCGGTCGAATGTGGATTTGTTTGCGGCGTTGGGAAAGCGGATGGGATTCGAAGAGACTGCCTTTGACGACGATGCGGATGGGCTGATTGCGCAGGCGCTCGACACGCAGCACCCGTGGTTTGCGGGGATTACGAAGGAGCGGCTGGAGCGGGAGAACCAGATTGCGCTGTCGCTGCCGGTGAACGCGGAGGGTGAGTCGCTTCCCTTCAGCACGGCCGATTGGTTTCGCACGCCGAGCGGCAAAGGAGAGTTGCTGCCGCTGCCGGAGTTTGTGGCGCCGCGCGAGTCGCGCGCAAATGCGGGTGCGGAGTTTCCGCTGGAGTTTCTGGGGCGCAAAGCGGACAACTATATGAACACTACGTTTGCCAATATTCCTGCGCATCAAGAGATGGAGCGCCGTAGCGCGGGAGTGCTGGAGATGCACACATCCGACGCCGCTGCACGTAATATTGCGACGGGCGACGATGTGGCGATTTGGAACGATCGCGGGCGGATTACGCTGACGGCCCGCGTGTCCGCCGATGGCGCGGCGAAGGTTGGGCCGGGCGTGGTGTCGGCGCGGCTGGACTGGCAGAAGCTGTCGCGCGGCGGCAAGAATGTGAATGCGCTGACGAGCCAGGTGCTGACGGATTTTGGCGGCGGGGCTACGTTTTATTCGACGCTGGTTGAGGTGGGGAAAATCGACGGCGTTGCGGCGGATTGACTATGGACAACGTGAGGATGGACAAGTGGCTGTGGGCGGCGCGGTTTTTCAAGACGCGCTCGGAGGCTGCGAAGGCTTGCGACCTGGGTAGGATTTCGTCGAATGGACGCGAGGCGAAGGCGGCGCGCGATGTTCGCGTTGGCGACATGTTGCACATCCGCAACGAGGGCGGGGACTTTGAAGTTGAGGTGCTGTTGCTAAGTTCGGTCCGCGGCCCGGCGACGGTGGCGCAGACGCTCTATCGCGAGACGGAAGCGAGTCGCGTGCTGCGGCAGAAGGTCGCGGATGAACGGAAGGCGATGATGGAGTTTGGGGGGATTCCTGCGGGACGGCCGACGAAGCAGGACCGGCGGAATATTAATAAGGTTCGCGGCAGGGTGATTGGGTTTTGACGGGAACGGCAGCGGCACTTCTTGTCGCGACGGCATTGACTTGAGGTTGTGTGCCGTTCTAGTCTCTTGCTATGGAACTCACCTTGACGCAGGCGCAGGAAATCAAGCTGAATGAAATCGCGAAGCTTGAAGGCAAGAGTGTCGCTGATATGCTGGTTGAAGCTGCGACCGCTCGGCTGAGAACAGAAGAGCAACTTCTTGCCGAGATCGATCACGCCCTTATGCAAATCGAGCGGGGCGAGTTTCTTGAGGAAGAAGAGATGGATCAGCGAGTGTCAAAGATGTTGGCTCGCTAGTGCGCATCCGCTGGTCGCTTGACGCAGCAGACGACCTGGAAGAAATTTCGGAAAATCTTCATATTCATAGACCGAAGTTTGCCCAATCCACGATCGTCCGCATGTATTCAGACCTCATGAATCTGCGCAAATTTCCCATGATGGGCCGTGCCTCGGAACGCCGCAAGGGATGCCGCGAACTGGTTCTCCGGCCGTTTCCGTACGTCTGCACGTATCGGGTCGATGAGAATGCGGTGTACATCCTGCATATTAGATATGAGACGCAGGAACATCTTATCGACGTTCAATAGCTAGGCGAGCCCGGTGCTTTGCGCCTGCTCGTGCGCGTGGTAGCTGGAGCGGACGAGCGGGCCGCTTTCGACGTGGCGGAAGCCCATGGCGAGCGCTTCGTGCTTGAGGAATGCGAACTCGTCGGGCGTGTAGAAGCGGGACATGGGTAGGTGGTCGCGCGAGGGGCGCAGGTACTGGCCGATGGTGAGGATGTCTACGCGGCGGTCGGCGAGGTCGCGGAAGACGCCGAGGAGTTCGTGCATCTCTTCGCCCATGCCGACGATGATGCCGGTCTTGGTGACGAGCGCGCCATCGGAGTGCTCTGCGGATTCTTTTTTTGCGGCATCGAGGAAGGCGAGCGAGCGCTCGTAGCGACCGCCGGATTTTGCGACGCGGTAGAGGCGCGGAACGGTTTCGATGTTGTGGTTCAGGATTTCGGGGCGCGCGGCGACGACCAGTTTGCGCGCTTCGGGGACGCCCTGGAAGTCGGGCGTGAGGACTTCGACGCGGCAGCCGGGGGCCTGGCGGCGGATTTCGTGGATGACGCTGACGAAGGCCCGCGCCGCACCCATGTTGTCGTCGTCGCGGTTTACGCTGGTGATGACGGCGTGCTTCAGGCCGAGTTGCGCGACGGCGTACGCTACGCGGGCAGGCTCGCCATGGTCGATCGGCTCAGGGCGGCCTTTGGGGACCGCGCAGAAACCGCAGCGGCGCGTGCAGAGGTTGCCGAGCATCATGAACGTTGCCGACTTCTGATTCCAGCACTCGCCAATGTTGGGGCACTGCGCGCTTTCGCAGACCGTGTGCAGGTTCAGATCGCGCGCGAGTTTCTTGAGCGCGTGGAATGTTTCGCCCATTGGGGCGCGGGCCTTCAGCCACTCGGGCTTGGCGATGGGCTTGCGCGGCGAGAGGTCGATCTGGATCAGAGATTCGGTTTGGACGAACGGGGCCATGCTCTTTCGATTGTATTACCGCAGTCGTTCGCGGACTTCGGTGCGGCTGAGGTAGAGGAAGAAGACGAGCGCGAACAGGCCCTGAATGATGTACGCGGGAAAGTGCGTGCGGTGGAAGCCGTAGAAGTATCCGAAGGCCATGACCAGCGTTGCCGCGATGACCAGCGCCCAGCCCCAGCGCAGGAGGCGAAGCAGACCGAAGACGCCGATGACCAGGAGCGTTGCGGCGGCGAGGATGCTGTACTTCGCCGTGCCGATGCCGAAGCCGCCGCGCGCGGCGGAGTAGGCGTTGAACATCGCCATCAGGAGCATGTACATGCAGATGCCGGCGATGCCGGGCAACATGCCCGCGCTCTCGCCGGCTGGCGTTACCACGGGGATGCCGCTGCGTTTGAGTTCGGCTTCCGCTTCGATGTAGACGGTGTCGTCGGGTGGGTTTTGCTTTTTCTTGGGCATTGTTTTAAGGCTAGAGCGTGTGCAGATATGCGAGCAGGTCGTTAAGTTCCTGCGGGTCCATTTGCGGTTGTGCGGGCATCAGGTTCCGTCCGTGCAATATTGTGGCGGAGACGCGGTCGTCGTTGGCGGGCGCTCCGCTGGGAAGATATGGCTTTTTGAAAATGCCGAGCAGCGGCGGGCCGTGCAGCGCCTTCGCGACGCGGTCGTAGTGGCAGGCCGCGCAGTGCGCTTGATAGACGGCGTAGCCGCGGGCTTCCTGTTCGGTGAGTTGATCGAGCGGCTTGGGCGGCGGCGTGCTGTGGCAGCCGGCGAGCGCTATGGATGCGAGCGCGAGAGTGAGGATGCTGAGGGTGGATTTATTTTGCATCGGATTGTTCTCGCACGATGCGATCGCAGACGTTGCGGAGGTAGTCCCATGAGTAGAGGCCGGCTTCGTGACCGTCGTTCCACTTGAAGCGCAGGGCGTATTTGCCAACCGGCGTTACTTCGACGGGCTTCGCTGGAGCTTCGTAGAGTGGCAGCAGCGATGCGGGTTTGGGCTTGGCGGTACCGGGCTCGCGACCGTTGGCGTCGCGCTCTTCATGGCAGGTTGCGCAGGGGCAGGCCGCGCGCAGCCAGGCGAAGGTCCAGGCGCTGGAGTGACCGTCGCGCCAGTCGATCTTCATGCCGGTGCCGCCGGTCTTGTCGACACGGACCTTGGCCGGGGAGATGGCGTCGCCGGTGAGTTTTGGAGCTACACTGTCGGCGCGCTGCGCTTGCTCCTGGCTGACGAATGTGATGCCTTCGTGACTCATTAGCGGGGTGCTCCAGCGGGTTGCGCGGCGGCAATAGCGTGACGGTCGAAGCGCAGTTTCAGGACCAGGATGGAGACAGAGAGGGCGAGCGTTATCGCGTTCGCGATCGCTACGGGGAGCGAGTGCGACAGCAAGCCGTAGAGGAACCAGAAGAGTGTGCCGACCGAAAAGATGAGGAACATGCCCAGCGAAATGTCGCGCGCCGAACGCAGCTTGACGACGCGGACGAGCTGGGGCAGGAACGAGATCGTCGTCAACGCCGCGGCGACGTAGCCGATCAGGTTCACGTTCTGCTGCGAAAGCGCCATGCTTTCTATTGTAACGATGCGGCTAACTGCCGGTGAGTCGCAGGGCCTCGTCGACGGTCGTCGCTACGAGCAGGCGATCGCGATTGCCGCGCAACATGCCCTCGCGCTCGCATACGTCGAGGAATGCGAGGAGCGTGTCGTAAAAGCCGTCGACGTTCAACAAGACGACGGGCTTGGAGTGGATATTCAACGTCTGCCAGGCGAGGACTTCGAACATTTCTTCGAAGGTCCCGAAGCCTCCGGGGAGGATGAGGAATGCGTCGGCGCGCTCCGCCATGAGGGCCTTGCGGGTGTGCATGGTGCTGGTGACGTGGAGTTCGGTGACGCCCTGGTGCGCGACTTCGAGGTCGACCAGAACGTGCGGGATGACGCCGACGACGTGTCCGCCGGCGGCGAGCATGGCGTCGGCGACCGCGCCCATGAGGCCGATCTTCGCTCCGCCATAGATGAGGCCGATGGCGCGGCGGGCGAGGGTTTCGCCGAGTTCCGTCGCGACGCTGCGATAGATGGGACGCGCTCCATCGGCTGCCGCGCAAAATACGGCGATGCTGCGCTCGGGCTTCTGACTCATACTGTGCAGAATAACGCACGCACAAAAAAAGGAGCCCGTTGAAAGCGTGCGCTCGCAACGGACTCCGTTTTGTTCATGCGGAATGTCGCATGATTAGTTGATGCGGATGGTGGCGCCGGACAGATCGCCCGAAACCTCGGCGAGCACAACGCCTGCTTCGCGGGTGCCGGACGCAGTGGCGAGCGTGATCTTGGTGCCGGGCGCGGCGCTGATCTTCACCGTCTTGCCGGGAGCGATCGTCATCGGCGTTTCGCCGACCTTGACGTCGAGCGGCGCGCTGGTGCTGTTGGCAAGGTTCAGGTTGACCATGTGCTTGCCGAACGTGGCGTGGAGGGAGGGAACGGTTTTCACAGGCGACGCCATCGCCACTGTGGGAAGAACAGCCTGCGAAGCAAACAGGCACGCGACGGACAAGGCGGGAACAATCAATTTTGAACGAAACATAACAACACTCCTCTTTGGTGCAACATTGCGCGAAGTCTGCCCCACAGGCGGTTTTCGTGGGCTCGCTGCATGAGTCACTACGCGGAGTAGACGCGAGCAGTTCCGCTTCGCTCTAAAAAGATTTGGATGTGTGACGAGTGGTTGAAAAGCGGTGACGACCCGCACGAATTCATATTCCGTTAAAATAGAAAGCTGGAGTGACACGGGTGGAAGACCTTCTCGCGAACATGAATCCGCAACAGCGCGAAGGCATCGTGGCCGTCGACGGCCCGGTATTGTTGCTGGCCGGCGCGGGGTCGGGCAAGACGCGCGTCATTACGCATCGCATTGCGTACCTCATTCAGCAACGGGGAGTTTCTCCGGACAATATTCTCGCCGTCACGTTTACCAACAAGGCTGCGAAAGAGATGGCCGAGCGGGTGGAAAAAATTCTTGGCCACTCCACGCTGGCGAAGCCGACGCTGGCGACGTTCCATAGTTTTTGCGTGCGTGTGCTGCGGCGCGATATTGAGGCTCTGCGCACGAATGGCGTTGGGCTTACGCGCACGTTTGCCATTTACGATGAGACCGATCAACAGGCGGTGGTGAAGCAGGCGATCAAGCGGTTGGGCTTCGACGACAAGAGCTTGAAGCCGCGCGTTGCGCTGGGGCGGATTTCGTGGGCGAAGAACCACATGATCGATCCGCAGGAGTACTTCCTCGCGAGCACCAATCCGATGGAAGAAAAGATCGCGCACATTTTCGAGA
>DASRLB010000098.1:0-2731 GCA_035648695.1 Acidobacteriaceae bacterium | reverse complement strand
TGCCGAAGGCTCGCCAAAGACTTCGAGGCCACCCTTACCAGCGCCGTTGCCTGGGTCCTTGTCGCTCATATCAGGCTGTTGACACGACGCATCGCTCAAACCTGAAATCGTGGACACCTTTTCGAGTCAGACTCTGAGACGAAGCGCATAGTCGAAGCCGCCAGGTTCCCGGACCCAACGAGGTTTGCGAAGCGCGTGTTAGTGCGCTTTGTGGAGCGGTGCGAGAACGAGCTGCGGATAGCCTGCCCTCGCAAGAACATCTGCATCGAGATGGCGGCGGCAGCGGCAGCGTTCTACGCATTGGAGGCGTTCACACTGTTTCCTCCCGACCCGTCGGGCTTCAGCCAATTCGGAGCCAACGCCACTATCGGGATGATACGCGATCACCTGCTGCTGATGCAGCGAAAAGCCGCGAATCCGGCGCAGACGCTTGAGGCACTGACGCGGACGCTCGTGGAATCCTTTGTTGCCATCACCCAGCTACTACCGCCGATCGCGCATGAGGACCCAGAGGGCGATCCGCTCCTCGACGACTCTATGACGATCCCGCTCCTCGACGTGCTGCCCAATATGGGCGAGATCGTCACGGCAGCGCTCGACCCTCTGGTAGATACGATCGCTGACGACCTCGGTCTCTATCGGCTGGTCCGGCGGAAGTTCGCCGACAATTTCGAGAAGCTCAAGGGTCGTGACGGGCGTGTTCCTGACCCTGAGGAATATCAGGGTACCGCTCAGGAGATCGCGGCAGCGTATCTTCGCGAGACGCCCTTTGAGAGCATTTTCTTCGGCGGCGTCATTCCTTTCGTGCTGCCCGACGAGCAACGCTTCTCAGGACATTGGATTATTGCTCCGCCAGGCCGAGGCAAAACAACCCTTCTTCACTCTATGGTGCGGGAGGACATCTGGAACGAGGACGCCTGCATCATCATCATGGATAGCAAGGGCGATCTCATTGCCCCTATCCGTGAACTGAAAGAGCTGGAAGACCGTCTCATCGTCATCGATCCGGATCCGCAGCATCCAATAGCGATTAACCCGCTCGACATCCCAAAGACCGATATCTCCCTCGCCGTCGCAAACCTCGAATACATCTTCGCTTCGCTCCTTGAAGTGAAAATGACGCCAAATCAAACAGTGCTGTTCCGCAGCGTGCTGCGCGCACTCATCACGGCCTTTCCGAACCCCACCTTCGAGACATTCCGCGACATTATCGCGAATGGTATTGAAAAACATCGCGAGTATATCGACAAACTGCCGCAAGACCTTCAAGATTTCTTCTACAAAGAGTTCAACACCAAAACGTATCAGGACCGCCGGCCAGAAATAATCTGGCGCATCCGCCTGCTGCTCGAAAACGATGCGATGCGCGGCATGCTGCTCGCCGCCAAAACCCGCTTCAACATCGGCGAGGCGATGGATAGCGGCAAGATCGTCATCATCAATAACTCGAAGGCGTTGCTCGGCGATCAGGGCGCGGAATTTTTTGGACGGTTCTTCATCGCACAGGTGCTCGCCGCCGCGCAGGCACGCGCCGGCCGACGGCCGGACCAGAAACCGCCCGTCTATTTCTATATCGACGAATGCCAAAATGTCATCGCTCGGGACGAGCGCATATCCACCATTCTTGACGAATGCCGGTCGCAAAAAGTCGCGCTCATCCTTGCCCATCAGCGCACCGAGCAGATCAAGTCTGCGGACGTGCTCAGTGCGCTTTCAAACTGTGCAATACGCTACGCCAACAGCGATGATGAGGCCGCCTATCTGGCGCCTCGCCTGCGAACAACGAAGGCGTTTTTGGAATCGCTCCGCGTGGGACAGTTTGCCTGCTTCGTGCGCGATATGACGAGTGCGGCGGTAGCGATATCGGTGCCTCGGGTCGACTTTTCCGAATACGAGCAATTCACTGCGCAGGACCATGCAGCGTTTACGCAACGCATGAGAGCCGCCTACGGGCGACAAGAAGCATCCGGGATGCCCCCTGAACGGACAAAAGCACTGGAAAATCTAGCCGAGGCCCTCGCACCCGTCACGAAGATGGTCTTGCACCGCCTCAGCCTCGACGAAGCTCGCAAAGAGTTGGCCACAGCCATTGCCGCCCAGGATTGGGCGCGCGCCGGCGAGCTGCAACACAGCATCATTCCAGAGATGGAACGGAAGCAAGCGACACAGCAGCCACGGCAAGCCGCGACCAGCGCCGACACGCCCCGGCAGACCTCGACCGGCTCCGACGTGCCGCGGCCCGCCGCGACAGGCCGCCACGATACGAGTGGCGATCAGGCCGCGAAGGACTGGCAGTAAAAAATTTCGCTGCCGCACCATGCGGCGGGAAGACCCAACCCACCTCGCCATGCACCATAGCGAACGTTGACGGCCGGCCGCTATCGGGCGATTTCCTCGCGGCATGGCAACCGCTCGACGAAACTCACGATGGACGCGCAGCACGCCGCTCGGTGCGCGAAAGCGAGCGCAGTTGTCGGCGCACGACATCGAGATCTTCAGCGTCCTCGCTCGCTACCGCTACCTCCCGGCCGACTATATCCACGCGATTGCCGGCGGCAGTTTCAAGTATCTGACCGAACGGCTCGGCGTGCTTTCGCGCGAGCCAAATCTGTTCGTCGTCCGACCGCAGCAGCAGCGGGAGAACGCGGCCGCCAACCACCGGCCGCTGATCTACGAACTCGACCAGCGCGGCATCCGTGTGTTGCAGGAGCGCGGCGTTTCGGTTCAGCGT
>DASRLB010000097.1:0-12136 GCA_035648695.1 Acidobacteriaceae bacterium | reverse complement strand
CCAGCAAACGGATCTGCTCCAAACTCAACTTCTCGGCTTCGTGCACGCTGATATTCAATCCTCAGCATGACTCATCCTTCAGGCTCATCTTGTGTTGGAATCAAACCTGACCTTCAGGCTCATCTTGTATTGGACAAGAGTAGGTCTTGCAATTTCCCAAGACCTGCTTTAGGCTGCGAACATCCGCCGGTTCAAACTTTTTCTTGAAAAGTTTGTTGCCAACGGATGAGCAGGCACCCTGCCGTGCCTGTTCGGCGAATGGTTCGCCCCAACTTCAGCCTCCGCGATGAGCTGTGCATCCACGCACTCTGTGGTGTTCGAGTCCAGACTCTCGCGCGTGAAGTTCCTGCTACATCTCACAGCGCAGCTTCTGAACTCCGACCACCGCAGCCGTCGTCCCCTCGACCGCGCTTTCGGAGTTCTGACGTATGCTCACGGCTTCATCCAACTCGACGCTCGACACTGCCGCATTCACCGACGGGCAAAAGCTCTACCTGAAAGGCTTCTTTGCCGGCATCGAGCAGCGTGCGGCAGTGCCCTTCGCCGGCCACCTCGACGACGGCCGCATCACCAACGACCCCGCCAGCGGTGCAGCTAATCTCGCATCCGAGCAGCCCGGGCCAGAATTCTTCGGCACGCCGATCAGCGAGCTCTGCCGCGAAGAAGCCTGGAAATACGAGCAGAATGGCCTCGACGTCTGGGAAAAACTTGTCGCTCATGCGGCTGAGAACCGCGCCCCGGAGCTCGACGATCTCTTCCGCTTCAAGTTCCATGGATTGTTCTATGTCGCGCCCGCGCAGAATTCCTTCATGCTCCGGTTGCGCGTTCCCGGCGGTGTCTTGAGCTCCAGGCAGATGCGCGGTCTCGCCGAGATCGGGGAGGACTGGGGCTCCGGCCGTTGCGACCTTACCACCCGCGCCAATATTCAGATCCGTGAGTTCCAACCGCGCGACATCGTTCGTGTGCTCACCAAAATCGAATCGTTGGGGATGAACTCTCGCGGCTCCGGCGCCGACAACGTCCGCAACATCACCGCCTCACCTTTGTCGGGTCTCGACCCCACCGAACTGATCGACGTCCAGCCGCTCGCCTCCGCGTTACAGCACTACATCTCGAATTCGCGCGACCTCTTCGGCCTGCCGCGCAAATTCAACGTCGCCTTCGACAACGGCGGCGTCATCTCGGTGCTGGCTGATACGAACGACATAGGTTTTACTGCCGTAACCGTATCGGCAGACAAAGACGTTCCGGCCGGTGTCTACTTCCGCGTCCTGCTATGCGGCATCACGGGCCACCGTCAGTTCGCGAGCGACTGTGGAGTTCTCCTACGCGCCGATCAGACCGTTGCGGTCGCTGTCGCAATGATCCGCGTCTTTGCCGCCAATGGCGATCGCACCAATCGCAAGAAAGCCCGGCTCAAGTATCTCGTCGAGCGGTGGGGCATTCCGAAGTTTCTCGCGGAGACAGAGAAGCTGCTTGCCTTCCCGCTCATTCGCGTCGCCGAAGACCAATGCGAACCGCGGGGCGCGATCGACCGCGCCGGACACCTCGGCATCCGGGCGCAGTCGCAATCCGGTCTGCACTCCATCGGTGTCGTCGTCCCGGTCGGACGTCTGCCGGCAACTCAAATGCGCGCTCTCGCTAACATTGCGGATGACTTCGGCTCCGGCGAGTTCCGCCTCAGTGTCTGGCAAAATCTCATCGTCCCAAACATTTCCACGGAGAATCTTGAAGCGGCGAAGCAGGCGCTGCTTGAAGCGGGTCTGAACTTTACTGCGGGCCGCGTCTTGAGCGGCACGGTCGCCTGCACGGGTAGTCAGGGTTGCCGCTTCGCTGCCACGGATACCAAGACCCATGCGATTGCGCTCGCCAACTCTCTCGACGATTGCTTCAAAATTCAACAGCCCCTCAACCTTCATGTCACGGGATGCAGCAACTCCTGCGCGCAGCATTACATCGGCGACATCGGCTTCATGGGCGTCAAGGTCTCCGGTGACGAGGGCTATCAAGTTGTGCTCGGCGGTGGCGCCGATGCAGACGAAGGCCTGGCGCGCGAACTGATTCCCGCGATCCGGTTCTCCGAACTCACTCCCATTCTGCATAACCTGTTCGCGGCATATACCTCACAGCACATACCCGGCGAATCCTTCCTCAACTTCACGCGTCGCCACACCATCGACGAGCTGCGTGACTTTTGCCAACTGGAGCTTGCGCGATGAGCGTTCTCATACCCTTTGTTCCTGATGATGCCCCGTTTTCGCCAGACCAGCGTGCCTGGCTCAACGGTTTCCTCGCTGGCGTCTTCTCCAGTCGGCAGATCGAGCCGCTACCTGCGCAAACCGCGCTTCCATCGCTCAAAGTCGCTGTGCTCTATGCAACACAGAGCGGCACCAGCCAGCGCCTCGCCAAAAAGCTCGTCAAAGAGATTTCCAGGCATGGCCACATCGCCGAATTGGCCTCGCTGGACCACTACTCGCCCGTCTCACTCGCCGAACAGACCTACGCTTTGATCCTCGCCAGCACCTACGGCGAAGGCGACCCAACCGACGGTGCGACGGCGTTCTTCGAAAAGCTCTGCCTACCCTCCGCGGCGCGTCTGGACTCTCTCCACTACGCCATCTTTGCGCTTGGCGACTCATCCTACGAGAACTTCTGCAAGTTCGGCATCGATCTCGACCTTCGTCTCTATGCTCTCGGCGGCACTCGTCTTTGCGAACGCATGGACAGTGGCATCGAAGTCGATGGTCCCTTCGAGCAATGGAAAGCGATGGTGGTGAATCGCCTCGCAGAACAGCACGCAACCCCGGTCGCGATCGGCCCGCTCGTCATCGCCGCAGAGCCCGCCCAAGCATCCACCCACACGCGCGACAAACCCTATCTTGCGGAGGTCATCGAGAAGCGGCCACTCACGCACGCGGTCTCCAGCAAGTTGACAGTGCATGTTTCCATCTCACTCGCCGAATCGGAACTCCACTACGAAGCCGGCGATGCATGCGGCGTTTTCGCCCAGAACGATCCTGCAATCGTCGAAGACGTATTGGCCCTCACCAAATTCTCGCCGGACTCGATGGTCACCCTCCCAAAACTAGGTACCGTCACGCTTCTCGACGCTCTAACCAATCATCTCCAACCCTCGCGCCTCACGCGCAAGGTTGTGCAGGGGTATGCGGCCCTTGGCGATTGCTCCAGGCTGCAAAATCTCCTTAGTCCCGAAGCGCAGAAACAACTGGAAGCGTACATCTACGACCGCAGCCTCATCGACCTGCTCGAAGAGTGTCCCGGCTTACTCACTTCGCCTTTCCAGTTGGTCGATCTGCTGCCTAAACTTGCCCCACGCCTCTACTCCATTTCGTCCAGCCCGGCCTTCCACGCGAATGAGCTCCACACCACGGTGGCCGTCGTGCGTTATCGCTCGCACAACCGCGACCGCGGCGGTGTCTGCTCCACCATGCTTGCGGACCGGACACCCCTCGGCTCGCGCGTGCCTATCTACATTCAGCCGAATCGCAAGTTCCGGCTTCCGGCTGATAACAGCGCGCCCATTATCATGATCGGCCCTGGAACCGGCATTGCACCGTTTCGTTCGTTCCTGCACGAGCGCCGTGCTCTCGGCGTGACAGGACGCAACTGGCTGTTCTTCGGTGAGCGTTCCGCCACCACCGATTTCCTCTACCGCGACGAACTCGAAGCGATGCGCGACGACGGCCACCTGACCCGTCTCGACACCGCTTTCTCACGCGACCAGGCCCACAAGGTCTACGTGCAGGACCGTATGGTCGAGCACGGCGCAGAGTTCTGGCGATGGCTCAACGACGGCGCTTCCATCTACGTCTGCGGCGACGCTTCCCGCATGGCGAAGGATGTCGACGCCGCGCTTCACTCCCTGATCGAGCAGCACGGCAACAAGGATGAGGAATCTGCCAAAGAGTTTGTGCAGGAGCTCCAGGAGCAGCACCGCTACCACCGCGACGTCTACTGATTTCTCGACATGTATAGCGAAAGGCCACACTTGCCCCTGCCACTTCACGACCGCGCCATCGACGGAAACAGCTTCGATCTCGTCCGCATGTCGTTGCTCGAATCCGGTGCTCCGGCGCGTGTAGTCAATGCCCTGATACCCGAACGCGAACTTGAAGAAGGTGAGCAGTACCGCTTCCACTTCGATATGACCAAGTGCATCGGCTGCCGGTCCTGCGAGATTGCCTGCAACGAGCAGAACGGCAACCCTGCCGACATCAACTGGCGACGCATCGGCGAGCTCGAAGGCGGCACCTATCCCGACACCATGCGCCAGTACCTCTCCATGGGCTGCAACCACTGCCTCGACGCCGACTGCGTCAAAGGCTGTCCCGTCGATGCCTACACAAAAGATCCAGTCACAGGCATCGTGCTGCACTCGGCAGATGCCTGCATTGGCTGCCAATACTGCGTGTGGAATTGCCCCTACTCTGTGCCGCAGTTCAACGCCGAACGCGGCGTCGTTGGGAAATGCGACATGTGCCAGGGACGGCTCAAGGACGGGCTCGAGCCCGCCTGCGTGAATGCCTGCCCGGAACATGCTATCGAAATCGAGATTGTCGACAAGCTCGCATGGCGGGTCGATCACGCCACCGCAGACTCGCCCGGCATGCCTGCGGCGCGCCACACCATCTCCACCACGCGCATCACGTTACCTCCCGGCATGCAAGCCGACGAGATCGACCGCGTCGACACCGGCCAACTCCGCCCCGAACATCCTCACTGGTCGCTGGTCTTCATGACCACCATGGTGCAGGCTGTCGTCGGGGCGCTTTGCGTCATGCTGTTCGCGCATGCAACGGACACAGTCAGTCTGACACTCCTCGCGATTCTCACGGCGGTGGCGCTCAACATCTCAGTGTTCCATCTCGGTCGCCCCGCCTACGCATGGCGAGCGCTCAAGATGTGGCGGAGGTCCTGGCTCAGCAGGGAAGTGCTGCTCTTCGGCCTCTTCTTCCTCAGCATCGGCGCCTGTACCGCAGCGTCATGGGTTCGAACTCTGCATCTTATTCCGATTGGACCGACCGTGCCCATCCTCGGTGGCATGGCCGTTGTCTTCGGCGTATTTGGGACGCTGGCCAGCGCCTACATCTATCTTGTCCCCGCACGCCCGTCCTGGAACATGGGCCACACCCCTGTCGATTTCCTGCTCTCGGCCGCGCTTATCGGCGCTGCTCTTGCTCCTGTACTCGAAGAGACAGCCGCCTGGCTTGGCCTGTTACAGCCCCACTACTTCGCTCACGTCACCGTTCACTACACATCCTCGCCCATCGTGCTGCTCGCCATCGTCTGGGTTGGCAACCAACTCATCAGGATTGCTCGGCTTCGCCGCTCCTCGCTTTTCGAAGGGCGCGCTTCTTATTCGCTGCTGAGCAGCGCACAAATGCGCCCCGCAGTCATGCTTTGTATTGGTCTGGGTATGGCGTCCGCCGTCTTCGCTTTGACTGGCACATGGTCCTTCGCTCTTGCCGCATCCCTGGGCGCTGTGATGACCGCGCGCTATCTTTTCTTCGTCTCGGTCGTGCCTCTCAGCATGGGCCTCACCTTCATCGGCGGGAGGCACGCATGAAGCTGATCGATAGAGCGAAGCGACTCCTTGGCATCGACATCGCGCGAGAGAAATATGCCTACGCCAAAGACCCACGCTTCGGCCACATCTCCGAGTCCCGCGTCGCCGACTCATGGGTCAAGACCACCTGCGGCTACTGCTCCGTCGGTTGCGGCATGTTGATCGGCATCAAGGACGGCAAAGCGGTCGCCTCGCGCGGCAACCCCGACCACCCCGTCAATCGCGGCAAACTTTGCCCCAAGGGTTTGAGCGAGCACCACGTCCTTACCGCTCCCGGCCGCGCAACCACGCCGTTGCTCCGCAAAGACGGCGTCCTCACACCCGTCTCGTGGGAAGAAGCGATTACCACCATGGTGGAGCGCATTGGCGGCATCCAGGCGCGTCACGGTCGTCAGGCGCTTGGCGTAATCGGGACGGGGCAACTCCTTACCGAAGAGACCTACACTCTCGGAAAGTTGGTGCAGCTCGGCTTCGGGACCAACAACAACGACGGCAATACCACGCTCTGCATGGCCAGTGCGGTTGCGGGCTACAAACTTTCCTTCGGCAGCGACGGGCCTCCGGGCTGCTATGACGACCTCGAGACAGCGGACGTCGTCCTGCTTATCGGCGCGAACATCGCGGACAACCACCCCATCCTCTGCGAGCGTCTGCAGCGCAACCTCAGCCGCACACTCATCGTCGCCGATCCGCGCGTCACCAAGACCGCGATGATGGCCGACATTCATCTCCCGGTAAAGCCGCGTTCGGATATTGCGCTGCTCAACGGCATCGCCCATATTCTCATCCGCGACGGCCTCATCGACGAAGACTACATCGCCAACCACACCGAGGGCTTCACCGAATTCGCACAATACGTTGCCGCTTTCACACCAGAGCATAGTGCGACAGTCACAGGCCTCAGCGACTCTACTATCGAGCACATCGCCCATCTCTACGGCAACGCGCAGGCCGCGTTCATCGGTTGGACAATGGGTGTCAATCACTCAACACAGGGCGCAGTGACGGTCGCCGCAATCAACAATCTCTCGCTCATTACCGGCAACATCGGCCGGTCCGGGGCTTCGCCGTTTTCAATTACCGGCCAGTGCAACGCCATGGGCACGCGTGAGACCGGCTTCACCTCCGGTCTTCCCGGTTACCGCAAGTTCGACAATCCCGACGACCGTCAGGCCCTCGCCGACATCTGGAAGATCGACGCAAGCCGCATTCCCGCGGCACGCGGCAAAGCCTATCCCGATATCATCGAAGGCGCCGTCACCGGCAGCATCAAGGCGCTCTGGTTTATCGCCACCAATCCTGCGGTTTCATTTCCTAACTACGATCTGCTCAAGCACGCCCTTGAAAATGTCGAGTTCATGGTGGTGCAGGACGGCTTTTATCCCACGCCCACCGCGGCTTTCGCCGATCTAGTTCTTCCGGCTGCGATCTGGGGAGAAAAGGAAGGCACCTACACCAACTCCGAACGCCGGATCAGCAAAGTGAACAAACTCGTCTCACCTCCCGGCGATGCGCGCCCCGACTTCGACATCTTTCTTGCGATAGCCGAGGAGTTAGGCGTACGCGAGGAACTCTATCCGGGCTGGACCACGACGCACGATGCATATCTCGAATGGCAGCGTGTCTCCGCCGGTCGCGCCTGCGACTACAGCGAAATTTCCTGGGACCGCATCGAGCGCGAAGGTGGAGTTCAGTGGGGAGGAGAACGCCTCTACAAAGATGGCGTCTTTCCATCCGTCAGCGGACGCGCCCAACTCCACAACGTCCCCTGCGACCCGTTTCTCGAACAGCCCGACAAAGAGTACAACCTCATTCTCAATACCGGCCGCACTGTAGAGCACTGGCACACCCGCACCAAGACCGGCGTTGTCGCTCAACTCAACGGCATGGTCCCCAACGCGTGGCTGGAGATGAACCCCGTCGACGCCGAGCAGCTCAAGCTGCGCTCGCACGATCGCGTCACCGTCGTCTCGCGCCGCAGCCGCGTCGCCCAGGTTGAACTCCGCATCACCGGTATCGTCGCGCCCGGCCAGGTTTTCATGCCCTTCCACTTTCCCGAGGCCAACTCCAACCTCGTTACTCTCGGCGCGTTCGATCCCATCTCACGCGAGCCCAACTTCAAGCAGTGCGCCGTACGCGTGGAGCGCTCACCGTTGCTCTGATTTCTCCTCTGCCTTCAACGCCGAGGGCACATCACCAGCACCATCTGCCCTCGCCCCCCGACGCGCGATTGCAGAAGGCACCAAACAAGTTTCCAAGGAGTTCTCGTATGGCGAGCTACAACGCATTTCTTAAGTCGGGACATACCCCCACTCTCTTCGCTTCCTTTCTCTACTTCGACTTCAGCTTCGCGGTCTGGGTGCTCAACGGTGCGATGGGGCCCTTCATCACACAGGCTTTCCATCTCACTCCCGCACAGACCGGCCTGATGATCGCCGTTCCTACGTTTGCGGGTGCGTTGATGCGGTTCCCACTTGGAGTCCTCTCGCAGTACATCGGACGCAAGAGTGCCGCCATTGTCGAGATGAGCGCGATCGTCATCGCTCTTATCTATGGCTTCTTCTTTGTTCACACCTTCCATAACGTCCTCGCGATGGGCGTCCTTCTAGGCCTTGCGGGAGCCAGCTTCGGCGTTGCGCTTTCTCTCGGTTCCGGCTGGTATCCCAGGCAGTACAAAGGTCTCGCTATGGGCATTGCCGGAGCAGGCAATAGTGGCACCGCGATGGCCGCGCTGTTTGCTCCACGCCTTGCCATGCACTATGGCTGGCAGCATGTCTATGGATTCGCCGCCATCATGATGATGCTTCCGTTGCTGACGATGATACTGTTCGCCAAAGAGCCACCTGACGTTGAGCACCAGTCGCTCGCCATGCACCTGAAGTGTCTCGTCGAAAAAGATGGATGGTATTTCAACCTTGTCTACATCATCACGTTCGGTGGCTTCATTGGGCTGGCGACATTCCTGCCCACGTTCTATGTCAGCCAGTTCCACATGACAAAAGTCCAGGCCGGCACCTTCACCGTCTTCGCCACTCTCACCGGCAGCGCCACTCGCGTTCTCGGCGGCTGGTTTGCAGACAGGATCGGTGGCATTACCACGCTCTCGGTCGTCTTCCTTATCGCTATCGCCGGTCTCTTCGGCCTTACCACCGCACCGTCACTTGCGGTCAGTACTGGCCTCTTCATGCTTTGCTTTGCCGCACTCGGAGCAGGCAACGGAGCCACATTCCAAATGGTGCCGCTTCGCTGGCCGATCACCACGGCAATAGCCGGCGGTATGATCGGTGAGATCGGCGCGCTCGGTGGCTCGATTCTTCCGATCGCACTTAGCCAGTCCAAACAACATACGGGAGCCTACCGGGCAGGCTTTATCGGTTACGCCGTGCTTGCGACGGTCATTCTCCTCATGTTGCGTGTCGTGTCCAGGTCGTGGACCAGAGCTTGGGTTGGCGCCGGCGGCAGAGCCCTCACTGTCCCGACAGTACCGCTTGAAACGGCAGGAGGGATAGCTGTCTCTGAAGCATTTCCCGAAGAGCTTGCGGCAGGGTTCTGATGCTCATTGTGTCTGCACGAATAGTCTGGGGGCGCGACGCGATCACATTTCGCGCCAAGGCATTCCGAGGCTAACCGCGTATTCGCGAAAGTACCTGCCGATATGCGAGGTGCATCACAAATCACTAACGCCGATGAATCGGTACTGAGCAACACGCCTGAGGCGACCAAACGGACCTAATCTGATGGCAAAGCATCTGCTCTCACAGCAGATGGTCTACCGCCCTGGAACTCTCTTGTGCCGACGGTGAAACGCCCTTTGAATGATGCGGATGCAGCGGTCCTTCCTAGCGCATCTGTTTTTTCTGGTCTCTGACTGTAGTGGAAATTGTGTACAACAAAGCCTCCGGGTCCAACAAGGAACCACACAGAACCGTAACTTCGGCCGCAATGCGTATTGATTACAAAGGACTTACGAAGGGAGGGCCGTCTGCTCCCAAAACAGAATCGCGCTTTTTAGCTAAATCATTGAAAACATGGACTCGACAAGGCCTTTGGAATCAAAGGAACTTGTGGTTCTGTGAGGTTCCGCCTACATCGGTGAGGTTTTCTTGCACTCAATTTTGACTACAGTGCCTCACAACGCTCCGAAAATCAGGATAGTTTTTTAGTGCCCGATGCCAGCCAACGCTCGTCTCCGGCTTTCGGACGCGTCGCTGTACGAATCCCATCCCGTTTCGATCCGCGATCGAGGAAACTGGGCATGATGGTTGTACACAGTAAGCCCCGTTTTCGTCACCACTTCACTCCCTGCCGATAACAGAACTTCGCGCATCGCCCGCCCGCGTCAAACGCATAGTCTTTTCCAATTGAAAGATGAGCCTGAAGGAGGGGTAGTAGTCGTGCTTCGGAAGGCTCCTTTTATTGTTTGTTCTGGGCGAGTGTAGCAGTGGTGGCCGGGGCTGTGGGGAATGTGGGAATCGGCAGTTTGATTTCCATATTTCCACCGCCCGTTTTGGGGGATTTGCGATTCATTGGGCGGACCGCAGTTGGTCGAAGAGATTGTTTTTTGCGTGTTGCATTCGCTGTGCGGCGTCTGTGTCGCTACGGGCCATCTGGATGCGTTGGAGTGCGTGGACGCTGAGTCCAGGCCGCAGATATCGGTTGGGTTTTTCCATCGCGATCAGGGTTTCGAGCGGGGTTTGGAAGCGTTTGTAGCGGACGCGTTTTCGTCCTTTGGCATCGATTTCGACCTGCGGCTGGGCGCAGGGACGGTGGTAGTTGAGGTAGGGGTTGAGGTGGTCGCGGTAGAAGTTGTTGATCGTGCCGGCGTGGGTCTGGTCGATGTATCCGTAGCCGATGTGCTTGCGGATCACCCAGCCGTTTTTGGTCTCGACCAGACCGTTGTCTCCTGACTGCCTGGGGCGGCTCTTGGTCTGCTCGATGTGCAGTTTTTCGAGCAACTGGGCGACGGTGCGGTTGAGGAACTCCGAGCCGTTGTCGGAGTGGAAACCGCGGATGCGGAAGGGAAACTGACGCAGCATGGCCTCCAGCACAGGCAGCAGATAAGCCTCTGAAATGCGGGCGGTTGAGGCTGCAACCTGCCACTGGGTCACCTCATCGACGGCGTTGATGTGGTAGACGCCTTTGGCGCCTGGGGCGTCGCCCTGATGCACTGTATCGAGACGCAAAAACCCAGGTTCTTCGCGGGGATCAGGCTTGCGCCGCTCGCCGATCGACACCGCCGTGGGGCGCGTCCTGGTGTAGTGGAGCAGCCGCTCGCGATAGCGCTGGCTGTGGCGCAGGTTGTAGAGATGGCCGTTGGATATCTTCGCCAGGCGCTCAAACTCGGACTTGCCGTAGACCTCAAACTCGCGCCTGAGAATCGACATGGTGGCCGGTCCGGAGAGGGTCTCATGGGCCTCATCGACCGAGGCCAGCAGCTCGACGTCGGCCCTCGTGTAGCGCGGCGCAAAGCGGTGGCGGGCATACTTAGCCACACGCACCTGGCCACTGGCGTTGTAGCCCTGGATCAGCCGCGAAACCTGCGCCCGGCTCAGACCGGTCATCTTCTCCAGATAGCGCCGCAGCAAGCCGCGAGCGGCCTTGCCCTGGCTGGCGTAGCCGTGCTCTATCAGCACCGACTCCACCCAGCCGTACATCTGTGCCCGGTTCTCGCTCTGAAAGCGCAGTCCCTCGCTGGCCGATACCAGCAAACGAATCTGCTCCAAACTCAACTTCTCGGCTTCATGCACGCTGATTTTCAATCCTCAGCATGACTCATCCCTTCAGGCTCATCTTGTGTTGGAATCAATCCTGACCTTCAGGCTCATCTTGCGTTGGACAAGAGTCGCATTTGACACGCCGTGGGAACTCGACTAATTTAGCTATTCCAACACCTGACAACACAGTTCCCATTTTGTTGAGCAACTAAAAGGGGGAGTATGCAGCAGCGGCCTTCGAAGTTACTGCTTTGGACACCTGTGCTTTGGGCTGTGTTCGCCACCGTCGCGGCGCACGGCCAGAGCGGCTCCGTGAGCACCGGGAGCGCCCCGCCGACGGCTGAGCTCAGCACAACAGGCTCTCCGGTAAGCGTCGAGGTGGGCCGCCCCAGAATCTTCCGCTACAACCGCGTCGCTCAACTGTGGGAAGGCATCGGCCTCGATGGCTACGCCATCACCGTCGCCCAACTGAGCCTGAATCCCGTCGCGCAGAACGCAGCGCAGACGGATGCGATCCAGAGCTCCCTGCAGGGTTCGGTGCAGTTCAATCCCGTGCAGGGTGCGCTGAACACCATGAACCTGCAGTCGGCGCAGGCGGCCAACCAGCAGAATCTGGCGCTGGCGAACTCCGCGGGCACGCAGAACGTGGCGGCGGCGCAAGCTGGTTTGAACTTCCAGACGCAGATCATGAATTCGATCGGCCCTGTCAAGGGCGGAGTAAAACCAGGCCAGTGTGGCGGAGTAAAAGTAGGCCAGTATCGGGGTATGAAGTTGTTGATATTTCGGGGGAGGAGGGCCGCTGGAGCGTAGCGGAAGCGGCCCTCCTCCCCCCCCC
>DASRLB010000096.1:0-2577 GCA_035648695.1 Acidobacteriaceae bacterium | reverse complement strand
GTAAGCATCCGGCGAGGACCGCGTATCGGTCAGTTTTGGTTCAAGCAGCCTGATCGACTTGCCGGATGCCGGTGCGCCAATTCCACGGCAGCAGCTGGTCGAGTCGTTGGACAGGATGCCCGGCGATGCGGGCGAGCACGTCGGCGAGCCAGGCCTGAGGATCGACGTCGTTGAGCTTTGCCGTCATAATCAGCGTAGCCATGACCGCGGCGCGGTCGGCGCCGCGATCGGAGCCTGCGAACAGCCAGGATTTTCGCCCCAGCGCAAAGCCGCGCAGGGCGCGTTCGGCCGCATTGTTGGTCAGGCAGACCCTGCCATCTGCGATGAAGTGGGCGAACCAATCCCAGCGCTTGAGCATGTAGTCGATTGGCCCGGCGACGGATGCCGATCGCGACATACGGGAACGCTGTTCGCGTAGCCAGCTTTCCAGTTCGGCGAGAACAGGCGCACTCTGTTCCTTGCGGATCCGCAGACGCTCGTCGACGGCAAGGCCGTTGATGCCGCGCTCGATGTCGAACAGCGCATCAATCCGCCTGACCGCTTCCAGGGCAACCGGCGAGATCGCTGCGGCGTTCTTGCCGCGCCGCGCATTGGCAGCGATATCGGCAAGTTCGAAGAACTGCCGCCTGGCATGGGCCCAGCACAGCGCGGGCGTAACCGCTCCCGCAGCGCGCGAGGGATCGTAAAGCGGGTTATAGCCGCCATAGGCGTCGGCCTGCAGGATGCCGGTGAAGCCTTGAAGATGTCGCACGGGATGCTCGTGCCGCCGGTCGCGCGAGGCGTAATACAGAGCTGCTGGCGGCGCATGTCCGCCAAACGGACGGTCGTTCCGGACATAGGTCCAGATGTGCCCCTTGATCGTCTTGCCTTTTGCCAGGATCGGCACCGTGGTGTCGTCGCCGTGCAGCCGTTCTGCCGCCAGCACATGGGCCTCGATCAGGGCATGGAGCGGCCGCAAAACCATGGCGCAAGCGCCGACCTGGTCGGCCAGCGTCGAGACGCTGAGATCGATGCCCTCACGGGCATAGCGCTCGCTCTGGCGGTTGAGCGGCTGGTGCTGCCCGAACTTCTCAAACAGGATCATGGCCAGCAGGTTCGGCCCGGCGAAGCCGCGCGGCGTCACATGGAAGGGGGCTGGCGGCTGCGTGATGGTCTCGCAACTGCGGCACGAGAACTTCTCCCGCACCGTCTGGATCACCTTCCACTGGCGCGGGATGACCTCCAGCGTCTCGGTGATGTCCTCACCCAGCTTCGACAGCTTCGCCGACCCGCAGCAAGGACAACTTTCCGGCGCGGCGATCACGATACGCTCGCGGGGCAGATGATCGGGAAACGGTTTGCGCGCAGGCCGCCTGCGCTCGAACGATTTGACCGTTTGTGTCCTGGCCGCCGCATGCTCGGCCGCCAGCTCGTCCTCGGTCGCTGCCGCCTCCAGATCTTCGAGCTGAAGCTCCATCTGATCCAAAAGCCGCGCCGTGCGCTCCGAGCGTGTCCCGTAGAGCTCACGCCGCAGTTTCTCGATCGCCAACTTGAGATGGGCGATCAGCGCTTCGCTGCTGGAAAGATCCGCCTGCGCATTGGCCGCTTCAGCCTTGGCGACCACGGCATTCGCTTTGGCAACCGTGGCGTTGGCCTCGGCAACCGCGGCGTTGGCCTCTGCCGTGAGGCGTGCGTGGCGCTCCGCGAGGATCATCGCATGCGCGGCGACGAGATCGGTTGGGAGCGATTCAGCAGCGTCTTTCATGAGACGATGGAATCACATCCGCCGTGACCTGCAAGCAAAAACATCAGCCGACCGAGGTCGGACGCCAGGTTTCCTGAGGATGGCGCCAGTCGATCCCGGAGAGCAGATAGCCGAGTTGGGCGGAGGAGATCGTCACCGCGCCGTCAGCGGTGCTCGGCCACAAGAAGCGGCCCCGCTCCAGCCGCTTGGTAAACAGGCATGCTCCCTGGCCATCATGCCAGATCACCTTCAAAAGATCGCCGCTGCGTCCACGAAAGCAAAACAGCTGGCCGCTCAAGGGATCGTGCCGCAATATCTCCTGCACCTGCAGCGACAGGCTTGCAAAGCCCTTCCGCATGTCGGTGTGGCCAGTCGCCAGCCATACCCGGACCCCTGTCGGAATCGGGATCACGGCAACCTTTCAAGCCCGCGCAGAATTCGCAGCAAGGCCTCCACCTCGACGTTGCCATCGACCAGGACGCGCCGGCCGTTCGTGCTTACGATCTCGATCCGCCCACAGCCCGATCCGGTATCCTTTTCGGGCGTCTCCGAAACGATCATCGCCGGCACAAATCCAACTGGCACGCCAAGCCGCCCCGCGCGATACGCCTTGCGCCAAGCAAACAAAAGCTGATTGGAAATCCCGTGCCGACGCGCCGTCGCCGAGCCCAGCCGTCGGCCCGAAAGGCTCTCCTCGACGATGCGAGCCTTTGCCTCATCCGGCCATCGACGGCGCCGACCCGTGTCGACAATTTCAAGGCGACTGATATGGCGACTGTCAGTAAGACTATCCATACTGACAGTCAGCTACACGGCGGACAATTCGGCAAGACGGCCTACGCCGGATGGATACG
>DASRLB010000095.1:0-5627 GCA_035648695.1 Acidobacteriaceae bacterium | reverse complement strand
ACCAGGCTGACGGCGACGTAAAGAATCCCAATCCAGAACGCGCCGCTCGAAATATCCGACCATGTCTCCCACTCGAAGGTCGAGAACGTGGAGAAGCCGCCGATAAATCCCACTGGGATCAAATATCTCCACGCGGGATTGAGGCTCGCATGGCGGTTCAGGTATTCCACCGACAACCCAATCAGGAAGCACGCCAGAATATTGACCGTCAGCGTTCCCACCGGAAAGCGTACGCCGAACCTTTGGGCAGCGGTCGCGCCCAGGAAATAGCGCAGCATCGACCCCAGCCCGCCTCCAATAGCTATTAGCAGATAGCGTTGCACTCTCACTCTCCCATCGACTCAAATTTGTGAGGGATCGCAGCCGAGGCAGAGAACTCCTCGGCAGGCGGTCCCTGCGAGGAGTCATCATCTGTTCCGAAACTCGGAACCAGCGGTTAGGGCGAACTCCATCACCCACCAGTCATCGCGACATCTGTAAACAAATATACCCGAACGCAAGCTCGCGCCGGCTTGCGAAAACCTGCAATGACGCGCTCAGTCGAGGTGAAAGATCTCTTCCAGCGGTTGCATCTCGTCATCGGGGTTGGCGTCGATGTTCTCGAAGAACGGCGCCATGTCTCGTTGCCACAGCTCATTCACTTCGAGGGCCTTCATCGCGCCATTGGAGGTCTCAAAATCCTCGCACAGAAGATAGCCCACCAACAGACCGTCCGGGCGGAGAAAGAGCGTATAGTCGCGCCAGCCGGTGGCGGTGAGCGCTGCCGTCATCTCCGGCCACACCTCGCGATGTCGCCTGCGGTATTCCGCAAGGCGATCGGCGCGAACTTTCAGGACAAAACAGATGCGCTGCAAATTCCAACTCCTCAAGCCGCATCATCGTCCCCACCGCCGGGCCGGCAACAGGTTTCGAGAAGAGCATTTGGCGGCAAAGTCTTCGTCAGAACTATAGGCAACGCAGGCTACTAAGTCAATAGAAAAACTATTCCATACTCGGAGTATCCTCCATAGTAAATACGGCAAGGTGCATTTGCCATTCGCCCGGTACGGCGATGGCGCTACCGACGATGTGCGAGGAGACAATATGGCCGAAACAAGCCGCCGCGAATTCCTGAAGGACGCTGCTCTGGCCAGCGCTGCGATCACAACGGGTACCCTCGCTGAAGACTCCGTACTGGCGCAGGCTCCCGCCTCCGCTGCCGCACAAAAAGTCACGCTCTCCTGGCTGGGCGAAAAAGCGCCACGCCTGAACACAGGAGTCAGTTTCGGAGTGCCGTGGACACGCGGCGCAATGGCACGCGACTCAGCCTTCCATCTGAACGCACAGGGCAACGAACTCCCCATACAAACCTGGCCGCTGGCTTACTGGCCGGACGGCTCCATCAAATGGAGCGGCTTTGCCACTGTTCTGCCGGCTGGATTGGCCGCCCCTGTCACTCTGTCGACCGGATCTCCTGGCGTCTCCGGCGTGCTAAAGGTTACGCATGGCGATAAGTCGCTCACCGTCGATACCGGCGCACTGCAATGTTCTATCCCTCTCGCTGGAAGTGCGAATTTCATCGACTCAATGAGAATCGAGGGCCGCCCGGTAGTCGGGCCGGGGCAACTTGTCTGCATCCTGCAGAACGACCCCGACGGGAACGACGACGACGTTCGTCCCCGTGAGAAATTTGTCAGCTCCGTGAAGAAAGTGACCGTCGAGCAAAGCGGCCCCGTACGGGCGGTGGTGAAGTTTGAAGGCTTGCATAAGGGCGTGAAGTCGGGGCGCGAGTGGCTTCCCTTCCATGTGCGGCTCTACTTTTACACCGGTGAGAAGTCGGTGCGCATGGTCCACACGATCTTCTTCGATGGCGACCAGGAGAAAGACTTCATCCACGGTCTCGGAGCCACGTTTTCCGTGCCAATGCGTGAAGAGATTCAAAACCGCGATGTGCGTTTCTCCGGCGAAGGCGAAGGCCTGTGGTCGGAGCCCATCCAGCCGCTCATCGGGCGAGCGGGGCCGACGCGCATCGTTACCGGCGCCGACGGCAAGGATGTCTACCCGGCGCAACTCGCCGGCCACCGCGTGCCAAATCGAGCACAGATGGACCGCCGCGGCCTGAACATGGTCAACGACTGGGCTGTGTGGGACGACTTCAAGCTCGTGCAGCTCAGTCCCGACGGCTTCACCATCCAGAAGCGCACCAACCCGCAAAGCACCTGGCTGGCCTCGGCAGCGGGCAAGCGCGCTTCCGGGCTCGCATTCGTCGGCGACGTGAGCGGCGGCCTGGGCGTCAGCGTCAAGAATTTCTGGCAGTCGTTCCCGGCGCAGTTGGAGGTGCAAAACGCCAGCAGCCCCGCCGCCCAGCTCACCGCGTGGATGTGGTCTCCCGAAGCCTCGCCGATGGACCTTCGGCACTACGACACCCGCGCGCACGGCCTCGAAGCCTCGTACGAAGACGTGCAGCCCGGCAAGAGCACGCCCTACGGAATCGCACGCACCAGCGAGCTTACTCTGTGGCCCACGGGCAGCGTTCCGGAAAAGTCGGACATGGCTGCGATGGCCGAAGCGGGCAGCGCAACCGCGATACTCGTCGCCTCGCCGCAGCATTACCACGATGTGCGGGCCTTCGGGCTTTGGAGCGTGCGCGATGCATCGACACCCTACAAAACCGCTGCCGAGAACGGGCTCGATGCGACCCTCAACCTCTACCTCGGCCAGGTAGACCAGCGCAACTGGTACGGCTTCTGGAACTACGGCGACGTGATGCACTCCTTCGATCGCGCGCGGCACGTCTGGCGCTACGACCTCGGCGGCATGGCGTGGGACAACTCGGAACTCGCAACCGATAGCTGGCTGTGGTATTCCTTCCTGCGCACGGGCCGGGCGGATATATTCCGCATGGCCGAAGCCATGACGCGCCATACCGGCGAAGTCGACAGCTACCACTTCGGCCCGATGGCCGGTCTGGGAACGCGCCACGGCGTCTCGCATTGGGGCGACGGCGCCAAGGAAGCGCGCATCGGACAGGCCGCGTTCCGGCGTTTCTATTACTACCTCACCAGCGACGAGCGCACCGGCGACGTGATGCGCGAAGCGCTCCAGGCAGACAAATCCATCATCGCCTTCGACCCCATGCGGCTCGCCGATCCGCCGCGCGCTGGCGACGAAAAGTTCGTCGCGCGCGTGCGTTCCGGCCCCGACTGGCTTGCCATCGCCGGCAACTGGATGACCGAGTGGGAGCGCACCGGCGACACTCGCTGGCGCGACAAAATCGTCGCCGGGATGAAGTCCATGGAAGCCATGCCCTACGGCTTTCGCACCGGCCGCAACATGCTGATGGGCTTCGACCCCGCGACCGGCCAGCTCACAGCCCGCAACGACACACGCGGCACATACAACCTCGCCACCATCATGGGCGGCGCGGAGTTGATGTTCGAGCTCAACCTCAGCATCGACGATCCGGCATGGAAGAAAGTGTGGACGGACTTCTGTGCCGATTCCGGTGCGAGTATCAGCGCCGGAAAATTGCAGGCCTACGCATACTCCGTGACCAAAGACGCGGCGCTTGCGCAGAGCTCCATCGCCAGCGTGCGCGCCAACCGCCATCTGGGCGCACGCGCCGAGCCGCCCGACGTACTCGCCCCCATGGACGACGGCACCGACACCAACGGCTCCTCGCAAGATAGCCTTAATGCCATCGCCGTCCTTGAATTTTGTGCCGATGCGTTACCTACAGCCGCACCCGTTGGTCGCGAATAATCAGGCCAGCTCCAGCTCGATCTTTTCCGTTTCGCGATCCAGCTTCACGAGCCGGAAACTGCGGACCTGCCCCACACCCAGCGGCTCCGGCTTGCTACCGGAAGGCGCCGCCCCCGTCTTCCAACGGGCATTCAACATCAAGCTCAATGAAGACAAATCCAGGCCGCCGCTATTGCTCGTCGCCGCCTCAGGCTCCTTCGAGGCACTCCGACAAGTCGCGCGAATTCCCTCGCCAAGCTCGATCGTGGCGGACTCCGCCGATTGCGCGACGACGCGGCCGGAAACCACATCGCCTTCCTTATGCTCCTCCAGATATTCGCCCAGACCGGTGGGGACCAGTTGCTTCATGCTGAGCTTGATCTGCCGCTTCTCAGCATCGATGGCAAGTACCTGCGCCTTCACAATCTCGCCTACCCGCACCACATCCTGTGGATGATGGACATGCTTATCGGCAACCATCTCGCTGACATGCACCAGGCCTTCAATGCCTTCCGCCAGTTGCACAAACGCCCCAAACTTCAGCAACTGCGTAACCGGGCCCTCAATCGCCGAACCCACTGGAAATCTTTCCGATACATCGATCCACGGATCTCCAAGCGCCTGCTTCAGCCCCAGAGAAATCCGCCGCTCCACCGGATTCACCGACAAAATCAGCGCATCGACAGTATCGCCAATCTTCAGCAGGTCGCTGGGCTTGCGGACCTTCTTCACCCACGACATCTCCGAAACGTGAATGAGCCCCTCGATGCCCGGTTCGAGTTCAACAAACGCACCGAAGTCCATCAGCCGTGTCACGGTGCCGGTGATGCGTTCGCCTTCCTTATACTTGCCGGCAACAGCCTCCCACGGCTCCGCTTCGAGCTGTTTGAGCCCGACGGAAATGCGCTTGCCTTCCGGGTCGACTTTGAGGACCTTGAGCCGAAGCTCCTGCCCAACGGACAATACGTCTTCAGCAGCATTCACGCGGCCCCAGGCGATATCTCCGATATGCAGCAGCCCGTCGACTCCACCGAGATCGACAAACGCGCCATAGCTCGCGAGGCTGCGGACCGTCCCGCTGACAATCTCGCCCTCCTTGAGTGCGGCATACCGGCTCTGCGCCAGCACACGCTGTCCCTCTTCGGCGATGGCGCGCCGATCGACAACGACGTCCTCTTCCATCGTATCCAGCTTGATGATGAGGCAAGTAATCTCCTGCCCGACCAGTTTCTCCATCTCGGCCGCATCGCGCACGCCGCTGCGAGACGCCGGCATAAAGGCGCGCACGCCGACATCGACGGTCAGGCCGCCCTTCACAACTCCCGTCACAATGCCGGTGATCGGAGTCTTTTGCGCGAAGGCTTCTTCCAGCGAAGACCAGTCCGTGGGCTGCGCCACATGAATGCGAGAAAGCTCGTAGTAGCGTTCCGGATTGCGACTCTTCACCGAAACCTGGAACGTGTCCCCTGGCGCTAGACCCTCGGCATCGTTGGGAAAGGCGCTTCGGGGCAGAATCCCCTCGGTCTTGAAACCGATGTCGAGATACACAGAATCGGCATCGAGAGAGACGACGACGCCTTCCAACTGCTTCGAGTCGCCTTCCGGTTTGTTGGTGTGGGTACGTTCAAACTCTGCAAACAACTCGCCAAACGATTCCGTGGGCGATTCAGATGCATCTTCGACTGGGGGCAATTGGGTGGGAACAATCTCTTCAGGCATAGTGTCTGTCTATGATTCTGTCACGACTGTTACACCACGCACCACTGTCACTCTTGTCCAATACAAGATGAGCCTGAAGGTCAGGTTTGATTCCAACACAAGATGAGCCTGAAGGATGAGTCATGCTGAGGATTGAATATCAGCGTGCACGAAGCCGAGAAGTTGAGTTTGGAGCAGATCCGTTTGCT
>DASRLB010000094.1:0-11172 GCA_035648695.1 Acidobacteriaceae bacterium | reverse complement strand
GTACGCCACCTCCATCGTCCTCTGGTCCGAATCCTTCAGCGTAATGTGGCTCGAAGCCCCCGGCTCCCCCTCAAAACTCGCGCCGCCAACCCCATACGTGTCCTCATGCCCTTTGCCCACCGCCGTCGACGCCGTCCACCCCTCGTCTGAAATATCCACGCCCCGGTGCTGATACCACGCCCACGGCTTCGCGGTCAGCAGAAAACCATGCCCGCCATCCCCAAACTTCTTCTGCAACATCGCCCGAACGTCCCCGGTAATCAGGTCCGCCGTCGTCGGCGAGTCCCCATAATGCAGGACTGTAACCACCTGAGGCGTCCCCGGCTCCGCGGGCAGCTCCAGCTTATGCAGCGCGGCAAAGAAACTGTCCATCACCCCCGAATCGTCCACGAAGTAATCCGAAACCGCCACGCGGGCACCGGGCTTGAGCTTTACCGGAACCGCTACCACCGCCGCCGCAGGACGATGCCGGAACAACACCACCCTCGCCGCCTCGCCAAAAATCCCCGGCGCAATCCCCTTCGCCGGATCGACAAATTCGCGCCACGCTACCAGCGCCACCACCGCAGTAGCGACCGCCAAAACCGTCTTCAGCACAGCATTCTTGGGAGCCATCACTAAAAGCTCCCGTAGATAAACGTCGCGCTACCCCGCCCCGACAAGCTCTGAATCGCCAGCACCAGCCCGGCCAGCGCCAGCCCCTGCGCCCAGAACGGCATACGCCCCAGCAGGTCCGCGCTGCCGTCCAGCCACTTGATCGGCAGACAATGCGCCACCGCCGCCAGCCCCATCACTCCCATAATCGGCAGCGTCAGGTTGTCATGCCCCCAGGTCAACGAGCCGAGACGTCCGAGTACCTCAAACGCGTTTGCCATCGACGAAGCGTGGAAGAAAATCCACGTAAAGCAGACAAAGTGGAACGTAACCAGTTGAGCGACCACGGTTCCCGCCGCACTCGGCTTCTTCTTCCCTCGCGACCGTTTTCGCCACTGCGTCCAGAGCCGCACTGTCGCCAGCGCGACCCCGTGCAGCAGCCCCCACGTCAAAAACGTCCACCCGATCCCGTGCCACAACCCGCCCAGCACGAACGTCAGGATCACGCTGTAGCAATACGAAGTCAGCGGCCACGTCCGGCGCCGCTGCGGCAGGCGTTCCTGTATGTAGTCGCGCAGCCAGAACGAAAAGCTGATGTGCCACCGCCGCCAGAAGTCCATCAGGTTCACGGAGATATACGGCCGGTTGAAGTTCTCCGGCAGCCTCAGCCCCAGCAGCAGCCCCACCCCCAGCGCAATGTCCGTATAACTCGAGAAATCGAAGAACAGTTGCAGCGCAAACCCATACACCGCCATCAGCACTTCCAGCCCGCTGTACAGCGTCGGCGTGTCGAACACCCGCGTCACCAGGTTCTCCGCGAGGAAGTCCGCGATCAGCAGCTTCTTCACCAGCCCGATCCCGATCAGCAGCAGCGCCCGCCCGGCCATCTCCCGCGTAAGCTCCGGTTTGCGGAAAAGCTGCTTCAAAAACTCATGCAGCCGCAGGATCGGACCGGCCACCATCACCGGGAAAAACATCGCCGCGCCCATGTACTCCAGCCAGCTCCGCGTCGCCTCCGCGCCGTCCTCCCGGCGGTAAAGGTCGACCGTGTACGTAAGCGCCTGAAAACAATAAAAAGATAATGAGAGAGTCAGCAGCCAGGAATAGCTCTCAGCGGTCATCGCCGAAAATATTTTCGTCCCCACCAGCAGCCCCACGTTCAGCACCAGCGACACCGCCAGCAGCACCCGCCGTGTACCCTTACCCTCGCCCAGCCGGTCCGTCCGGGCCAAACCCAGGCCGACCAGAAAATCGATCGTCGCGGCCACAGGCATCAAGAAGTACAATAGGCCGAACTTACTCAAAAAAAACAAGTTAGCCGCAAGCAGCACAAATAAGCGCCCCGTCCGGCTGCGCGCAAGCAACCAGTACAGCAGCCAGACGATCAAATAAAAGACAAAAAAAGGTGCTGTACTCAGTAACATCGGGGGGCTCGTGCGGACCGAAGGTTGGAAGGTCCGCAGACCCTAGCGTATGCGGCTTTTGAGCGGTTGGGGAGTTGACGGTTTAGATGCTCTTGTGGCAGGCTTCGGGACAAGCAAAACATAGGTTTTTGGGGCTATTTCCGGTAAACTTGTAGATGGTCGGAAGCGAGTTTTCAAACGTTCCGGCCTGGAGATTGTTTGCCTAAATATCTAAAGCTGGACCTCATCGCCACCTCCATCGCCGTCACGCTGCTCGCGGCGGCATCGGCCACCTTCCTCTACATCGTACCCACCCTCACCACCCCGGTCATGGCGGACGCCTCGCTGGTGATGGGGCCGGTAACGGTACCCAGCCTCCCCGCACTCACCGCATCCAGACACAAAAGCATCTGGTCCGATCCTCTCTCCGGCATTGCCTCCTGGTACGGCGCCGTCCGCCAGGGCCACCACACCGCCAGCGGCGAGCGCTTCGATAAAGACGAACTCACCGCCGCCCACCGCACCCTGCCCTTCGGCACCATGGTCCGCGTGGTCGACATCACCAGCGGCAAGTCCGTCGTCGTGCGCATCAACGACCGCGGCGTCCTCTTCCCCGGCCGGGTCATCGATCTCTCCTCCTCCGCCGCCGACGACCTCGGCATCCTGCGCTCGGGAGTAGCCAGGGTTCGCCTCGAAATCCTCAAAAAGGTCGCATCGGCCGACGCCAAAACCTCCTCCGCCGCTCCGAAAGCAGCCCCTGCGGAGCCGGCGCCTGTTCAGGACGCACTATTGCGCTAGCGCGATCGGCAGCCTCTGGAACGGAAAATGCCGGCTTCAGCGCGAACCGCGCCTCACAGGGTCCCTGACTTCCGCCCGCTTGACACACCAGCTACAATTAAACGAGGAGCAACACCACCAGCCCGCCCACCGCCGGACTGTCGACGTTGGCCCGGCCATAGCGCAGGCAGAAACGCAAGGTACGGAACTAAGCCATTTGTTTAAGGCACTTTGACCGCTTATAGGGGGGAGGGGGTAGCACCGGCAAAACGAAATTCCTAGCCCGCAATCCTCATCGTCCGGCCATGCCGCGTCACAATCGCCAGCCGCTCGCCGCCCAGGATCTTCTTCGCCTGTCCCCGAGCATGGCTTGCCCACGGCCCAGCGGGATCCAACCGCGCATACTGCGTCCAGTGCTTCAGCGCCCGCCGCGGCTCGGCCCGCCGCTCGTAGGCCAGCGCCAGATTGTAGTGCGCATCCGCATATTGCGGGACCAGCTCCAGCGCCCGCTCGTACGCCGCAATCGCCTCGGGCAGTCGCTGCAGCTCGTCCAGCACATTGCCCAGGTCGAAGAACGCCAGCGCATACTCCGGATCGGACTCGGTCGCCCGCCGGTAGAAATGCTCGGCCCGCTCAAAGTCCCGCTCGTTATAGAAGATCGTCCCCAGGTTGATCGCCGCCGGCGCATGGCTGGGCTGCAACTCCAGGATCGCCCCGTAGACCTCTTTCGCCTCGGCCAGCGTCTCCGTCCGTTCCTCCAGCCGGACCGCCCGCAGGAACATCTCCTGCGCCTCGCTGTTCAGCCTCGCCGGCGCGCTTCCCCGGGCCCGCACCACCGCCATTCCCGCACAAGGAGCCAGCTCGAAGTCGAACGCCATCTGCCGAGTCACCGGGTTCAGCAGCGCCCCCCACTGCCGGAACGACACACCCGACCCGCTCCGCACTGCAACCGACTCCAGCAGCGGGTTCGCCATTCCGGCCACAACCTGCATCGCCGCCACCGACCGCGTAATGCTCTTCACCGACACCCGGGTCGCAGTCAGGTCCCTCAGCTTCCGCAACTGCACCAGTTGCTCGAAGGTGTAGTCCTCGGAAGGGGAAACCAGCCCGGCCTTCTGCCAGGTCACCAACTGTCGCGAAGGCACCCGCAGGATGCGCAGAACGTCTTCCCGGCCGTATCTGTCCACGTCGACTGTCCCTCACCCTGCAAGCGACGCGGCATACCCCCGGCCCCCTGCTCTAGGTGCGAGTATGCGGGCCAAACAGCCTCGATTCAAGCCCATTTTGCCCGTTTATGAAGAATTCAGTGGATATCGGGAACCAAACCATGTACAGAAAAGGAAACATCCGCGTTTTCCACTATGGATACAGCTTCGCCTGCACGATCTCCGGTTCCGGCTCACCTGCGGCCACCAGCAGCTTCTTCAACTGCGCCTGCAACTCGTCCGCCTTGGCCCGATACTCCTTGCGTCCGGCCAGGTTCACCAACTCGTTCGGGTCGGCGCGCTGGTCGTACATCTGGTACTCCGTATAACTCTTCGCGGCAGACTGCCTGGTCGCGCCCGACATGTCCGCCACGCAATACGTCCAGTCCTGCGTCCGGATCGCCCGCCCGGTCATCGACTCGCTGATCTGGATCAGATGCTGGTTCGGCCACGTAGCCCTCGCTTCGGGATCGTTGAGCAGCGGCATAATGCTCCGCCCCTTCCACGATGCGGGAGCAGGCACGCCGGCCGCCTCCAGCAGCGTCGGCGCAATATCGATAATCCCCACCAGTTCCGGAAGCTGCTGCGCGCCACGAAACCCCGGGCCATCGATAATCAGGGGCACGCGCAGCGAGCTGTTGTGCGTGCTCCGCTTGTACTCCGTGTTGCGCGTCATAAAGTGGCAGCCGTGGTCGCTGATGAACACGAAAATCGTGTTCTCCGCCAGATGCTCTTCTTCCAGAATCCTTCGCACCCGGCCCACAGACGCATCAATGCTCTCGATGCACCCGTAATAATCCGGAAGCTGCGCCTGCCACGTCCCGGGAAACGCCTTCAGATCATCCGGCGCGGTCGAATTCACAAACCGTTCCACCGACCCCTTGGGGCCGATCGGCTGCCCCATATCGTTCTGCTGATGGGGCTCCAGTTGCGAGATGAACAGGAAGAACGGCTTGTCATGCTTCTGCCGCAGAAACCGTTCCGTGCGGTCGGTCAGGAAGTCCACGCGGTACTCGTCCTTGTAGGTAATCTCCTTGCCGTCCGCATCCCAGATCGTGCCTTCGTACGGATGCGTTGTGTGTTCCAGCGCATTCGCACCCTCCCACAGGTCGAGAAACCCGCCGCGAAACTCCGGCTTCACGTACCCGGGCCCTCCGCCAGCCGCCACACTGCCCGGCGCGAGGTGCCATTTCCCAATCAGGTTCGCGGAGTAGCCAGCCTTCCTCAACTCCCCCGCCAGCGTCGGCAGCGTCTGATCCAGCGCGAGCCCGTTGTGCCACACTCCTGTCTCCGTGGCATAACGGCTGGAGAACAGCACCGACCGCGCCGGCGCACACACCGGCTGGTTGGTCACCATGTGCGTAAAGTTCTTGCCCCGCGAGGCCAGCGCATCGATGTTCGGCGTCCGCGTCGACCCGTTGCGGCCATTGGCGCCGACGAAGTCCCACCGAAACTGGTCGGCCAGATACAGCACAATATTCGGCCGCGCGGCAGGTCCCCCACCGGTCTTCTTCTGCCCCGCCTCCGCAGTCCCCGCGATGGCGGCAGACACCGCCGCCGCAACCGAGCTCTTGAGGAACGACCTGCGACTATCCACGTGCTCCGCCATCTTCACTCTCCTGCCGATAAGGTCATATGCCAATCACTTCCCGGCCAGCTAAAGAATACCCCTATCCGCGCGGCGGTCCGCAAGTTCACCGAAAATTCGCGCTTAGATGTGTTCCATAAGAGAAACGATAATATTTCTATTGACTCTCTATGCCATTTCACGGTTATATGAACTCACGCAGAACCGCGATGCAGCATCTTACGCGGCCGTTCTTGTAATTGAACAATGTTGTTCCCTAGTAACCGCCGGGGCATTCGCTTCAAACTGGGAAAAGACAGGAATCTTTCGCCAGGGGTGAATGGGAAACAGCAATAGCCGGCGGTGCCATGCAGTCTAAGGAGGAGTGATGCGCAGAACTATCGCGATTCTTGTAACCCAGGTATTCATGGCAACTGGCCTGCTTTTTGGTCAGATCATCGTCAGTTCAATCGTCGGTTTCGTGGCCGATCCGTCGGGCGCCCTGGTCCCGGGCGCTGTCGTGACCGCGACCAACACCCAGACCGGAATTTCGGTGAAGGCAACCACCGGCAGCCAGGGAGCGTACTCGATTCCGGGGCTGATGGCGGGCACCTATGATGTAACGATCGAGAAGCCGGGGTTCGCGCCATTCCAGGAGAAAGGAATTTCGCTGGCCTCCTCGGAGACTGCGCGCGTCAACGCGAAGCTCGGTCTTGCCGGCACACAGCAGGCAGTCACTGTGGGAGCTTCCACGTCCATGGTCCGCACCGACACGATGACGGTGGGCGGATCGGTAAGCGCGCGCCAACTGGCTGACCTGCCGACTGCGCTGCAAACCATCGACTCCGTCCTTCAGGTCGCGCCCGGGGTCCAGCCTTCGGGCGCCAATCCCGCCACCGGTTCTACCTCGCCCAACATCGGCGGCGGCAGCCACTGGGGCAGTGTCAACTTCAACCTCAACGGCATGGAGGTCAATGACCCGGGCAACAGCGGCTCCGTCACCGTGCAGGGCACCGGAGGCGGATCGCTCGTTCTGCCCCCGCCCAGCGCATTGCAGGAACTCAGTGTGCAGAGCTCCAACATGAGCGCACAGTATTCTGGTCACTCGACGGTCACCCTGGTCACCAAGGCCGGAACAAACAACTTCCACGGTGAGGCATACGAGTACCTGCAGAACACCGTTCTCAATGCCAACACATACGATCTGAACGCCAACGGGCAGCCGCGTCCGGTCGATCATCTCAATCAGTTCGGCGGCAACATCGGCGGTCCCATTAAGCGCGACAAGGGCTTCTTCTTTTTCGATTACAGCGGCTATCGCCACGCTTACGATTCCGTGGCCAAACTCACGCTTCCGAGCGCGGCCATGGACCAGGGAAACTTCGGAGCCTTGTGCTCTGTTTTCGGTTCCAACGGGCTCTGCACTACCGGCACGCAGTTGTACAACCCATTCACGGGTCAGCCATTTGCGAACAACGTGATCCCCGCCGGGATGATTACCAGCCAGTCGAGCGCGATGGTCAAATACATGCCCGCGCCAACAGTGTCCTCAAGTCTGGGTCTTCCCAATGGGCTGGCCAACTACATAGCGCCCGTTCCAGCCTATGCGAGGATCGACGGAGAAGAGTTGCGCGTCGACTATAACCTCTCCGCCAGCGACCGCATCTACGGCGTCTTCGCGCAGCGCCTCGCGAATCCATGGGGCGTAGCGAGCACCACGTACCCGGCGGCCTACGGTCACACGGTCAACCGCTACACCGACCGCAACGTCTCCCTCTCCGAAACCCACATCTTTACACCGAATATGATGAACGACCTTCGCTGGGCGTTCGGCGACTACGCTACGAAGTTCAGCGGCGAGAACCTGGACCTCGACCCAACCTCGCTCTTCCCGCAGAACCCGGAGAGCCTCTTCCACGGCCTGCCGACCATCACGGCCAGCGGCTACACCGGCTTGCCATACGACTACGGTACCGGCCTCTTCACGCCGCGCAAAGACATCGAGATCCACGACGACTTCACCTATATCCATGGGAGGCACAATATTCAGGCCGGACTCGACGAAACCGGCTACAAGATATGGAACCGCATTCCCTCGGCCGCCAACGTCACCGGCGCCTTCTCGTTCACCGGCACCTGGACAGGCAACTCCGGCTGGCCGACCCAGCCTCACTCGGCCGGCAACGCCTTTGCGGATTTCCTGATCGGCACAGCCAAGACTTCGCAGACCAGCGCCACCGGCGACTACGCCTCATGGCTCTATGCGCGCTACTGGGGCGTCTACGTGCAGGATACGTGGCAGGTTTCGCCGCGACTGACCCTGTTCTACGGCGTGCGTTACGAACTCCAGCCGCCCTGGCATTACCGCACGCAGCAGGTCACCACCTTCGACCCGGTAAACAACAAACTGGTGCTGCCCGAAGACAGCTCCACTCCCACACTTCCCGCCAACGCCCGCGCGGACCTCTTCGCCGCCTACCCTTACGAAACGACGCAGTCGATCGGCCTGCCAACTCACTACGATCAGACCGACAAGAACAACGTCGCACCGCGGCTCGGCTTTGCCTTCCGGCCTATCGGCGGCGACCGCCTGGTGGTCCGCGGCGGATACGGCGTGTACTTCAACTTCCAGCCCGCCCTGGTCGGTTCAGGAAGAGAGGCATTCAATCCGCCGTGGTCCTTCGGCATCAGCCAGGCATTTTCGAGCAAACTTCCCGGCAAGCCCACCACGCCCTTCCTGCCGGACATCACGTTCAGCAATCCCTATCCCGGCGTGAACGGCACCAGCAATATCACACCGAACCCGACCCTGAATTACTTCCAGAGAGACTTCAAGAACGCCAGATCGCAGCAGTGGGACCTCGAGACCGAGTACCAGCTTTCCAACTCCTGGGCAGTGCGGGCTGCATACATCGGCAATGCAACCTCTAACCTTCCCTACAACTCGGTCAACATCAATCTGCCCGTCGTGCAACAGCCCAACGTCGCTGCCCAGGCGCAACGGCCTTATCAACCCTGGGGAAGCATTGGCTCTTACCTCAGTATCGGCCAGGAGCTCTTTGGGCAAATGCAACTGGGCTTGAAGAAGCGGCTCTCGCGAGGCCTCACCTTCCAGGCCGAGTACCAGTACTCTCGGGGGCTGGATGACGTCCCCCAATCCGGTAGCCCGAACATCCCCGGCGACTACGGCGGAGATTGGGGCAACAGCGACGGTCTGCGGCGGCACTGGCTGGTGTTCAACTACGACTACAACCTGCCTTTCGGACATGGCGGCACCTGGCTGCGCAACGCACACGGTTTCACCAATGTGCTTGTAGGCGGCTGGCAGGTCTCCGGCATCACCAGCTACGGAACGGGGATACCGCTGACCGGGCTCACCTTCTCGCAAACGGGAACGGGAGTGGTCGGCTGGGCAGCCGGCCGGCCGGACCGTGTACCCGGCGTGAGTCTCTACGCCGGCAAGCAGTCCGGGCACGATATCACCGACGGCGTTCAATGGTTCAATCCCGCCGCCTTCGCTCCTCCCGCCAAATGGGCCTATGGCAACGCCTCCCGCAACCTGCTCTTCGGCCCCGGATACTGGAACTGGGACATGAGTGCCATGAAGACGGTCCCCGTCCACGATGCGATCAACCTCCAGTTCCGCGCCGATTTCCTCGACGCCTTCAACCACCTCAATCTCGGCAACCCCAGCGTCACCATAGCTGACACGCGCGACGGTGGCACCGCCGTTCCTTCCTCCGGCGCCATCACCTCGGGCATCGACAATCGCACCATACAACTCGGCCTGAAACTCAGATTCTAAATTCTCCAGACACCGGGGTCGCCGTCGAAGGACGCGTCCGGTGTTGGACAGACTTAGGGATAGTCTTCAAGAAGGGAAAGTGTCTATGCTTCGTCGCGCGAGTCTGCTGTTCGTCCCCTGCGTTTGCCTTTCGCTCGCTGCCGCGGCGCAGACCAACCAACAGCTCACCGGCGTAACCCGGGTGCGGACCGAGCCCGACGGACGCATCTTCGCCAACGATGTGCCGGTATTTCCGATCGGCTTCACGCAGGGCCCGGCCGCCGGAGCAACCACTCCCGACGGCCTCAACGGGATGGCGAAGCTCCGCAGTGAGGGGTTCACCTTCCAGCAGTGGCAATGCCCTCCGAAGGCCTGGGGACCGGAGCGCGAAGCCCAGCTCGACGCCCTGTTGGCGGAGGCGAACAAGCATGGCATGCACATCGTCGTCGCCATCGCCGACCTGCAGCACGTCATGCCAACCGACACGGCGAAAGTCGCCGAGTTGAAGCGCGTCCTGAAGAAATACCGCGACAACCCCGCCATCATCCTCTGGAAGGGCGAGGACGAGCCGCAATGGGGCAAAGTCCCCATTGAAAAACTCCGCCTCTTCTACGACACCGTCCACCAACTCGACCCCAACCACCCCGTCTGGATCACCCAGGCCCCCCGCGGCACCGCCGCCGACCTCGAGCCCTACTCGCAGTTCTTCGATGTCGGCGCCATCGATATCTACCCGGTCAGCTACCCCCCCGGAATGCACTCCGGCACCGACAACAAAGACCTCAGCGTCGTCGGCGACTATACGAAGTTGATCCGCGAGGCGATGGACTACAAGAAGCCCGCCATGATGACCCTGCAAATCTGCTTCAGCGGTGTCATCAGGCCGGGCAAGACCCTCCGCTTCCCCACCTTCGAGGAGGAGCGCTACATGTCCTACCAGGCCATCATCGACGGCGCGCATGCGTTGCTCTACTTCGGTGGAAGCATCCCCGCCTGCCAGAACGAGCGGGACCTGGCCTACGGCTGGAACTGGACGTTCTACGAGCGCGTCCTGCAACCGGTCCTGCATGAGTTGAGCCCCGGCGGCCCGCTCTACCCCGCGCTGATCGCCCCTCCCTCGAAACTCGCCATCCAAAGCGACGGCGGCCCCGCGCTGGAGTACACCGTGCGCGAAGCGGGCAGCTATATCTATGTATTGGCCGCCCGGCGCGAGGGCGCGACCGTGGAAGTCAACTTCTCCGGACTGCCCGCCAACATCACGGACGGCGAGGTCCTGTTCGAATCGCCCCGCCATGTGAAGCTCGCCGACGGCAAATTCACCGACTGGTTCGGCCCGCACGACGTCCACGTCTACCGCTTCCGCCGCCCCTGAGCCTCGCGCCTTCCAGAGCGAAATTCCAGAGGGTAAGCGGCGCAAATATATTTTGGGCCGCTGCCCCGCTTCCGGAGTGTATATCGTCGACCTGCATCAACTCCTCCGGCCTTCGCCTCTGGCCTTGGGCCCATTTCCGGAGCAAGATACCACCTGGCCTCTCCAAAGGACGTTGCTGGCGACCGACGATCTGCATTAGGCTAGCTCATCGCTAAGCTGAAGCGACGCCGCCTTAAATCGAACATCCGCTTCGCAATTCCCAGGGACAACTACAGGCCACCCACCACGACCCACTACACTCTATCCTCTACACTCTGCTTTTGCTACCCTCACTCTTGTCCAATACAAGATGAGCCTGAAGGTCAGGTTTGATTCCAACACAAGATGAGCCTGAAGGATGAGTCATGCTGAGGATTGAATATCAGCGTGCACGAAGCCGAGAAGTTGAGTTTGGAGCAGATCCGTTTGCT
>DASRLB010000093.1:0-5033 GCA_035648695.1 Acidobacteriaceae bacterium | reverse complement strand
CTTGTGTACACTCTGTCATCAAAGGCCGTTCCTTTTTCTGGTTTATAACTTCGTCTGACAACGCTGTTATGACAGAAAATACGGCCTTTTGCTATATATTTTTTTGCCAATACATAATCGCTCGTGAGAAATCCGGGCTAGGAGTGAAATCTGCTTCTTGTTCATCGATCGAAATCCCTCGCATCGCATACATGCGTCGCGTCAGCGCCGTCGCTGCGGCCAGCCGTTCGGGAATGCTCTTCCCACTCCATACGCAAGCTGTTCCATCCGCGCCTGCCTATGGGTAAGCTTTCTCGCAGCAAACCTCTCGGCCGGCCGCGGTGCAAATGCGGCTGGCCCATCGCTCATAGGATTCTCCACGCGGAAACGATCCATCCCAATCGGCCCTCACGCACCATCGTAGATCGACAGCCGGGTGGGAAGTCCACGCCCCTCACCGGCCAGTCCACGCCTGGCAGAAACCGCTGAGTGGGCTGTGCATTGGATGTCCGCTCACCGCCGAAATCGTGTCAAGCCCCCCAGCCTGTGCAAAACTCCCAAACCCAGCATAAACACAGGCGAAACTAATTCTCAAAACATGGCGTAGTTTATCTCCGCACTCGCTACAATTAAATCAGCACTCAAAACTCAAAACTGAACAGGAGACCTCCCGACGCCAACCGCGCCCATAAACCTCTATGCTCAATCGCTCTAAGCTCTGAGCTGTCCAAGACCCTCGCTCCTCAACCTGAACAGAAAGGCGCTCCTCCCCAACCCGAACATGGAACCTGGCAACTGAAAACTCGCAGCTCGCAGCTCGTAGCTGAAAATCGACCCCACAACCGCCAACCTAGCCCTAACTCCTTACGGAGGCATATTTTGCACCGAAGCCACGTAGAATGAATCGTTTACAGAGACCTCCCGCCCTGGGGCGCAGCATTCTAAAGCACTTAGCCCCGGGCAATAGAAATGAAGGGAGGGGGAGGGGGGCCTACTCCTCGCCGACCTTCAGCACGGCCAGGAACGCTTCCTGCGGAATGTCGACTTTGCCGATGCGCTTCATCCGCTTCTTGCCTTCCTTCTGCTTTTCGAGCAGCTTGCGCTTGCGGCTGATGTCTCCGCCGTAGCACTTGGCAATCACGTTCTTGCGGATGGCAGTCACGGTAGACCGCGCAATCACCTTCGACCCGATCGCAGCCTGGATCGCCACCTCGAACATCTGCCGCGGGATCAACTCGCGCATCTTTTCGACGAGCACCTTGCCGCGGTCATATGCCGCGTCCTTATGCACGATGATCGAGAGCGCATCCACCGGATCGCCGCCGATCAGAATGTCCATCTTCACCATCGGCGAAATCCACGAGCCCGAAAGGTGATAGTCGAGCGACGCATAACCGCGAGAGACGGATTTCAGGCGATCGTAAAAGTCCAGAACGATTTCATTCAGAGGAAGCTCGTAGGTCAGCATCACGCGCGTCTCGGAGACGTACTCGATGTTCTGCTGCCGCCCGCGCTTGTCTTCGACCAGCTTCAGAATGTTGCCGACATATTCTTCGTTGGTCAGGATCTTCGCCATAATCACCGGCTCTTCGATCGTCTCGATGTTCGATGGATCGGGCCAGCGAGAAGGGTTGTCGACGATCACAACAGAGCCGTCCGTCAGAGTGATCTTGTACTGCACGCCCGGCGCCGTGATGATGAGGTTGAGATCGTACTCGCGCTCCAAACGTTCCTGGATGATTTCCAGATGCAGCAAGCCGAGGAAACCGCAGCGAAATCCAAAGCCCAAGGCAACCGAACTCTCCGGCTCGAAGTTGAAGCTGGCATCGTTCAGGCGCAGTTTCTCCAGCGCGTCGCGCAGCAGCGCATGTTCGTGCGAATCGACCGTATAAAGACCCGCGAACACCATGCTCTTGATGTCCTCAAAACCCGGCAGCGCCTCGGCGCACGGCCGCGCGGCATCGGTAATGGTGTCGCCGACCTTGGTGTCCGCAACGTTCTTGATGGTCGCGACAAAGAAGCCGACTTCGCCTGCGGTCAGTTCTTCGAGCACCAGCGGCTTTGGCGTCATCACGCCCATGTTGTCGATGTCGAAGGTCTTTCCGTTCGACATGACCTTGATCTTCTGGCCTTTGTACATGCGCCCGTTGATGATGCGGGCAAGCACGATCACGCCTTTGTAAGGATCGAACCATGAATCGAAGATGAGCGCCTGCAACGGCGCATTCACATCGCCCTGCGGCGGCGGAAGCAGGTTCACGACGGCTTCAAGGATCTCGCCGACATTCAGCCCCGTCTTCGCGCTCACCGAGACCGCATCGCTCGCGGGCAAGCCCACAGACTTCTCGATCATCGCCTTGGTGCGCTCGATGTCCGCGGACGGAAGGTCGATCTTGTTGATGATGGGGATAATTTCCAGACCGCCCGCAATAGCCAGGTAAGCATTGGCCAGAGTCTGCGCCTCGACGCCCTGCGACGCGTCGACCACCAGCAGCGCGCCTTCGCAACTCGCCAGCGACCGCGACACTTCGTACGCGAAGTCGACGTGTCCAGGCGTGTCGATGAGGTTGAGTTGATAGGTCTCACCATCCTGCGCGGTGTACATCATCCGAACGGTATGGGCCTTGATGGTGATGCCGCGTTCGCGTTCCAGGTCCATCGTGTCGAGGACCTGCATCTGCATCTCACGCGCGGTTACTGATCCTGTTAACTCCAAAAGGCGATCGGACAGGGTCGATTTGCCGTGGTCAATGTGCGCGATGATCGCGAAGTTGCGAATGTGTTGAGGATCCATGCTGTCCAGCGAGCGTAAAAGCCTCGAACCTCTAGGCTAACATTCCACTGGCTCGCATCCGCTCTGCACCTGTACGACCATTCCAGCATCTCCACGTCATACAATGACAGGATGTCTGGAGTGACCGCACGTTGAGGCCGATTCGGCGCGTTCTACATGGAATCTTCGCAGCGGCCTGCGTCCCGCTGCTGCTGACGCTCGCCGGTTGCCCCGGAGACACCGCCACATCCGCAGCCGCTCCAGGCCGTGTGTCTCCGACGGTCACCGCTCCCAGCGCCGAAGCCGTTGCCTCGCAACAGGCTCAAGCGCAGGAAGTACAGAAGCAGATCGCCTCCAACCAGCAGGCGGAGAAGGTGCAGCAGCTTATCAGCCGCGCCGAAGCCAGCTATAAGTCGGGCGTCGCGAACTACAACGCCAACCGCCTCGACGCCGCGCGAATGGACTTCGACTCAGCAGTGGACACCATGCTCTCCAGCGGCATGGACCTGAAGACCGACTCGCAGCTTTCCGAGGAGTTCGACCATCTGCTCTCCGCGATCAACTCGCTGGAGATGGTCGCCCTGAAACAGGGCAACGGATTCTCGCCCCCGCTCGAAGCCGCTCCGCTCGACATTGCCGGTGAGGTTACTTTCCCCTCCAACCCTGCGCTGGTCGGCAAAGTCACAGAGGAGTTGCGTACCACGCAGTCCGACTTCCCGCTGGTCGTCAACGATTATGTTGCCGGCTACATCAGCTACTTCACCAACTCGCCCGCGGGCCACGCGCACCTCAAGCGGTCGCTCGAACGCGCCGGCAAGTACAAGGCCATGATCTCCAAAATACTGCGCGACAACGGCGTTCCGCAGGACCTGATCTACCAGGCGGTCGCGGAGTCGGGCTTTCAGCCGCAGGCGCTCAACGCCAGTTCCGGCGCGGGTGGAATGTGGCAGTTCATGCCGTTCGGCAGTTACGGCCTGGAGCGCAACGGCTACTTCGACGAACGCTTCGATCCGGAGAAGTCCTCCATCGCGTATGCGAAGTACATGAAGGCCCTCTACAACCAGTTCGGCGACTGGTACCTCGCGATGGCAGCTTACGACTGGGGTCCGGGCAACGTGCAGCGCGTCGTCAGCCGCACCGGCTATGCCGACTTCTGGGAGCTCGACCGCCGCAACGCTTTGCCGGCCGAGACCAGGAATTACGTTCCAGGCATTATCGCCGCGATGATCATGGCCAAGAATCCAGCCCAATACGGGCTGACCGATCTGGTGCCCGACGCTCCCGTGCTCTCCGATACGGTGACGACGACCTACGCGATCGACATGAAGCTCGTCGCCGACATGACGAACACCACCGTCGCCGATATCGTCGCGCTGAACCCCGCGCTGCTGCGCCTGTCGACGCCGCGGGATATTCCATACGATCTGCACATCCCGCAAGGCACTCGCGATCTCTACCTTGAGCGCCTCAAGGACATCCCCGAAGACAAGCGCGCGAGTTGGCGCTTCCATGTGGTGCGTGCCGGCGAAACTCTGGAGTCGATCGCATCCTCCTTCCACGCGCGACCGTCGGAGATTGCCGAGATCAACGAGGTCTCCTCTGCCAAGCCGCTGGCGCTCAACGACGAGGTCGTGGTGCCGGTCGCGGCACCCAGCAGCAGGGCCGGTCAGCAGCGTTACACCACCCGTCGCTCCGACACGCTGGTCACGGTCGCCGATCGGTTCGGCGTGACGGTGGAGCAGTTGCGTTCGTGGAACCATCTCACCGGCAACCGCGTTGGGGCGGGCCGATCGCTGTACGTCGCCGAGCCGGTGCGGCTGGCGCCCGGTACGCATGCAACGCGCGGGCGGAGAAGCGGCAAGCGGAGCAAGGCTTCCAGCCAGCGCGGCAAGAACGCCGCCGAAAAGAGCAGAGCGACTCACGCCGCCGCTCACACTTCGGCGCCGGCAAAAAAGGCTTCCAAAACCCGGTCCAGGAAGCATGTGCACTGAGAATCGCAGACGCAAAACGTTGGCGGCGCAGCGCGGCCATTTTCGGCTGGCGAAAAAAAATGTCACTGCACCAAAAAAGGTGCTTGCTATTTAAGTGCGGCGCGCGTAATCCTGTTGATAGAATTTGCGACGAGAAAGTTTGCACGCCGTCTTGTTTTGCAAATGCATGTTGAAACGATTCGCGACGGAAGCGCAGGAGCTCAGTCGCACGGAGAGATGGTCATGATGCTTGAGGATGAAATGTTCAAACTGCACGCATCCGCCGAAGATGACTTCGACGGCGAAGAAAC
>DASRLB010000092.1:0-3530 GCA_035648695.1 Acidobacteriaceae bacterium | reverse complement strand
GATGAAGTCGGTGTACTCCTGCTCGGCCTGGGTGAGGGCGGCGCTGCCGCCTTCGCGGAACCAGCTATCGGCGATGGCCAGCTTGGCGCGCATCAGGTATTGCGAGTCGGGATAGGTGTTCAGCAGGGTTTGCAGGTCGAGCCGCGCAACGTCGAAGTGTCCCTTCTTGGTCTGCAGCAGCGCCTTGTCGTAAAGCGCCTTGTCGGGCAGGTTGGCGTCCTTGCCGGCGAGAGGATTGAGTCTGGCGTCCTTCTTTTCCTCTTTGCGCGTGTCCTTGGAGGCGACCACGCGGTCGGCCTTGGCAACTTTTTTCTTCTTTTTGGCCGGCGTATTGTGGATGGTGGCCGTGACCTGCCGCGAGGGCGCGGCGGCGGTGTCCGGAGTGGCAGCGGGCTGCTGTGCCGCCAAGGGCAGGAGCAGGGTGGCTGCCATCGCCAGGCCTGCCGTTTGTGCTGCCCACTTGCTGCTGAAAATGCTTCTACCGATCATCTATATGCCGCCTTTAGTCTGTCCTGGACGGGGAGTGCCGGGACACGCTCTATTCTATGCTTTTTGCCGGGATTCCTGCCGCGAAAGACGGCCCGGCGATGCCCTAAACGACGATACTGCCCGCGGTCCTTGCAACGCGCAGAAAATCCCGCGCGTTGGCCTCGGTTTGGCCCGTGCCGGCGTCCCTTGGAGCAAAGATGGCCGAGCCGGCGACAAGCATGTCCGCTCCTGCTTGGACGACGCTCGCTACCGTGTCGTGAGCGATGCCGCCGTCGACTTCGATGCGATAATTCAGGCCCAGTTCCTGGCGGAGACGCGCGAGATGGCGGATGCGGTCGACCGAGCGGGGAAGGAATTTCTGGCCACCGAAGCCCGGGTTCACGCTCATGACGAGCACATGGTGGACCATGGGCAGGACTTCAAAGACCATTTCAACCGGCGTGGCCGGGTTGAGGACGACGCCCGGGGCCATGCCGTGGTCGGCGATGAGTTGGAGGGTGCGGTTGAGGTGGCGGCAGGCTTCGACATGGACGCTGACCATGTCCGCGCCGGCTTCGGCGAAGGCGGGGATGAACTGGTCGGGGTCCTCGATCATCAGGTGGCAGTCGAGGGGGAGTTTCGTGACCGGACGGATGGCCTTGACGACCGGCGGACCGAACGTGATGTTGGGGACGAAGTGTCCGTCCATCACATCCACATGGCAGATAGTCCCGCCGCCGCGTTCAGCCCTGGCGATTTCGTCGGCAAGATGCGCAAAGTCGGCCGCGAGGATGGAAAAGGCTAGTTCGATCATGGTGCGGTTAGTTTAGCAGCGGGGAGCCTGACGCCGGCTTAATGTTCGATGGCGGAATTGAAACGGAAGCGCCTTTATTGGCGTTGGCCCACTCACCGCGACCACCAAGGGTCTCAGGCGTGGGAAGCCTGGTTCGAGGTTGCCTGCTCCCCGAGATTGAGTGAGGGTAGAGCGCCGCTTCTGCGTTGTGAGGGACCCCCTCCCTCCCCTCCCCCCGGGTACTTTTTGGCTCAAAGTATTCAAAGGATGAAGGTTAGGGGTGGACTTAGGTGAAATTGAGTGGAAGTCCAATGTTTGTTTGTAAAGTATTGATTGCGAAGGGGTAGGCGCTACGGTGGAGGGTGACGGAAATGGTGTTTGCGTACTGCGAGGATCATTCCGTTATGCAAGGAGAAGCCGGAGTTACATATTCGGTATGGCGGACGGAAGGCCCGTAGCGGTGGGAAAAATGGCGGCGTAGCTGGCGTCGAGGGCGGGGTCCATGAGGAGGATGGCGGCGATGCGGCGGGCTACCTGGGCGAAGTAGCGGGCTTCGTCTTCGCGAAGGGGGCGGCCGAGGAGAGGGAGTTCGCGGTAGCTGAGCCATTTTTTGAGGACTTGGTAGCCACCGAGGGTGTAGTCCCAGACATTGAGGGGGACGGCGGACCAGAGGGAGTCGCCGTTCAGGTAAATGTCTACGCAGCGGGGGCCGAGGAGGGTGAGGGCGTCGTCAAGGGTGAGAGATTGCGTCGCAGCGAGGGTGGAGAGGCGTTCGAGTTCGGTGGGTGTCCAGTCGCGTTCGCGGGCGTCTCCGCGGCGGGGCATGACGGTGGCGCCCTGTCCGGCGCCGCCCCAACCGGCGGTGAGGGCGAGGCGGTTGGCGTTGCGCTGGTCGCGGTCGGGTGCGCCTTCGGGGAGTTCGGCGGGGAGGATGAGGCGGGCGAGGAAGCTCCACTCGGCGACGAGTTGGATGTCGGATTCGGGGTCGAGGAGTTCGGCGAGGCGTTGGCCGAGATTGGCGGAGTGGGTGAGGAGTTCGGCGGTGGCAGGGAGTGGGATGCGCGGCCAGTCGCCAAGGAGGGCACCGGAGTTTTCGGTGCGGTATTGAGTGGTATGCATCGTAGCGATGGCATGCAGGAATGGCTCATGCCCCCATGCAGCGATTTGAAGGCGTGTCGGCTTATTTCTTAAAAACTCGCGCCCTTCCGTCGTGCTCAATTGCGCGTTCATGTTCAGTATTTTCAGGTATGACTCAGCAGCGCGGCTGAGATTTAGGTCGGTCGGAAGAAGCCCTGAAATTCTTCGCCGATCATCAATGACGACTGCGGGAAAGAAGCTGGAATAGCCGTTGCCGAAATTATCTGCGAGACCGTTTACTACGGTTCCACGGGAAAACCTGTCACCAGACTCACGTTGGCGCGCTTCTATCCACTTTGTGGCACCAATCATTTGGGCGGTGAAATCTTCGACCTTTCTGCGCAAAAGGGCCGTTTCGGGCTCCCAATAAATCCAACGTACATCGAATGGCCGATAGGTGTAAGAGAGTATCTCCCATTCTCGAAATCCCCGCTTTTGCAACGAGGCTCGAATCTCTTTTGATGGGTACATGTACCCATCTTCCATCGTTCCTGGACTTATAGCGTCAATTTCCAATTCAGAAACGCTCGGATCGAAATACTTTTTCATTCGTTCAACTAAACGAGATCTATCAATGTCGATCACGAGCGGGTCGCGGCTTGTCTTGAGGCCCGGATAAGAGACTGGAATTATTTCTGGCAAACGCGGCCAGGTTGTGTAGGCTGCGGTGTGAACTCGGTCAGCGAACGGGAGTCCGAGCGCGACTGTGGCACGGACCTCCACGTAGTCTGGTTCAGCTTCACGTCTAGCTTCACGATCAAGGTGCGAGAGTTTGTGTGTGCCCCAAATGTTGCGAAGGTTGATGGTGGGCGTAGAGGGTGCATATCCCTGGGAGAGCGGGGCGGCCTCAGACGCGGATTCCCTTCGGGAATGACAAACAAGGGAGGTGTGTGTACCACTGCGGACGAGGGTGGCTATGGCGGTTCCGACCTGGATGCCCTCGCGGTTCTGGGAGGTGGAGAAGGCGCTGGGGTCGGGTTTGCCGTCGGGCGTGGTTTTGCCGGTGCGGTACTTGTCGCCGTTGAGGTTGTCGATGTAGATGGACTGGAACTCGCGCAGATACCGGGCGCGCATGGAGACGTGCGAGAGGCCGTCGAGCCAGGCGTTGTTGGAGATGAAGCAGAGCAGGCCG
>DASRLB010000091.1:0-4478 GCA_035648695.1 Acidobacteriaceae bacterium | reverse complement strand
CGACTGCTTCTACGCCAGCGGCACCACACTCTTCACCCTCGGGCTGGGCGACGTGACGCCGACCAGTCTGAACGCACGCGCGCTCATAGTTACCGAGTCAGGGGTTGGACTCGGTTTCGTCGCATTGGTTATCGGCTACGTCCCGCTGCTCTACAGCACATTCTCCCGCCGCGAGGTCGCCGTCGCTCTGCTGGACTCCCGTGCCGGCTCGCCGCCCACCGCCGGCGAACTCCTCCTCCGCCACGGTTTCGACGGCGGCCACCAGGCCTTGGCCGAACTCCTGGCCGAGTGGGAGCGCTGGTCAGCCGAGATGCTCGAGTCCCACATCTCCTACCCCATCCTCTGCTACTACCGCTCCCAGCACGACAACCAGTCGTGGCTCTCCGCCATTACCTCCATCCTCGACACCTGCGCCCTGCTGATCACCACCATCGAAGGCCCCAGCACGCGCCAGGCCCAGCTTACCTTCGCCATGGCGCGCCACACCCTCGTCGATCTCGGCCACGTTTTCCACCTTGAAGCCCGTGAGAAGACGCTCCGCGAATCTCCTCCGCGACGCCTCTCCGACGCCGATTTCGGCCACCTCTGCGACGCCCTCATGCCCACCGGCTTCTCCCTCTGCTCCGCGCCCGACACCCGCGCCCGCCTCGCCGCCATCCGCCTGCTCTACGAGCCCCATGCCGAGGCCATGTCGGAGTATCTCTGCATGGACCTCCCGCTCTGGGTCGCTCCGCGCCGCGCCAAGCCCGACCAGTGGACCACGGTCTCCAACCTGCGCACGCCGTTGACCCAGCACGTCAGCACACAATCTGCGGCCTCGCACCTCGGTGACGATGCTTCACACCCGTTGTGAGGCAGAAGATAGTCGATAGAGGAGACGGAGACAGCCGACGGACACCCGGAAGCCGCCTCCGTAGAGAACCGCAATGCGCCGACCGCTCACCCAGATCCAACTGGAGCCGAAGCTCTCGTAGCCTCCGCCGTCGTATGTAGCAAGAAGAGTGGCAACGCCCCGGTCACTTGAGCGCATGTGTTCTGAATCGATGGCGGTGCAGATGCAGTGCGACGGTAACGGCAGACCGCAAACTAAAGGCACCATGACGGCAAATCAATGGTAACCCATGCCGTTTTAGTGGTTTAGCCGTGCCCCTTTTGTGTTAAGTTTCGCTTAGCACGCTACGTTGGAAGGAGCTGATTGTCTTCTTCCAGTTCGGTGCTTCAAGCTCTCAAATTCATCTATGGTCACCGGGCTCCCACTGTCGGTTTACACGGACATCCGTTTGGATGTATCGAGGTCACTAAAATGAAATCTCTTCTTTCTCTGATGGTGTTGGCGGTTTTGTTTTTTGGCTTTACGGGCTCTGCGAACGCCTACAAGATCACCGTCCTCGATCCTGGTCCGTCAACTTCGTATACGATCTACGGCATCGGTGCAACGCCGTTCGACGCGACCTTCAGCGCCTGCGCGTTGGGACAAGATCCCACACACCCCACTCCCGATAAGGGCGAATTGTGCTTTTCCGCCGAGTCGCTATTCACCGTTAACGTCACAAGCCTCGAGCTTTTGCTGCCGAACAGCACTGCGTTGAACGGCCAGGCAGCGATTTGCGGCTCGAATATCTTCTCTTCTCTTAGCTGCAGCCTCAACGGCGGAGAGTACACGCTGGACTTTACAGACGGGGTGATCACGCCGTACGAAGACTTTACGATCACCATTGAAGCAGATCATCCAAAGACGGACCCGGTGTTGTCGCCCACGGACTTTAACAACAAGTTGACGGCTAACGCAGCGCTCGCGCCGGAGCCGTCTTCGCTCATCCTGCTCTCCAGTGGATTGGCGTCAATGGGCGTCGGAACCCTGCGTCGCAGGTGGCGTCTTCGCGGCAAGGCTGCGTAGCAGCTAGGCGTTCCGCGCAGCAATCCCCGAAGTTCCGCACAGAAGTCCCGCACAACCGTGCGGGATTTCCTTTTCCCCACGCGGCCTGCTGACGAATAGCGCTTAAGATGCGACACTCGTCCTAAGAGTTCCTTTCGTCCGCGAAGCCATCGCCAGGGAAACGTCATGCGCCGTGCCCGTCTCATCTTGTTGCCCTTTCTGCTGTTGTCCTCTCTCGCCACGACTGCTTCCGCTCAGAGCGCCGGGACGGTGCCCTCCCAGGCCGCCGGACCGTCGCAATCCAGCACGGTTGCCGCCGTCAAACTGGGCGACTCCGCCGTGGAACTCGGCGGCCTCTGGAAGTTCCATACCGGCGACGACAGTGCCTGGGCTCAGCCGGATTTCAATGACGCCTCCTGGCCGACGCTGGATTTGACTCCTCCGGCCAGCGGCTTCATCCCCGGTTGGACGTCAACCGGCTATCCCGACCACACCGGCTTCGCATGGTACCGCCTACAGGTCAACGTCGCAGGCGCCGCGCGAACCCTCGCCCTCAAAATGCCCGATAACGCGGACGATGCGTATCAGGTCTACATCAACGGTGTTCTCATCGGGGAGTTCGGCAAGTTCCGCGGCGCCCATGTCACCGCGTACAGCAGCCAGCCGCAGGATTACCGCCTGCCGAAGACTGTGCGTAACGGCCCCATGACCATCGCCATCCGCATGTGGATGGATAGCGCCACGCCCTTTAGCAGCCCGGATGCGGGCGGCATGCACGGTCCTCCCGTCCTGGGCTACGCCACCGTCATCGCCGCTCAGACCCGGTTGGACTGGGACGAGACGGACCACGAGGTGGGCAGCGGTTACCTGGAAGTGCTCATGCTCATCATGGCGCTATTGATGGCCGTGGCCCTCTTCTGGCTGGACAGCCACGAAAAGGCCTATCTTTGGCTGGCGCTCGTCTGTGCGGTTACGCTGCTCGGAAACGCTGTCGTGCTGATGGTCAACTACGCAACCTGGATAGGACAGACGCCGGGCGCGATATGGACGGATGTGATCCTGAGTCCCCTGCGGATCGGCATGTGGGTCCTGTTCTGGGGCTACTGGTTTCATTTGTACCGTATCGGCAGGCTGCACCGGGCCGTCTGGCCGCTGGTGTTTTTGCTCATCGCAGGGAATGCGATGCTTCGTCCCCCGCTTTACGGACAAGTCATTCCCCTGAACGCCGCCAGCTTCCTGACACCGGCCTTGCTCATCGTCAAGCTCGGTTTGGGCGTGTTGCTCTTCATCGTCGCCTACCGCGGCTTCAAGAAGCAGAAGGCCGAAGGCTGGCTGGCCGCAGTGGCCATGGTCCTCGCAGCCAGCGCGAACTACCAGCACGAGCTTCGCCTGGTCCATGTGAAGACCACCACCACCCTCTTCGGCTTCATCGTTTCACTCGGCACAGTGTCGACGATCCTCTCTCTGCTCATGATCACGGTCATGCTTCTGAGAAGGTTCGTGTACGCGCAACGCCTCAAGGAACAGTGGAGGATGGAAATCCAGCAGGCGCGTGACATCCAGCAAATCCTCATCCCTGCCGCTCTTCCTCGGATCGAGGGACTCACCATCGAAAGCGTGTATCGTCCGGCCCGCGAGGTGGGTGGAGATTTTTTTCAGATCCTTCCCGGCGACGGCGAAGGAAATGCTCTTATCGTCCTTGGAGACGTCACCGGCAAGGGCCTACAGGCTGGAATGCTGGTTGCCTTGATCGTCGGCTGCATACGTTCCGCCGCACGACACACCGCGGATCCGGCAAAGATACTCCGGCTTGTCAACGACGAGCTTTGCTCACGCGAGCAGGCCAGCGCCACATGCATGATCCTCCACATCGGCGCCGGTGGAGAACTGCAAATCGCCAATGCGGGACAGATTCCACCTTATCTGAACGGCGTCGAACTCGACATTACGGGCGCTCTCCCCCTCGGCATGGTTCCGGAAATGGACTACACCATCGATTCGTTTCAGATCGCAGATGGCGATTCCATGTTGCTCATGTCGGATGGTATTGCCGAAGCGCAGGATGCGCACGGACAGCTCTATGGCTTTGAGCGCGTCGCAGAATTGGTGAAGGATCCCATCAGCGCCGCGGAAGTCGCCATAGCTGCACAAAAATTCGGCCAGCAAGACGACATCTTGGTGCTGCGCATCCAGCGGGACACAGTAACACAGGGATAGGGAGGGTGGCCCCTATCTCGATTATGCAATATGAGGATTTCTTTTCTCCGGCGGTCGTCCGGTCTTCAAACTTCAAAAGGGCCGCGAGCGCTTGCTTTACCGCGCGAAGACCCAACTACCGCTCACTGACTTACTGCATCTGCGGCCCTGCCGCCTGCGGGTTCAGCTTCTCCGCGGCCAGCGTCCCGATCGGTCCGGGCGTTTCTTTGCCGTCTTTGCCTTTCTCTTTGTCCTTGTCCTTCAACTGCGCATAGATCTTCTTCGCGTCGTCGATCTTGCCTTCGGATTCATACATCTCCGCCAGCTCGATCTGCGCCATCCCCGGAGTCACGGTCGTGGCATGGCCCTTGGTCAACTCCTGATACAGCGCAACAGCCTGCGGATC
>DASRLB010000090.1:0-6349 GCA_035648695.1 Acidobacteriaceae bacterium | reverse complement strand
CAGCGAGTGGATTCGGTTGACGCCGATCAAGGTGCCCACCGACCGGCTCTGGACTGCCAAGGACGACGCCCGTTTCGTCTCGCCCATGGTGGCCACTCCGGGCTACCGGCATACCGTCGGCATTGCGCGTTCGTGGCATTTCCTGAATGTTTACGGGTTCATTCTCACGGGCGTCTTGTTCGTCATCATGCTGTTCGATACGGAACAGTGGCGGCGGCTCGTTCCGCAATCGTCGCTGGTATTTCTCCAGGCCTGGAATACATGGGTCCACTATGCAACGTTCCACCTGCCGGCCGAGTTCAACGGATTCTATGGCTACAACGCTCTGCAGCAGATCGCGTATTTTTGTGTCGTCTTCGTCTTCGGCCCGCTGGCCATCCTGACCGGCGTGGCCATGTCGCCGGCGGTGGTGAACCACTTGCCCCGGTATGCGAAGCTATTTGGCGGCAGGCAATCGGCGCGCTCCATTCACTTCCTCACCATGCTCAGCTTTTTTGCGTTCATCGTGGTGCATGTGACGCTGATCGTGATGACCGGCTTCGTTCGCAACATGAACCACATCGTCATGGGCACCGACGACCAGAACCACATAGGAATGATTCTTGGGCTCGTCGGCATCGGCGCGGTGCTGCTCTCGTGGATTGTGGCGCATTACATCTCGTGGATCTACCCTCGCGTCCTGCAACACGCGGAGAAGTTCATCTCGCACCCCTTGCGCCTGCTTACGATCAACCGGCTCACGCCAACCCAGCATTACACCGAGGCGGACATCTCCCCGCGCTTCTGGCCGAACGGCAAAATACCGGAGCGCGACGACTGGAAGCAAATGGCGGAGAGTGGATTCAAAGACTTCAAGCTGAAAGTTGGCGGGCTGGTCGACAATCCCGTCGACCTCTCTCTCGCAGACATCGAGAAGCTGTCCAAAGCCGAAGAGATCACCATGCATCACTGCATACAAGGCTGGACGGGCATTGCCAAGTGGGGCGGGCTTCCGATGAAGTCTCTCGTGGAACTGGTGCGACCCAAGCCGAACGCCAAGGTCGTCGCGTTCTTCTCCTTTGGCGGCTCGCTGTACGGCGGAGCGTACTACGATACCCAGCGCCTTGAAAATGTGCTGAAGGCGCAATGCCTGCTTGCGACAGAAATGAATGGCAAGCCTCTCACCGAGGTTTATGGAGCTCCTTTGCGGCTGCGCGTTGAAAACCAACTCGGCTACAAAATGGTCAAGTGGATCGAGCGCATCGAATTCATCGAATCGGAAAAAACGATTGGCTTGGGAGAGGGCGGCAAGAACGAAGACGATGAATACTTCGATCTCCTCCCCAACATCTGATGAAGTTCCCCGATAAGCGGGCCGAACAAAGCCATCCGAACATTGAGCAGCGCAGCCTGGAACACGTCGGCGTCCTGCTGACGCACCTGCGGCTCAAGTGGCTGTTGCAGCATTTCCCGCCGCGCTTGGTGTGGGCTGTCTATGTTTGCGTAAATGGTTTTGTCACCATCGCGATCCTGGCCCTGCTCGCTCTCTTTACCGGCAGCCCATTCGTCTTTCCGTCGCTCGGTCCAACTGCATATCTCTTTTTCTTCTCGCCGCTGGCGGAGGCCGCAAGCCCACGCAATACGATCTGGGGGCACGCGATCGGGCTTGTCTGCGGTTATGCGGCGTTCACGCTTACGGTGGCCTACGCTCCACCCTTCGCCGTGCATGGCGGCATTCATGGCGCCAGAGTTCTGGCGGCCGCCTTGTCGCTTTCGGCTACGGGCGCGTTGATGGCACTATTCAAGGTGAGCCACCCGCCCGCGGGAGCGACGACCCTGATCGTCTCGCTGGGTATCATCTCCGTGCCTAGAGAACTCGTGATCATCGAAATCGCGGTCATCCTGCTTACGGTGCAGGCGTTCGCAATCAACCGGCTCGCCGGGCTACCTTATCCGCTTTGGAGAAAACAGCAGCCAGCTTTACATCTCTAATTGCCAGCACAGCTTCAGATACCACTCAACCTTCATCGCGAAAGGAGGCCTGTCGTGGCCATTTATGGTCCCTGGCCTCCCCGGCCCAAAGCAACAACCGCGGATTCCCCGCCGTCGTCACCTCAGCAGGCTACGCAAAATTCAAAAAGTTCGCCGGATCGACCTTCGCCCCCGGGAACACCACATCCATATTGCGCGAGCCCAGCGTCTTGAACGCCGCCTCTCCCAGCACGTTGCGGAAGTCCGTCGTCACCGTCAGGTCGCGGCCTTCGTTCAACTGCCCATCCGATAGCCCTGGCCACTTGCCGTAAATCTTCCCGCCCTTGACCGCTCCGCCCAGCACGAACATCACATTCGCGTGCCCATGGTCGGTCCCGCCTGTGCCATTCTGCCGGGCCGTTCGCCCAAATTCCGACATCGTGACCAGCGTAATATTCTCCGCATCGTCGCCCATATCGTTCCAGAACGCTCCAATCGAGTCCGAAAACTCCTTCAGCCGGTTCGCCAATTGGCCGTTCACATTGCCCTGGTTCTGGTGGGTGTCCCAGCCGCCAATATCCGAGAACGCCGCCTCGACCCCGAGGTTCGCCTTCATCAACTGCGCAATCTGTTTCATGCTGTTGCCGAACGGGGAGTTAGGATAAACAATCCCGGCCGCAGGCTGATATTTCGCAGGATCGGCCGCCTTCAGCATCTTCACCGCCTCAAAAGTCTCTTCGCCGGTGCCATGCAGCACGGCATCCGAGCTCTCGTCGTACATCGCCTGAAACGCATTCGAAATCGGAGAAGTCGTCGGCCCGCGCCCACCCACCGAAAAATCCGCAAGGTTCGCAATCGCAATCGCCGGCAGCTTCCCTTGCAACGTCCGCGGCACCTGGGTCCCAAGTGCCACAGCGCGGAAAGCCGACTGCTTGCCTTCCACCTTCTCATTCACCAGCGCCCGGTTTAGCCAGCCATCGGGAGTAGACTTCAGCCCCGGAGTCCCACTCTCCATATAGTCCTGGGCATCGAAGTGCGATCGCGTCGTATCCGTCGACCCCGCAGCATGAACGATCGCCAGATGCCCCTGGTCATACAGCGGCTTCATCGCCGCCATCGACGGATGCAGCCCAAAAAATCCATTTAGGTCCAGCACTTGTTCCGGCTTGATCGCAATCGTCGGCCGCATCGAGTAGTAATTCTTCTCCGCGTAAGGCACCACGACATTCAGCCCATCGCAAGCCCCGCGCTGAAACAGCACCACCAGCTTCTTATGGTTTGCCGCCGCGGTCGTCACTTCCGCCAGTACGCTCCGCGTCAGGAACGCCGGAATCACCGAAGTCCCCACCAGCGCCAGAGCGCCATTCTTCATAAAGCCACGCCGGGAAACGCCACGCCGCGCCAGGTCCCGACCGTGCATGTCGCAACCCCAGTCACTATGGTCTGCATTCCATCTCGATAAGCTCATGGCGTTCTCCTTCAAAAATCCCGGGCAAAGACCCGCCCACCTGTGTTAACGCAAACTATAAGCCAAAGTTGTTCCAATTCGTTCCGAAGTCCGAATCCGCTTCAGAGCGCAGGGTTTAGAGCCCAGGTTCCAGAAAGCAACTCCACGCGTCCTCTGGACTCTGGTCCCTCAACGCTCTGCACTTCGCTACCGCCTCTGAAAATCCGGAGACCCCAACAGCAACCCAGCCATCGTCGTCACCGGCCCCTCATTCATGCTGTTCGAAGCGAGGTCCGCCATCGACGGCCCTCCCCGGTTCGCATAAGGCCGCTTACCCGCAACCTTGACGTTCATCAAGCTCGGCCCGGCCTCACCCGCTCCAAGCCCAAGATTCTTCTGCGCTTCCACCACCTGCCCGGGACGATCCGCCAGCTCCATCACCGCCGTGGTCGTCCGGTCCGCCGCCGGCTGGCCCAGCAGCAGCATCTCCAACTGCTGTTCCGTCTTCAGCGAAGGCACCGTACTGCCGGCAGCTGTCTCCCCCAGCAACCCCGGCCAGTTCGTCCGAGTCCCGGGCAGCAACCCACCGCTCAGCACCATCGCAAAATTCATCCGAGAAACCAGCGCCGTCGTACTCACCCACTCCGGCGCCAGCCATGAGTACCCATTCGGCGTCTGCATCCCATACAGCGGCATCCCCAGCCGGTCCATCGCCTGCACCAGCGGCAGCGCATTATTCACCGTCGCATCGCTCGCCCGCAGCGCCGACACCAGGAACTCGATCGGCGTCTTCACCTTCGCCCTGTACACCTTCGGCGACCAGAACTCCGGCGCGTCGAACATCGTCCGCAGCACCGCCTTGATGTCCCCATCGGTCTTCAAAAACGTCGCGGCCATCCGGTCGACCAGCGCCTGCGGCGGATTGTCGCTCACAAACCGCACCGCCAGCTTATGCGAGATAAACTTCGCCGTCGCCGGACTGGTCGCGAGCATATGCAGCACCTCCAGCCCCTCATTCTCGCCACCCGCCTGAATCGTCCGCCCCAGGACCTGCTTCGTCCCCGGATCGTGCCGGTTCTCCGCAAACATGAACCCGCCACCGCCCTGGTACGGCCGGTCAATGGTCCATCCAGTCAACGCCCTCGCCACGTTCGTAATATCCGCCTGCGTATAGCCCGGGCCGCACGCGGGATCAAGCTGCCGCGCCGTATGGTCTTTGCTCACCTCGCACTGCACGCCGATCGTATGCAGCTCCATCAGCTCGCGCGCATAATTCTCATTGATCCCCTTAGGCATAACCTTGGCCAACTGGGAGTTCGGCCGGTTCCTGCTGAACCGCTTCCCACGCTCCGCAGCCGGCGAGTTCGGCCCGATGCTTTGCCAGTTGTCCAGGTACATCAGCATCGCCGGACTCTGCGCCGTCGCCACCAGCAGGTCCTCGAACTTACCCAGCGCATGTGGCTGAATCGTGTCCCGCTCATACGACGCCAGCAGGTACGGCTCATTCTGATTTTTCCGCACATACACGCTGAAGTGGTTCAGCCAGAAATCCGTCATCACCGCTTCAAGCTGGCGATCGCTGTATACATCCCGCAGCAGCCGCGTCTCCAACGCCTCACCCGACACCACCCGTATCGGCCCCTGCAACGCCACAAGCACCTCACCCTGCTCCGGCGACAAACCCGCCATCAACGCCCCGCGCTCCCGAGGCCGCAGGTCCTGCCGAAACGCAATCGCCTGCTCCGGCGTCATCGCCAGAATCTTCGCCATCCGCTCATCCGGCGGCAATGCCACAATGCTCTCGGGATCGTCGCCCGTATACGCTTCCTTTGGCCCCCGCTTGCGCACCTTCGCAGCCGGCGTCGCAGCAGCCATATCGTCGCCTGCGGCCATGTCCGGCGCAGCAGCCGCGCCCGACGCGGGAACAGCCCCACCCATCGCAGGAGTCATGGCATTCTGGCCATCCTCCACCGCCCCAGCCTGTTTCGGCTTGAGTTGCGGTGAAGCCCCGGCCGCGGCAATTTTCTGCTCATAGCTCAAAATCCCATCGGCATAGATCGCATGTTCCACCGGATCGCTCGGCAGCGCCGCACCCTGCCGCGCCATTTGCTTCAGCATCTGCGGCGACGGAAACTTCTTCAGCAGCTCTTCCTGGCTCAATTGCATCGCCGGAAACTTCAACATCATCGTCTGAAACGCAGAGTCGTCGATGCTCGCGGGATTCAACTGCTGCTCAAACCAGACCTTCAACCCCATCTTCTCGACCGCCTGCACATCCCCCGTCCTCGGCCCAAACGTAAACCGGTTCAACGCATGAAGCGCCTTCTGCTGCTCCGTCAGAGACTTCAGCGCAGGAACCGCCGGAATCGTCTTCGCCGCCGCCGGTGCCTCCCCCAGCATTGGTCCAGCGGTCATCAGCGCACACAACGTCGCGGCAACCGCCGCTTTGCCCGTCTCACAAACCAGTCGCAAAAACTTCCTTTGCTTCACCATTCGTAGCTCCTTCAAGAATGCGCTGCACACACGCAACTCCCACCGCACACTTCTTGGAACACGAGCCGCACATACCAGTTGCGCTCAGAAGAAAATTCACCTGATGAACTCGGGATCCGCTGCGGAGGCATCGACTCGCCTGTTGAACTCCAGCATCAGCCCACTGACGCGAGCCGATTCATCCGCATCGAGAATAGCCTCACCGCAAGCTCCACAGAACAGCCCCGTCACATTAGCCCGGATTTCTCACGAGCGATTATGTATTGGCTAAAAAATATATAGCAAAAGGCCGTATTTTCTGTCATAACAGCGTTGTCAAGACGAAGTTATAAACCAGAAAAAGGAACGGCCTTTGATGACAGAGTGTACACAAGAGAGATTCGGATTTACAGCTCATTTTTCGCGCCGGGTGGAGGCGGGCTTTACCGCCGGACAGGTCAGCTCGGACGGCGGCGGTTT
>DASRLB010000089.1:0-7976 GCA_035648695.1 Acidobacteriaceae bacterium | reverse complement strand
CGGGCGGTGAAGAGGAGTTCATAGTCTTCGCCGCCGTTGAGGGCGGCGTTCATGCGGGCTTCGGGGGAAAGCTGCTCGGCGAGTGGATGGAGCGGCAGGCTGCTGGCGTCTATTTCGGCTGAAACGCCGCTGGCTTCGCAGAGGTGTGCGAGGTCGGTGGAAAGGCCGTCGCTGAGGTCGATGCAGGCGGTCGCGAGTTTCTTGCGGAGCAGGGTTTGTCCGACTGCGAGCCGGGGTCGGGGGAAAAGGTGAGGATGCGTGCCGTCCGGTTTGGCGGTCGCCAATGACTGCGGGTTGGCGGCGAGTGCGGCGAGTTCCGCGGACGCGCCTCCCAGTGCTCCGGTGCAATAGAGGAGGTCGCCGGGGCGGGCAGTGGAGCGGCGCAACGCGCGTCCGGCGGGGGCGGCGCCGAGGAGGACGATGTCCGCGAGGACGGCGTCGCCGGGAGCTTCCGATGTGTCGCCGCCAGCTAGAGGGACGCCGTGGAGTCTTGCAAGGGTGAGGAGGCCGTCCAGAAAGCTGTCCACCCATGCGGCATTGTTGGCGACTGCGGCGGGCAGGGCGAGGGAGAGAAATGCGGCGAGGGGGCGGGCTCCCATGGCCGCGATGTCGCTGAGGCCGCGGGCGAGGGCGCGGTGTCCGATGGACGCCGCGGGGTGCCAGTCGCGGCGAAAGTGACGGCCTTCGAGAGAGAGATCGGTGGTAACGACGATTTCTTCGCCCGGGCGTGAACGTAAAATCGCGCAGTCGTCGCCGATTCCCAAGCGCAACCAGGGTGGCCGGGCGGCGTTGGCTCGCGTGCCAATGTGTTGAATCAGGGAGAGTTCGCCGCCGCCGCCGACTTGCCGCCGCTGCTTCGCTCCCGGTTTGGCTTGCGCACTCATCCGTTTCAGGATAGCGCCTGCGGTTGCCGGGGCTTGCCGGCTCCACTAAACTAGAGACAGGAGCCGTCTGACCGGTTTACAGTGCTTTTACCTGAGCGGGCAAAGTTCCGCGGTTACCGTTCTGCTCTCGCAGTCGCCGCGCGAGAGGCCTCAACCCGAGACTGCTGCGGAACTATTCAACATGAGTTCGAAAAGAAAACGCTCCATCGTATACGTCACGAAGGATGAGAACGGCACGGTCGATCGCGTCGCGATCCCGATGCGCTACATCTACGTGTTCGTGGCGGCGGCGGTGACGGGCATGTTTACGTTTGCGGGACTGGCGGGGTCGTACAGCCGCATGCTGGTGAAGACGGAGGGCGTGAACAACCTGCGCCAGGAACTGGCGATGACTCGCACGGACTACGCGCACCTGGAAAAGAAAGAGCGCGAAAAAGATGTGCAGGTGGCGAGCCTGGGTTCGCTGGCCAGCGAAGTTTCCGCGATCTACGGCCTGACGGCGGGCAAACTGACGCTGCCGCATGGACACTTCGGGATGAAGAAGCCGGTCGTCGATCCCAAGGCTCCGCTGAAGGACGATACGGCCAGCTATACGGACGACAGCTACTACCGGTCGGTCGATACGTTCTATGCGCTGCGCGATACGGCCACGGCGGGCGCGCTGCGGCAGCAGCTGGACAGCAATCTGGGCGTGCGCAGCACGCTTTCCGACCTGGCCGACCTGGACGATACGGGCGGGGCGAATGTTCCCGATATGTGGCCGATCCTGGGGCGCATCGCGAGCGGCTTTGGGCAGCGCGTCGATCCGGTGCTGGGCGATGGCGTGGGCGAGTTCCACAAGGGCGTCGACATCGACGCGCCGGATGGGACGCCCGTTCACGCGCCGGCGGCCGGGCGCGTGGTGGTTGCGGGCATGGCCAACGGATATGGGCGGGAGATCGAGATCGACCACGGCAACGGGATTCGGACGGTCTACGGACACCTTTCGGGGTTCAACGTGGTGGACGGGCAGAATGTCGTCAAGGGGCAGGTGATCGGGTATGTCGGCCATAGCGGCAAGGCGACCGGGCCGCATTTGCACTATGAGGTGCAGGTCCACAATACGGCGGTGAACCCGCATAGATACCTGCGCACGACGATGGCGCAGCTGGGTGGGATTGGCGTCGGCGGGTAGGGCGGATCTTTTCCACTGGGACTGTGCGCGAACGGAAGATCTGCTTTCGATTGCATACCGATTGCAGATCCGTCTCAGGTCCCGATTCGATTAGGGCGGAGTTCGCAATGGTGTATAGCAGCTTGGACAGAGAACGTGTCCCGGCGGCTAAAGCCGAAGTCGTGGCCGCTCTTAATGTCCGGGATAAATCCCGGACCTATCTCAGAAGCAAGAGCAAGTACGGAAATCCCGGACCTATCTCAGAAGCAAGAGCAAGTACGGACACGTTCGCCTCTATGCCGAAAAGGACAATGCTCCAGGGTCCGATCCGATTAGCGCACAATGGCCTCTTGACGTATATTGCAAATTGCGATATAAATATTGCAGATCGCGATATGAAACTTTCGGACAAAATTCGGTACCTGCGGGAAGTGGAAGGCAGCTTGCGCGGGTTGGGGCGAGCGATGACGCAGCAGGAGCTGCTGCGGGCGATCGATGCCGAGATGAGTGCGCCGCTGTCGCAGAGCTATCTTTCGCAGATCGAGAGTGGAGCGCGGCCGCACCTGACGAATACGACGCGGCTGCTGCTGGCGAAGTTCTTCAAGGTGCATCCGGGCTACCTGGTGGACGACCCGGAGGGTTATCACGCGGAGTTGCTGTCGGACCTGGGGCTTGAGGACAAGCTTGACCTTTGGTTGATTGGCGGTGCGGAGCGGTTTCGGCGCGACCCGGAGTTGCGGCGGGCGCTGCTGACTGTGGCGAAGCATTCCGACTCGCGGTGCTGCTTGCTGCTGCTGGAAAGCATTCTCGAAACGCCTTCGCTGGCCGAGCGGTTGCTGGAGTTGCTGCGGCCCGGGGCGGGAGCGATTTGTCCGCTGGTACAGCCGCATCTGGTGGCCAGACCGGCGGTGAGTTTGAGTAGTGCCGCAAAGAAATCAGCGAAGACGCCCGCAAAAATTTCCAAGGCTTCCAAAGGAGTAAAACGATGAATGCCGCATGGGATTGGAACTCGATTTACCTGACGTGTTTCGGGGTCGGGCTTGTGCTCAGTGTGCTCGTTTTTGTGACGGGGTTCGGTCACTTCCATATCGGGCACATCCACTTCGGCCACGCCCATGGCCTGAATGCAAGAGCTACCCACATGACATCGCCCTTCAACGGTTTTACATTGATGGCGTTCCTCTGCTGGTTTGGCGGCACGGGTTATCTGCTGCATCGCTACAGCATCTTTATAGCGCCGCTGGTGCTGGGCTTTTCGCTGCTGAGCGGTCTGGGTGCGGCCGGGTTCGTGTTCTGGTTCATGGCGCGGGTGTTGCTTCCGATGGAGAAAACGCTCGAGCCCTCGGACACCGATATGACAGGCGTGATTGGACGTCTCAGCGGAGGCATCCCGTTGAAGGGCGTGGGCGAAATTGTGTTTTCGCAGAATGGCTCGCGTCGCGCGGTGGCCGTGCGCTCGGACGATGGAACCGCCATCGAACGCGGCACGGAAGTGGTGGTGATGCGCTACCAGCGGGGCATCGCGTATGTGCGCCGCTGGGACTCGTTTGAGCACGGCCTGATGTCCGATGAATCGGAAGAACAGCCGCGGATGCGCGATCCGACGGCGAAGGATTAGAGCTACCGAGAGAGTGAGCGGCCGTCCGGCCCGAAGCGCTTTTAGAGCATAGTTCGCGACGGTGTGTAGCAGCCGAAAAGGAGAGCATGTCCCAAGGGCTGAAGCCCAGATCTTAGGTCAGGCTGAATGTCCGGGATAAATCCCGGACCTATCTCAGAAGCAAGAGCAAGAACTCGTGAGTCAGACTCTACACCTAAGCGAACATTGCTCTAGACGCTGGATTTCATGTTTGTAAGCAACACGTTTTGTATGCAGTACGAAAGGGAGATATGCCGAACGTAACAATAGTCTTGATTGGATTGGGAGTACTTGCCATCCTCATTTTGCTGGTCTCGATGGCGAGAATGTATCGCAAGGCCGGCCCCAACGAAGCGCTCATCATCTATGGGTCGGGTGGACCGAAGGTGATCAAAGGCCACGGAGTTGTGGTTTTTCCTGTGGTACAAAGCTGCAAGGAACTGTCGCTCGAACTGATGAGCTTCGACGTGGCGCCGCAGCAGGACCTGTACACCAAGCAGGGCGTCGCGGTCACCGTCGAAGCAGTGGCGCAGATCAAGGTGCGCTCCGACAACGAGTCGATACTGACGGCGGCGGAGCAGTTCCTGTCGAAGACGCCGCAGCAGCGTGAGGGGCTTATACGTCTGGTGATGGAAGGGCATCTGCGCGGCATCATCGGGCAGCTTACGGTGGAGCAACTGGTGAAGGAGCCGGAGAATGTCGGCGAGCGCATGCGCGCCACCTGCGCCGAGGACATGAGCAAGATGGGGCTTGAGGTGATCAGCTTCACGATCAAGGAAGTCCGCGACAAGAACGAGTACATCACCAACATGGGGCGTCCGGACATTGCGCGGATCAAGCGTGACGCGGAAATTGCTTCGGCTGAAGCCGAGCGCGATACGGCGATTCGCCGGGCGATTGCGTTGCGCGAATCGGCTGTGGCAAAAGCTGCGGCCGACCAGGAGCGGGTGCTGGCGGAGACGCAGTCGCTGGGGAAACAGGCCGAGGCGCAACGCGATCTCGACATCCAGAAAGCGCAGTTTACGGAGCAGTCGCGCAAGCAGGAAGCGACCGCCGACAAGTCCTACGAGTTGCAGACCAACGTCATGCAGCAGCAGGTGATCGCGGCGCAGGTGAAGGTGCAGCAGGTCGAGAAAGAAGCGCAGGTCAAGGTGCAGGAAGCCGAGATCCAGCGCAACGAGAAGGAACTGATTGCGACCGTGCTGAAGAAGTCGGAGATTGAAGCGCAGCGCATCGGCAACATGGCCAACGCGGAAAAGGCGCGCACCATTGCCGAAGCCGAAGGGCGGGCGCAGGCCATCCGCACGCAGGGCGAGGCGGAGGCTTCGATCATCTTCCAGAAGGGCGAGGCGGAAGCGAAGGCGATGAACGTCAAGGCCGCGGCTTACCAGGAGTGGTCGCAGGCTGCGGTGGTCGATAAATTGATTACCAACATGGCGGAGATCGTCCGCGCGATGGCCGAGCCGCTGAACAACATCGACAAGATCACCATCGTTTCTACGGGTGATGGCGCGGGTGTCGGAGCGAGCAAGCTGACGGGCGAGATGACACAGATTGCGGCGCAGGTCCCGGCGCTGTTCGAAGCGTTGAGCGGGATGAAGATGAGCGACCTGATGTCGAACGTCAAGCAGATGGTGGCGCGGCCGAATGGCGCTGCTGAAACGAGTGCGCCGCCGGTGATCGACGCCGATACGGATGTGAAGAGCTAGCTAACTATGGGTAGCCCGCCTTAGCGACGATGAAGCCGTCGCGAAGACGGGTCACCTTGGAATATTCAGCACCACGAAGGAGGCAACAAAATGGCACTAATGGAAAGAGTCGCTACACTGCTGCGCGCGAACGTTAATGACTTGATCGACCGCGCGGAAGACCCGGAAAAGATGCTGAAGCAACTGGTGCTCGACATGGAAAACCAGTTGCTCCAGGTGAAGACGCAGGTTGCGATTGCGATCGCCGACCAGCATCTGCTGGACAAGAAGCGCGCCGAGCATGAGGCCTCCGCGAGCGACTGGAAACGCAAGGCGGAGTTGGCTGTTTCGAAGCAGCAGGACGAGCTGGCGCGGGCGGCGCTGGAGCGCTCGTTGAGCCATCAACAGATGGGGGAGGGTTTTGCGCGGCAGCTCGCCGAGCAGAATGCCGAGGCTGATGCTCTGCGTACGACGTACGCCAAACTGCAAGGTAAATTGAAGGAAACGGAAGGACAGTGCGAGATGCTGATCGCTCAACACCGCCGCGCGCGCATGGTCGGCAAGGCCACCGCCGCACGCAATGCCGCTGAAGGAAATACGACTTCGCGTACGTCTTCGCTGGGGCGCTTCAAGGCGCGGATTCAGAATGCGGAGGCAGAAAATCACGCCGGGAAGACGCTGCTCGAAGGCGATACGCTGGACGATAAGTTCCATGTGCTGGAAAGGAATGAGCAGGTGGAACGGCTGCTTGGCGAGTTGAAGGAGAAGCAGGGGCGGATGCTGGAAGCGGGGTGATGCGGCGCGGGCGGGGCGGCAAACGCTACACTGGTGAGCGATGCCGCTCCGCACCGTCAATGCGACCCGCTACGTGCTCGCCCTGCGCGAGGGTGGGTCGCTGCCTGCGATTGTCGAGGCTGACGATCTGGGTATGTATGTGGTGAAGTTTCGCGGCGCGGGGCAGGGGACGCTGGCCTTAGTAGCGGAGCTTGTCGCTGGTGAAATCGGGCGCGTGCTGGGGTTGAGTGTTCCTGAGATTGTGTTGATCGAGATCGATGCGATCCTGGGGCGCAACGATCCTGACGCCGAGATCCGTCACTTGCTAAAGGCTTCGGTCGGGTTGAATCTTGCGCTGGATTATCTGCCGGGGTCGACGATGTTCGACCCGGCCGCGCGCGATGTTATTCCGCATGAAGTGGCGTCGATGGGCGTGTGGTTCGATGCGTTTGTGCAGAACGTCGACCGCACGCCGCGGAATGCGAACCTGCTGTGCTGGCATCGCGAGGTGCGTTTCATCGACCACGGGGCGGCGCTTTATTTCCATCACAATTGGGAGACGATGCCGGAGAAGGCAACATCTCCGTTTGCGCAGATTCGTGAGCATATTCTGCTGCCGTGGGCGGACGATATTGCCGGCGCTTCGCGTGTGGCGCATGAGCGACTTACGGCTGAGGTGTTGCGTGGGATTCTGGCGCTTGTTCCTGATGAGTGGCTTGTCGGTGAGCCTGCTTCGCTAACGGCGGAGAAACGGCGTGCGGAGTATGTCGATTTTTTTGTGCGCCGGCTGGCGGCTTCGGAGATTTTTGAAGAGGAGGTGTTGCGTGCCCGCAGCCTACTCGTTTGATTACGCCGTTGTGCGTGTGGCTCCTCGGGTTGACCGCGAGGAGTTCGTCAATGCCGGCGTTATTGTGATCTGCGCGGAACAGCGGTTTTTGGATGCGCGCATACACATCGACGAGGCGCGGTTGCGGGCGCTCTGGCCGGGGCTCGATCTTGCGTTGGTGCGGCAGCATCTGGAAGCGATTCAGCGAATTGCGGCCGGTGATGAGTCTGCGGGCGCGATTGCGCGGATGTCGCAGAAGGAACGGTTTCATTGGCTGACGTCGCCGCGCAGCACGATGATTCAGGTGTCGCAGGTGCGGACCGGGGTTACGGATGATCCGGCGGCGGTGGTAGAACGGCTTGCGCGGCAGATGCTGTTCGTCGAGTAACGCAGAGGGATAAGAGAGCGTGTCCCGGGGGCTGAAGCCCGGGATTTTGCGAGGGTTTGATGCCCGGGCTGAAAGCCCGGGCCTATCTCAGAAGCAAAGGCAAAAACACAGAAGAAGCAAAGGCAAAAACACAGCAGAAGCAAAGGCAAAAGCACAGCAGAAGCATCTATTTGCCTGTGTAAACGACGTGCCAGACGCTGCGGGAGCCGTCGTCGGTGACGAAGAGGCTGCCGTCGTTGGCTACCGTGACGCCGACGGGCCGGCCCCAGACCTGGCCGTCGGCGGTGACGAAGCCGGTGAGGAAGTCGTCGTACTCTCCGGTGGCTTTGCCGTCCTTCAGGGGGATGTGGATGACTTCGTAGCCGGCGCGATTTTTGCGGTTCCAGGAGCCGTGCTCGGCGGCGAAGGCGTCACCCATATATTCGTTCGGGAAGACCGTATCGTCATCGACGGTGCCATCGGCTTTTTTCACGACGACTCTGGGCCGTCTGGGGTAGAACGTCATCTCAAGTGACGCCATGTGCGGCTGCACGAGTACGTCGGGAGTGCGGACTTTGGAGGAGAGGTTGACGCGCTTGCAGTTGGTCCATTGCGCTTCCGTCAGCGCGGGGGCCTGCAGGTTGGGGC
>DASRLB010000088.1:0-3243 GCA_035648695.1 Acidobacteriaceae bacterium | reverse complement strand
AGACAGAAAGCGTTCGCCGCCGAGCAGTTCACGCCCAACGATCTCGCCGCCGACTCCACCCGCATCCACGCCCAAATCGTCTCCGCGCTGGACGCCATGAAGCTGCACATGAAGCAGGTCCCCGCCGACCTCTGCGACCGCGCCGCATCCCTGCTCTCGCAGCGCAAGAAACTCCTCGACCGCGCCCACACCCTCGCCACCGCATTGCCCTACCGCTTCGGCCGCCGCATCCGCATCCACGGCGACTACCACCTCGGCCAGGTCCTTCGCTCCCGTTCCGATTTCCTCATCGTCGACTTCGAAGGCGAGCCCGCGCGCCCGCTCGAAGAACGTCGCCGCAAGCAATCGCCGCTCCGCGATGTCGCCGGCATGATACGCAGTTTCAGTTACGCCGCCTTCGCCGCGCTCGACCTCCACACCCAGCGCCACCCCGAGCACACCGCAACCCTCGAAGCCTGGGCCACTGCATGGGAGCGTACCGCCTCGTCCGCCTTCCTCGGCAAATACCGCGAAGTCATCGCCGCCAACCCTGAACTGATCCCGCAGCCCGAGCAGGCGCAGACCATGCTGCTCGCCTTCCTGCTGGAAAAAGCTCTCTACGAGTTGCTGTACGAACTCAACAACCGGCCCTCGTGGCTGCGCATCCCGCTCGGCGGCGTCCTGTCGCTCCTTCGTGAGGCCGCCTGATGCCTACGAGTCCCGCCGTCCAGCCCGCCGAAGCAGCAACGCAAAACGCCGCGCTCACACTGGCCTGTCTGCCGGCACTGACGACCGAAGCGCTCGACGCCACGCTCTCCAACCTCCGCCGCGCGTTCCCCGACCAGCCCATCCTGGTCGCAACGCCCGACGCCGCGCCACCCTCGACCGCGAACGTATCCGTCATCGCCTACACACCCTCCGCAGCGTCGCAATCCTCCTGGGTGCCCACCGCGGTCGACTATCTGAGCGCCTTCACCCTCGCGCGCGAACACAAGCCCCGCGCCATCCTTCTCCTCGGCCCCGACTGTGGCTCCGTCGCGCCCGAGACACTGCGCCGCCTCGCCACCGGCGTCCTCGACGACCACGACCTCGTCCTCCCGCGCTACCCTGTCGGCCCCCACGATGCGCTCTTCAACTCCGCGATCCTCTACCCGCTCACGCGCTCTCTCTTCTCGCATCACGTCCGCTTTCCTCTGCCCATCGACGCCGCACTTTCCGCGCGCATGGCCGAGCGTCTCGCCACCGCCGCGCAGCGCCTTACCGCGAACGGGCAGGGCGACGCCCTCGTCTGGCCCGTCGCCGAAGCCTCCGTCGCCGGATACACGGTGCGCGACGTTGCCGGCGACCCCCGCACCCTGCCCGCGCCCAACGCCGGCGACCTCAACTTCCTGCTCGCCAACGTCGCCGGCTCGCTCTTCGCGGACATCGAATCCAAGGCCGCCTTCTGGCAGCGCGCCCGCCTCATCACCACGCCGGCGCGCATAAGCGCCTGCGCAACCCACTCAACCCACCACGACGCGAACCCGCTCGACCTCGCGCCCATGATCGAGTCTTTCCGCAACGCCTACACCAACCTGCGCGAACTCTGGTCGCTGGTGCTTCCGCCCAACTCCCTGCTCGCGCTCAAGAAATTGTCCATCGCCCCAGCCGAAAGTTTCCGCATGCCCGACGCACTGTGGGCCCGCACGGTCTACGACTTCCTGCTCGCCTACCGTCTCCGCACCATCAATCGCGGACACCTTCTCGGCGCGCTCACGCCTCTGTATCTCGCCTGGGTCGCCTCGCATCTTCACCTCGTCGACGGCGACCCGGCAACCGCCGAACAACACATCGAAGCCACCGCCGCCGCATTCGAAGCGGACAAACCTTACATCGTCGCGCGCTGGCGCTGGCCCGACCGCTTCAACCCGTAGCCCGCCACCACAGGAGGCCCCATCATGGGTCAACAAATCGAACTCGCGCTCCGCCAATCCATGCACCGCGTCGTGCCGATGCTGGTCAGTTTCCTGCCCGGCCTGCTCGCCTTCCTGCTCGCGCTCGTCATCCTCGCCGTCATCGGCGTCGTGCTCGCATTCCTGATTCGCAGAATCCTCATTGCCGTGCGCTTCGACGAGCGCCTCGCCGCCCGCCAGGCGCCCGGCGTGCTCACCAACGTCTCCGAATGGTCGCCGTCGAGTTCGCCCACCCTTCTGCTCTCTCGCGTCGTTCTCTGGCTCTGTGTGCTCGCCGGAATCGCCATCGGACTCTCAGCCTTCAACGCCTCATTCTCCGACAACGGCAGGGTCTCGCTGTTCTTCCTTCCCTACGTCACCCACATTGTCGGAGCCACGCTCCTGGTCATCGCCGGCACCCTGCTTGCCCGCTTCCTCGCCCGCAGCGTGCTCATCGGAGCGGTCAACGCCCAGCTCCAATACGCCCGTTTCCTGTCCCTCGGAATCAAGTGGCTGGTCCTCGTGCTTACCGCGGCCATGGCGCTCGAACACCTCGGCATCGGCGGAGGCGTCGTCGAGCTAGCCTTCGGCATTCTTTTCGGAGGCATCGTCCTCACCCTCGCCCTCGCCATCGGCCTCGGCTCGCGCGACCTCGTCAGCCGATCCATTGAAAAGACCATCGAGAAACCCTCTGCCCTCAACCCCAACGTCGCCTCCACGCCCGACGCGGCCCAGCCGCCCCTGCGCCACTTCTGACGACCTATAGTGGAGACAGAACCCGACCAGAGGGCGAATGCAGCAGCAAGACATCTACACCGAACTCACCACCATCTTTCACGACCTCTTCGACGACGACACCATCGTCCTCAACCCCGGCCTCACCGCCGCGGACGTCCCCGAGTGGGACTCGTTCAACCACATCAACCTGACCGTGGCAATCGAAGCGCGTTTCGGCGTCAAGTTCCAGACCGCCGAGTTGGAATCCATGCAGACCGTCGGCCACCTCGCCGCCCAGGGCCGTTAAGCCCAAGCTCTCAATGCCATCCAGAAGCAAGGATCCAAAGGCTCAACCCGAGGCAAGTTCAAACGAGCCGGATGGGACGACCACTTCCTCATTAAACCCCTGGAGATGTTTTGAAATGCGATTGCCCTGGTTGGCGTGGGCTCTCATTTTTCAGAGTGGCCGACTTCGGCTAAAATAGCTGAGGTAGGAGAGTTGGCAGAGCCCGGTTGAATGCACCTGACTCGAAATCAGACATAGGCGTAAGTCTATCGGGGGTTCGAATCCCTCACTCTCCGCCACCTACCGATTCCAAGACATCCGATACAGTCC
>DASRLB010000087.1:0-49377 GCA_035648695.1 Acidobacteriaceae bacterium | reverse complement strand
GACGGTGTGGCCGAGGCGTTCGAGGAGGCGCGTGACGGCGATGCCCGTCTCGGGGAAGAGCGTGTCGTTGTAGCAGGCGACGAAGAGCGCGATTTGCAGGCGGAAAGCTCCTTATTTCGATAGCGGGAGAACGACGGCGCTCGTCACGGCAGGTTCGTTCACCTTCAGATAACTGCCATAGCCGACCACGACGGTTGAGCCGACCAGCAGCAGCAGGCCGCAGGTGACGAGGATGCGGGTGCGGAGGCTGGTGCCCTTCCACTCATGCAAGGCGATGCCCCAGAGGGTGGCGAAAATGATGATGCTGGCCATGTGCAGGGTCCAACTGGCGAAGTCGTACTGGCCCATCTTGGTGGTGCCCATGGAGTAGAAAAAGAACTGGAAGTACCAGATGATTCCAGCGAGCGCCGCGAGCAGATAATTCTTGACCAGCGTCAGGTTGTCGATGCGCAGCAAAAGGCCGCGGGGGTCGACGGCTTCGAGGGTTTCGCCGGTGACAGGGGCAGTGCCCATGGGGTTCTCGCCGGGCTCGCCCGCGAACTGGCGGATGGAGTGGTTGCGGATGATGAGGACCATCGACCAAACGAAGTTGGTGATGAAACCTCCCCAGAGAACGACGATCAGGACGGGAAGATTTTGCAGGACGTCGGTGTGTCCGTGGTTGAGAAGCTGGACCTTGGTCATGCTGCCGATGGGCTTGCCGGCGTCGAGGCCGAAGGCGAAGAAGGAACTCATGATGCCGGCGAAGATGGCGACGGCAAGGCCCTTGACGAAGGAGAAGTCGCGTTCGCCGGCGATTGCGCGGTCTTCGGCGCTGATTTCGTGCTCTTTGGAGTAGCCGGCGGCGCCGCTGACGGCGATGGCGACGAGGCACATCGCGACGCCGCCGAGGATGACGAGTCCTGATTTTTCGTGGAGGATGGCGCCCATCTGGCCGTGATAGATGGGCGGGATGAGCGTGCCGAAGGCGGTGCAGAAGCCGAGGGCGATGGCGTATCCGAGGCCGAGACCGAGGTAGCGGATGGCGAGGCCGAAGGTGAGGCCGCCGATCCCCCAGAGCAGACCCATGATGAGCGGCCAGACGATGCTGGCGTCAGGCGATTGGTGCGCGGCGCGCAGGATGCCGAAGACGTTGGGGATGAAGAAGCTGGCGATAAGCGTCGGTGCGATCAGCCAGGCGGCGACGCCCTGGATGATCCAGTAGATTTCCCAAGACCAGCGTTTGATCCCACGAAAGGGGATGAAGTTGCTGGCCGAGCACAGGCCGCCGAGCCAGTGCAGGATGACGCCGAAAAAGGGATTGGGAGCCACTATTTACCTCGAGCGTTGAGTGGAATTCGATTGCAATTGCTCTGCGTCATCGTACCGTAGTGCATGGATGGCCGGGACGGATTTGCCTATGGAATGTAGCCGTTTGTGATGCAATGGGATTGAAATCCGGTTATCGTACGGGAAGCAAGTTTTGATTGGACAACGTTTCAATAGGTATTATAGTTTCCTGTGAGAAACAAGTTGCAAGATTTGCGGCACTTCCAAGGTGGATTTTTTATGCCCAGCAACCCGAACCAAAGCCGCGTCTTCGACGCGCTCGATAAATTCGCCATTGAAATACCTTCCTGGGGGTTTGCCAACACGGGAACACGCTTCGGGAAGTTTACCCAAGCCGGCGCCGCTACGTGTATCGAAGAAAAATTCGCGGATGCGGCCGAGGTGAACCGGTTGACCGGTGTAACGCCTACGCTGGCGCTGCATGTGTTGTGGGACCTGCCGCGGGGTTTGGCGGATGTGGAGAAGATCCGCGCGCTGGAAGAGAAGACCGGAGTGCGCGCGGGGTCGATCAATCCGAACCTGTTTCAGGAGGCGGAGTACAAGTTTGGATCGATTGCGAATCCCAGCCCGGAGGTGAGGGCGAAGGCCATTGCTCACCTGATCGATTCGGTGGAGATTGGCAAGGCGCTGGGAGCGGCGGAGGTTTCACTGTGGATCGCGGATGGGTCGAACTATCCGGGGACGCAGAGCATGCGGCGGCGGATCGGCTGGATGCAGGAAGCGCTCGCGCAGACTCACGCGGCGCTGGCGCCGGGGCAGACCATGCTGGTGGAGTACAAGCCGTTTGAGCCGGCTTTCTATCACACCGATATCGCGGATTGGGGCATGGCGTTGGAGTTGTCGCGCGGCGCGGGGCCGCAGGCGAAGGTGCTGGTCGATACCGGGCACCACTACCAGGGCACGAACATCGAGCAGATTGTGGCGTGGCTGCTGGAGCTGGGCAGGCTGGGCGGGTTTCACTTCAACGATCGCAAGTATGCCGATGACGACCTGACGATCGGGTCGATCGATCCGTACCAGGTGTTCCGGATTTTCCACGAGATCCATTTTGAATGCGCGGTGCGTGGGGCGAAGAAGATGCCGGCATTCATGATCGACCAGAGCCACAACCTGAAGGGCAAGGTGGAAGCGATGGTGCAGAGCGTCGTGACGGCGCAGGAGCTGTATGCGAAGGCTGCGCTGGTGGACCAGCAGAAGCTCGCCGAGTTGCAGGATGCGTGCCGGCTGGTGGAGGCGGAAGAGGAGTTCCGCGGGGCGTTCTGGCAGGATGTTCGACCGTTGCTGCGGGAATGGCGGGTGCAGAAGGGCTTGCCGCCGGACCCGATGGCGGCGCTGCACGAGAGCGGATATGTGGAGAGAATTTCGGAAGAGCGCGGTGCTAAGAATGCCGGTGGGGCGAGTTCTTATGCCTAGCTGCCGGTAACGTGAGTGGTTCCGGCTGTTTTGGTGGCGGGTGAAATTCATTAGGGGAATTGCTTTAGTATAGTTTCCGGTTCGCGACGTCGAGATTTTGGTTGCGCAGGAGGTGATGGTGGCTCAGAACGCCAAGACGAAGCGGCTTTACCTTATCCCCGTGTTGACGAAGGCACTCGACATCCTTGAGCTGCTGCAACTGGAAAACCAGCCGATGGTGCTGGAGGAAATCCACAAACGGACGAAGATTTCGAAGACCACCGTCTACCGGATATTGAAGACGCTGGTGCATCGCGGCTACGTGGGTCAGACCGCGGACAGGCATTACCGGCATATTGCACGGCCCAAGAAGCTGCGCTTCGGGTTTGGCGGACAGAGCGCGGAGATGCCGTTTTCAGAGGCCGTGACGGCGAGCCTGCGGGCGGCCGCGGCGGCTGTCGGCGTCGACTTGCTGGTGCTCGACAACCGCTACAACGCCGAGACCGCAGTCGAAAATGCGGAGACTTTTCTCCGCGAGCGCGTGGATATTGTGATCGAGTTTCAGGTGGATGAACATGCGGCGCCGATTATCGCGGACAAGATTGCCGGGGCGAAGATTCCGCTGATTGCGGTGGATATTCCGCATCCTCATGCGACGTATTTTGGGATCGACAACTATCGTGCGGGACTGCTGGCGGGGGACCTGCTGGCGGATTTTGCGATCAATCGTTGGGATGGACAGCTGGATTGGGTGATCGGACTGGATATCGAAGAGGCCGGGCAGATGGTGCTGAGCCGCATTACCGGCGCCTTCGAAGGGGTGAAGGCGAGGCTGCCGAATTTGCCGGTGGAGAGCTTCGTTCGCATGGACGGCCGCGGGATGCGCGAGAAGAGCCACCGGGTCATTCTCGACTTCTTGAACCGGCATCCGAGGGACAAGCACATTTTGATTGCGGCGGCGAACGATACGAGCGCGATGGGGGCCATCTCCGCGGTGCGCGAGTTGGGACGCGAGAAGCATGTGGCGGTGGTGGGGCAGGACTGCGTCGCGGAAATGATGGCCGAGATGCAGCGGCCGGGGAGTCCCGCGATCGGGTCGATTTCGCACGAGGTGGCCCAGTATGGGCCGAGATTGATTGAGCTGGCGCTGGCGCTGCTGCGGGGCGAGACGGTGGCTCCGTACAACTATGTGGAGCACATTGCGATGACCGCCGAGCGCAACGGCGGGAAGGGAAGCGAGGACGACAAGCGTGCGGGAGCCAAGCGGTCGCGGGCCCAGACGGGCAAGGCATGGGCGGTGCCCGCCCCGAGCGGTACGCGAACACGGATGTAACGGAGCGAGCGTAGATTTGGTTGTGGTAGGTTTCGTGCGGGGCGATGTGTGTCCCTATGGAAATGATTGCTCTATTGATTTCCGCTATGGCATCATTGTGAGGCGGCGAATCTCGCGGCCGACGACGTAATCAGGAAGATATCCAATGGCTGCTAAGTTGCACTATCTCGTAGACAACTGGGACGACGCGGTTGCGTCCAAGCTCGATGCGCCGGAGTTGCTGCGCTATCGCTCGAACCTGCTGGGGCTGGACCTGCGGCTGACGAACTTTGCGGGTGGGAATACGAGTTCGAAGCTACCGGAAATCGATCCGCTGGACGGGCTGGAGAAGACGGTGCTGTGGGTGAAAGGGTCGGGCGGAGACCTGGGGAGCATCAAGCGGTCGGGGTTTGCGACGCTGTATCTGGACAAGGTGCTGGCGCTGACGAAGAGCTATAAGGGCGTCGAGCGCGAAGACGAGATGGTGGGGATGTACTCGCTTTGCACGTTTGGGAACAATCCGGTGGCGGCTTCGATCGACACGCCGCTTCATGCGTTTTTGCCGGCCCCGCATGTGGACCATTTGCATCCGGACTGGGGCATTGCGCTGGCCGCATCGGCGAATGGGCTGGCGAAGATGGAGGAGTTCAATCAGCGTTTTGGGCACAAGCTGGTGTGGCTGCCGTGGCAGCGTCCGGGGTTTGAGTTGGCGATGATGTTGCAGCGCGGCGTGGCGGAAGTGCCGGGCTGCGATGGCGTGGTGCTGGGCGGCCACGGATTGTTTACGTGGGGACAGACGCAGCGCGAGAGCTACCTGAATACGGTCACGATCATCGACCAACTAGGGCAGTTTGTACTGGAGCACGGAGCGAAGAAGGGCGTCAGCTTCGGCGGTGTGAAGCACACGTCGCATGAGGAGCGCGAGAAGATTGCGCTGGCTGTGATGCCGATGCTGCGTGGGCGGGTGTCGGCGAACAAGCGCGTGATTGGCAGCTTTACTGACTCTGCGGATGTGCTGGGCTTTGTGAATTCACACTCGGCGGCGAAGCTGGCGCGGTTGGGAACGAGTTGTCCGGACCACTTTATCCGGACCAAGATTCGGCCGATGTTTGTGGACTGGAATCCGGCGAGCGATGCGGCGGGGCTTGAAGCGAAGGTGGATGAGGCGCTTGCAGTTTATCGCAAGGAATATGCGGAGTATTACAACCGACATGCGGAGAAGGAGTCGCCGGCGATCCGCGATGCGAACCCGACGATTGTGCTGGTACCCGGCGTGGGAATGTTCAGCTTCGCGAAGGACAAGCCAAACGCGCGCATTACGGGTGAGTTTTATATCAACGCGATCCATGTGATGGAGGGCGCCGGGGGGATGGACGACGGGCAGTGTCCGGCGGTGCTGCCGCAGGCCGGCGACGCTGCTCCGACGTCCGCGTTTGGTGTGCATGAGAACTATGTTGCGCTGCCGCCGAGTGAGGCCTTCCGGATCGAATACTGGGCGTTGGAGGAAGCCAAGATTCGCAGGCAACCGGCGGAGAAAGAGTTGAGCCGCCGGATCGTGCTGGTGGTCGGCGGAGCGAGCGGCATTGGGCGCGAGACGGTGTTGCTGGCGGCTGTGCGCGGCGCGCATATCGTGGTCGCCGATCTTTCGGTCGATGCGGCGCAGAAGGTTGCGGATGAGGCCAAGGCGATTGGCGGGCCGGAGTGTGCGGTAGCAGTGGCAATCGATATCCGCAAACGCGAGACGATCCGCGAGGCGCTGAAGGCGACGGTGAAAGCGTTTGGCGGATTAGACCTGCTGATCAATACGGCGGCGCTGTTTCCGTCGTCGCCGGACGGTGTGATTACCGATGCGCAGTGGGCGCTGACGCTCGAGGTCAACGTGACGGGAAACTATCTGCTGACCGATGAGGCGCAGGAGGTTTTCAAGGCGCAGGGGCTGCCGGGGAGCGTGGTGCTGACGAGCTCGGCGAATGCGGTTGTGCCGAAGCGCGGGACCGAGGCTTACGACGTCAGCAAGGCTGCGCTGAGCCATCTGGTGCGCGAACTGGCTGTGACGTATGCGCCGCTGCTGCGCGTGAATGGGATCAGTCCGGCGACCGTGGTGAAGGGCTCGACGATGTTTCCGCGGGACCGCGTGAAGGCGTCGCTGACGAAGTACGGTATTGCGTTCGACGACGCGCAGAGTGACGATGAACTGCGGAATTCGCTGGCGCACTTTTATGCGAAGCGCACGCTGACGCATGTGCCGATTGATCCGAAGGATTGCGCGGAGGCGATTTTGTTTGTCGGCGGACCGAAGGCCCCGGTGACGACGGGGCATCTGATTCCGGTGGACGGTGGGCTGACCGAGGCGTATCTGCGGTGACGTCCGGCGGGCCGCAGGATACGCGAGCGCTGGTTGCGATCGATCTTGGCGCGGAGAGCTGTCGCTTGTCGCTGCTGCGGTGGGTTGGCCAGCAGCCGCAGATACAGCTTGTCTACCGGTTCGCGAACAATGTTGTCGAAAGCGTCGACGGGCTGCACTGGAACCTGGAGTCGATTGTGACCGGCCTGGATGAAGGGCTGGCGCGCTGCGCCGGAATTGTGGATGAGGGCATTCGTTCGGTCGCGGTTGATGGCTGGGCGGTGGATTATGTGCGGCTGGATGCCGCGGGTGCGCCGGTAGCTGCGCCGTTCTGCTATCGCGACGAACGGACTGTCGTGGCAGAGGCTTCGCTGCATGAACGGATTTCGGCGGAGCGGATGCGGGAGCTTACCGGGATTCAACTGCTGCGGCTGAATACGGCGTACCAGATGTTCGCGGACAACGCGGAGCTGCGCTCGATGCCGTGGCTGAATTTGCCGGAGTACATTCTGTATCGCCTGGGCGCGCGACCGGTTTCGGAACGCACGAACGCGAGCCACACGCAGATGCTGGGGCTCAATGGCGAGTGGTGCGAGGAGATTCTTGCCGCGCTTGGTTCGAGTGCGGCGGCGATGCCGGAGTTGGTCGATCCGGGGACGGATGTGGGCCAGTTGAACGGCAAACTGGCTGCGCTGCCGGCGTTCGCGGCTACGCGGTTGGTTGCGCCGTGCTGCCACGATACGGCGTCGGCGATTGCGGCTATCCCGGATGCAGGCAATGACTGGGCGTACATCAGTTCGGGAACTTGGTCGCTGGTGGGGACGCTGCTGGGTGCGGCCAACAATTCTGCGCAGGCGCGCGAGGAAAATTTCACTAATCTGCGCGGCGCGGATGGGACGATCTGCTTTCACAAAAATGTCAACGGGATGTGGCTGCTGCGGCAATGCATTGAGAGCTGGACTGCGGAGGGCGCGGAAATCGACTTGCCGACGTTAGTGAAGGAGGCTGCTGCTGTCCCTTCTCTGGCGTATGTGCTGGATGTGGACGATCCGGATTTGCTGTTGAGTGGGCGCATGCCGCAGCGTATCAATGCACAGCTGCATCGGCGCGATCTGCCGGAGTTGAGTGTACGTGCGGAAGATGCGGCGGTGATGGCTTCGTTTCTGTTCTATAGCCTGGCGCGGCGTTATGCGGATGTGCTGCGCGCCGTGGCGGAGATTACGGGCAAGAAGTTTCGGCGGCTCCACATCATGGGCGGCGGGAGTCAGAATGAATTTCTGAACCGGCTCACCGCGGAGGCTACGCGCCTGGAGGTTTGCAGGGTGGGGACGGAGTGCTCGACGGTGGGGAATTTTGCGGTGCAGTTGGCGGCGATGGAAAGTGGGCGGTCGACGAGCGAGTGGGCGAAAATTTTAGAGCCGGTTCACTAACGGCCGTAGGGTGTTGCCGTCGACACGAAGGGGCTTGGCGGGAGCTTCCAGGTTGCGAATGGCTCGGGGTGGGCGGGGTCGAAGGGTGGGATGTTGGGACGCAAATATTTTTCGAGGGGCAGGTGCTGGTCGCGAATGCTCTGGACAATGGCGCGCGCGAGTTCGTAGGCGCCGTAGGAGTTGAAGTGGGTTTCGTCTTTCAGCTCGATTGGCTGGTCAGGAAAGGTGTTGGCGGGGTAGTGGACGAAGGCATGCAGCGTGCCTTCGGGGCCGAGCGCCTCGAAAAGGGTTTTGCTGAGGGCGTTGAGGTCGATGAGAGCGACGTGCTGCCCGGCGGCGACCTCGCGCATGGCCTGCGGATAGTCCCCGAGTGTCTGGACGATTTTGCCGTTGGCGTCGAAGTTGCGGCGGTTCATCGACGTGACGAGGATGGGTGTTGCGCCGTGGCTGCGGGCGTCTGCAATGTATTGCAGGAGATATTTCTTGTAGTAGGTCGCAGCCGGAACGTAGCCGGAACCGGGCTTCTGGTCGTTGTGCGCGAACTGGACCATAAGGTAGTCGCCGGGCTTGATGGTGGACATGATCTTGGCGTAGCGGCGCTCGCCGATGAAGCTCTTGATGGTCTCGCCGGATTCGGCTTCATTGGCAATGGAGATGCCGGAGTCGAAGAAGACGGGGAGCATTTGGCCCCAGGCAGCCCAAGGCTCCTTGTCCTGATCCACGACTGTGGAGTCGCCGGCGAGGTAGACCGTTGGCACGGCGATGGGACGGACGAAGATGGAGCGGAGGCTGGGGTGGTCGCCGTTGAATTCGAGGGTGAGCTTTTCGTCCCAGTCGAGGGCGCCGATTTCGCGGGGCTTGAGGCGGACTTCGGGGAGGCCGTCGGTTGGCGTGGGTTCACCGGGCGCAGGGTAGATGGTTGGCGTGCGGACGTTGACGTTGAAGACGACTTGTTTCGAGGCCCCGGCGGCGAGATGGAGCTGGTCGACGAAGAGGCGACGGGCCTCCGCGCGAACGGTGGTGGTGGACGCGACTTTGCCGCCGAGTGTGAGGGTGACTTCGTAGTTGCCGTCGGGGACGGCGAGCGAGAAGAAGAACGGCTTGTCGCCGGTACAGGAGTCTTTATCTAAACGAGTAGGGGCAGTGGAGAGATCGAAGCCGAAGGACGAAGTATCGGGTGCGGCGGGTTTGGCGTAGACAGTAGTCGCACTGAGAACGTCCGCGGCGTGCGAAGACGAGGCGCATTGAAACCTCCACGAGGTTTGCGCGACGCCGGCGATCGGTGCGGCCGCAGCCAGCGCGACGGCGAAAAAGCCGATGACGATGCGTGTGGGGCGATGAGTGGAAGCGATCATGGCAGTCTCCAGAGATGCTCCGGCGCGCAGGGAAGGTGGGCTCGCCGATCGCATAGAATTCTACAGGAAACAATTTGCCTATTGACATTGATATTGGAACAAACATACAGTTCGCACGAGACCTCCGCGTGGGAAGTGAACGGCGCAGAATAATTGGTGAGGTAACGGACATGGGTTGGAAACGCTGGGCGCAGAGGGCGGGAGTAGTGGTCGCGGTGTGCGGTGCGGCCGGCGCCGCGCCCGCACAGCAATCGGCGATTGCGCGGCTGCGGCAGGCATTCGTAACGCCGCCCAACGACGCGCGGCCAATGGTGCGATGGTGGTGGTTCGGCGCGGCTGTGACGAAGCCGGAAATCCTTCGCGAGCTACAGCAGATGAAGGCTGATGGGATTGGCGGCGCGGAGTTGGCGTTTGTTTATCCGCAGGTGCTGGACGATCCTGCGCGGGGGCTTACGAACCGGCCGTTCCTCAGCCCGGAGATGCTGGCTGACGTTACCTATGCGCAAGCGGAGGGTCACAAGCTGGGGCTGCGCATCGACGTGACGCTGTGCAGCGGCTGGCCCTATGGCGGGCCTGCGATCACGTTGGAAGAGGCTTCAACGCACCTTCGTACGATTGAGGTCGCGGTGCCCGCGAACGCTGCGTCTGTGAGCGTGCCGAAACTCGAAGAGGGTGAGCGCTTTATTTCGGGTGCGCTTGCCAACCAGCTCGCGAATCCTTACGCCGGATCTGTGCCTGAGCGGGGTCGTGGGCATGCAAGAGCACCTAAGCGTATTACCTGGGACCCGGCTACAGCCAAGTCTTTTTCGGTTACTGCGGGTGACGTCGCGATTGCGCCGGCAAACGTGGCGCGAGTCGCGGTATTTTTTGTGTTGAGCCACACGAAGCAGAAGGTCAAGCGCGCGGCTGTGGGGGCGGAGGGATGGGTACTCGATCCGTTCTCGCACGATGCTGTTGCGACGCACTTGAAGGCCGTGGGAGAGCCGCTGGTGAAGGCTTTTGGGGCGACGCCGCCTTACGCTATTTTTTCAGATTCGCTGGAGGCTTATGGAGCGGATTGGACTCCGAAACTTCCGGTGGAGTTTCTCAAACGGCGCGGGTATGACCTGATTCCGCATCTTGCGGAACTGGTTGGCGGAGGATCGCCGGCGGCCGATAGAGTTCGCCACGACTATGGCGTGACGCTTACGGAACTGGTGAATGAAAACTACCTGACGCAGATCAACGACTGGGCGATTTCTCATCACACAAAATTCCGCTCGCAGACGTATGGAGAGCCGGCGGTGAGCTTTTCTTCGCAGAATCTTGTGGGGCTGGCTGAGGGCGAAGGGCCGCAGTGGCGGGCGTTTTCTACGCTGCGCTGGGCTACTTCGGCGAACCATGTCTTTGGGCACAACGTTACGTCGGGCGAGACGTTTACGTGGCTGCATTCGCCGGTGTTTCGGGCCACTCCGCTGGACATGAAGGCGGAGGCGGACATCGATTTCATCATGGGCGAGAACCAGCTTGTTTTTCACGGCTGGCCGTACTCTCCACCGGATGGTGAAGTGCCTGAGCCGGGTTGGAGTCTGTATGCGGCCACCTCCATGAACGACCACAATCCCTGGCATCCGGTGATGCCGGAGGTGACGCGGTATATCACTCGCGTGAGTGCGTTGTTGCGACTGGGGGAACCGGCGAATCAGGTGGCAATTCTGTTGCCGACGGACGATGCGTGGGCGAGTTTTTCTCCGAGCCATACGAGCGTAACGGCAGCCCTGGCTAAGCTGGTCACACCGGAGTTGATGTCGGCGATTTTGTCTGCGGGGTATAACATCGACTACATCGACGCTGAGGCGATCGATAAGGTGGGACTTGGGACACACCAGATATTGATCATTCCTCCGACCGATCGCATTCCACGCGCTACCGTTGAAAGACTCAGGATATGGATGAAATCGGGTGGAAAGATTATCTGCGTGGGCCGCGCGCCGTCCCTGACTCCCGAAGGAAAGGCCCTTGCCTCGGCGCCGTTCGGTTCGCTTATCCCGGGTGTTGTGGTGGTACCCAATGAGAATGAGTTGGAAGCCGCGCTGCATCGCGCAGCCCGGCCCGATTTACCGCTCAATCCTGCTGACATGGGTGCATTCGCTCCCACCAGTATCGGGTATATACGCCGTAAGCTTCCTAACACCGACATCTACTTCGTAGCCAATACTGCAAACCAGATGGTGATGACCAGTCCTGACTTTGCCACGACTCACAAGTATGGTGTGCGACTGAATCCCGACACTGGTGAGATGACTACGCTTGATCGGCATAGAAATATTACCCTTGAGCCATACGGATCGGCGGTTTTCCTCTTCTCCGATGATGCTATGGGAGCGTCGTCTGCGGAACTGGGTGCAGTCAAGGAAAATGTAGCACTGGACACCGATTGGGAAGTGGAGTTCACGGGGACCGGGATCACCAAGTCCTTTCCCAAGTTTGCCGATTGGACTGCCGACAGCTCTACACTCCACTACTCGGGTGAGGGCGTCTACTCTCGCGACTTTCACCTGGGGAGCGTCACCAAAAGTGTCTATCTGGAAGTGAGCGGCGGTACCGCGCTTCCGGGCGCTCCAAACTCTCCCCCAGAGCATGAAGTCCTGGGCGCAAACGGTTTACCTAATCCACTGATTACGCGACCTGGGCCCGGGATGCATGCTTATTTTGACCCGCCGATCCGTGAGGCGGCGCTGGTTTCGATAAACGGTCAGTCGGCGGGTGCGCTGTGGCATCCGCCATACGCGTTAGACATCACAAAGTTGGTGAAGAGTGGAGCGAATCATGTCGAGATTCGCGTGTATAACACGGCGCTGAATGCGTGGTCAGCGCTTCCTCCGCATGATTACAAGCCGTTGATAAAAAAATATGGCGACCGTTTTCAGATGCAGGACCTGGATAAAGTGAAGCCTATTTCCTCCGGCATTCTAGGCAGTATTCATATTGTGGAGCGTGAATAATCGTATGCAATTCAATGTTTCCAAGTGCTGCTTGTGGGTGTTGCTGGCGGCGACGAGTTGTTTGTCCGCGGTCGCATTAGCGCCGGGTGGCAAGACGTTCAGCGTGGCAAAGTTTGGAGCCAAGGGCGACGGCACTGCGCTGGATACGGTTGCGATTCAACATGCGATTGATGCGGCGGCCAAGCGCGGAGGGACGGTTACTTTTCCGGCGAGCACTTATTTGACCGGCTCGATTTTTGTGAAGAGCGGTGTAACGCTGGATGTTGGTAAGGGCGTGACGCTGATGGGGTCGCAGAGGTTGGAGGATTATCCGGAGATGCCGACCCGCATCGCGGGCATCGAGATGGTGTGGCCGGCGGCGCTGGTGAATGTGTATGAGCAGAAAAATGCTGCGATCACCGGCGAAGGGACGATCGACGGCAATGGCAAAATTTTCTGGGACAGCTACTGGGCGCTGCGAAAGATTGACGAGCCGAAGGGGCTGCGCTGGGCTTCGGATTACGACGCGAAGCGGCCGCGGTTGATGCAGATTTACAAGTCTTCCGGCGTGAAGCTGGGTGGGTTGACGCTGCGGCGGTCGGGATTCTGGACGGTCCACATTTGCTACTCGGAGGACGTGACTGTCGATGGAGTCACGATTCGCAATAACGAGGGTGGACATGGACCGAGCACCGATGGGATCGATATCGACTCGTCGAAGAAGATTCTTGTGGCTCACGTCGATATTGAAAACAATGACGATGCGTTGTGTTTGAAAGCCGGACGCGATGCGGATGGACTGCGGGTCAACCGGCCGACGGAAGATGTTGTGATCCGCGATTCGATTATTCGCGTCGGCGCGGCGGGTGTGACGTTTGGGAGCGAGACTTCGGGGGGCTTTCGGAATATCGAGATCTACAACCTGAAGACGCTGAAGGGTGTGCCTGCGGGGATTCTGTTCAAGTCGTCGCGTATGCGCGGCGGGTTTGGCGAGAATATTCGCATCCACGACATTGTGATGGAGGATACGCCGACGGTCATCCGATTTACGATGGATTGGAATCCGAGTTACAGCTACGCGAAAATTCCCGATGGGCTCAAAGATGTGCCGCCGTATTATGCGGTCCTGGCGACTCCCGTGCCGGAAGGGAAAGGGATTGCGCACTTTCACGATATTCATATCTGGAATGTCAAGGCAACCGGAGCGAAGCAGGTGTTCGACGTGAATGGAAATGCGAAGGCGCCGATCGACGATGTGCATATTGAGAATCTCGATGTGCAGGCGAAGACCGCTGGGCACATCTCCGATGCGAAGGATTGGACGTTCAAAAATATCAAGCTGGATATCGCGGATGGAAGCGCAGTCGCGTTGAAGGATACGAGCAACATTGTTGGATTGCCTGCGGGCGGGGCGCCGTCGACGGCGAAAGCCGGGGCGAACGCGGGATACGAGGAGTAGACGAAATGAACGTACGTATGGGCGCAAGTGTCCTATTTGTGGCGATGACTATTGGAGGTGCGACGGCTTGCGCGCAGAAGTATCCGCTGCCGACGCCGGAGCAGCAGCAGGGAATCGACAAGGACATTTCGCGTCATTTTGGCGACTCGCCGGCGGACCCGGGGCCGATTGCGACCGATCTTTCACCGGCCATCACACCTGCGGCGATCGATGCGGCGGCGCGGAAAGTGGCGGATTGGCAGCTGGCGCGGGCGCAGCCTTACTTCGATCGGATATGGACGTGGAGCGCGCTCTACAGCGGCTTTATCGCGACGTCGGATGAGACGGGCGATGCGAAATACCGCGATGCGATGACGGCGATGGCGAAGAAGTTCGATTGGACCGAGCGCAGCAAGCTGTCGAACGCCGACGATCAGAGTATCGGGCAGACTTACCTGGAGTTGTATCTGGAGGGCGGCAAGAAGGACCCGGCGATGATTGCGCCGACGCGCGCCGATCTGGACTCGGTGATCGGATTTGCGACGCTTAAGCCGGGCGATCCGAGGATCCCGTGGTGGTGGTGCGATTCGCTGTTTATGGCGCCGCCGGTGTGGGCGCGGATGTATGCGGCGACCGGAGACCACAAGTACATCGAGTATCTGAATACCAATTGGCAGAGGACCTACGACGAGCTGTGGGACAAAGACGAGCATATGTACGTGCGCGATGTGTCTTACATTCCCAAACGCGAGGCCAACGGGAAGAAGATTTTCTGGTCGCGCGGCGAAGGTTGGGTTATGGGCGGCCTGGTGCGCACCTTACAGTACCTGCCCAAGGATGATCCGCGGCGCGGGTTCTATGTACAGAACCTTCGCGAGTTGTCCGCGCGCCTGGCCGAGTTGCAGAGCAAAGATGGCCTGTGGCATGCGGGGCTGCTCGATCCCGAGCACTATCCGCTGCCGGAGATTTCGGGCTCGGCGTTGATTGTTTATGGCATGGCCTGGGGCGTGAATGAGGGTGTGCTGGATGCGGCGACGTATCGGCCGGTGATCGCGAAGGCATGGGCTGGAATGTTGCGTCATGTGTATGCGGACGGGCGGTTGGGCTGCATTCAGCAGACAGGGCCGGCGCCGGCGCTTTATCTGCCTTCGGCGAGTTATACGTACGGCGTTGGCGGGTTTCTGCTGGCGGCGAGTGAGATGAAACGGATGGCGGTGCAGCATCCGGAGGTCGCGGCTGTCAATACCGATCCGGGGCGGTCGGCCAACTTTGGGTTGCCGACGCCGGCCAATCCGAAGCTGCCGTCGATCTTTCTGGTGGGAGATTCGACGGTGCGGAATGGGCGCGGGGACGGGGCGAATAACCAGATGGGGTGGGGCGAGCCGTTCGTGGCTTACTTCGATACGAAGAAGGTGAATGTCGTCAATCGCGCGATTGGCGGGCGCAGCTCACGGACGTACATTACCGAGGGACATTGGGCGGAGACGCTGAAGCTGATCAAGCCGGGAGATGTGGTGCTGTTTCAGTTTGGGCACAACGATAGTGGGCCGCTCGACGATGCGGCGCGAGCGCGGGGCAGCATCAACGGAGTCGGCGATGAGTCGAAGGAAATTTTCAATCCGATTACGAAGAAGCAGGAAGTGGTCCATACCTTTGGCTGGTATATGACGCAGTATGTTGAGGAGACGAAGGTGAAGGGGGCAACGCCGATCATCTGCTCGCTGGTTCCGCGGAAAATCTGGAAGGATGGGAAGATCGTTCGCGGAGCCGACTCGTATGGCGGATGGGCGCGCGAGGTGGCGGAGAAGGAGCATGTGGGGTTTGTCGACCTGAACGAAATTACAGCTCGGAAGTATGATGCTCTGGGTGAGGCGGCGGTGGAACCGCTGTTCGGCGATCCGCATACTCATACGACACTGGCGGGTGCTGTGATGAATGCGGAGAGCGTTGTTGCGGGGCTGAAGGCGTTGCCGAAAAATCCGGTGGCGAAGGATTTTTCGGCGAAGGGTAAAGCGGTGAATGCTTACGTCGCCAACTGATTGGTGTCGGTTATGCCGACACCCCTGGGTTGATTATGAGCTACGAGTTGCCAGTTACGAGTTACCAGTAAAGACTGGCGGTTGAGATTATGGCGTGGCCCTTGCGACCTCGACTCCGAAGACATACGTGGGGCCGAACATGTTGGAGCGGAAGATTACCATCTTGCCGTCAGGGGTAAAGCTGACGTTGGGTTCGAGCGTGTAGTTGTGCTTGCGCATGTTGACGAGCTTTTCGGCGTGCAGGACGCCGGGGTTGACGAAGTCCTTGTTGGCGATGCCGGTGTTCTTTATCAGTTCGGGGCGGAAAAGGTAAATCCATTCGCCGTCGGGGGCTTTTGCGACCTGACCGGGGTTGCCGCCGTCGCCTGCAAAGAGCAGGCCGTCGTTGTAGACGTTGAAGTGGATGGACCACTCGTTGCGTTCGAGGTGGTACCAGGTGCGTGCGCCGTCGGTGAGGTTCAGCGAGGCGAGGAAGAAGTCCTGGCCCTTGGGGGTTTGGAGGTCGTAGTAGACGGTCTCGCCGTTCTGTCCCCAGAACTCGTGGCCTGCGATCTCCATGGCCATGTGGCGCTCGTGCATGAGCTTGTTGTGGGTGCCGTCGGTGCGGATGGTCCAGATGCGGTCGACGGCCTGCCAGGGGCCTTCGTGGCAGTACATGAGGACGTTGGGATCGCTGGGAGAGAAAAGCAGGTGGTTGACCCAGTCGGTGCTGTGTTGGAGCGCCGTGATCTTGCCGTCGTTGAGGTTGAGCGTGTAAAGCACCAGCGGGATGCGCGCGGCGAGGCGGCGGACCATCATTTCGCCCTTGTTGGCGGGCTGTTCGAGCGGGCTGACCTGCGAGCCGCCCGCTTTGGCGGCTGCGTTGTACTGCTTGCCGGGAGCGGCAACCTCGTCGTAGGTGCCGGCGGCCAGGGTCTCGTCGGCGTTGACGGTTGCAATGTTGCCATGCGGTGGAACCTTGCCCACCATGCGCGTGGCGCCGGTATCGACATTGGTGACGTAGAGGGCGTTCTCTTCCGGCTTGATGTAGAAGACGCTGGGCGTCTTGTGTCCGACGACGATGGCGCGGACACGTCCCTGCACGACGGAGCGGGTCTTCCATGTCTTGAGGTTGAGCACGGAGATGCCCTCGTGCGTGGTGTAGATCATCTCATCGCCGGCGGGGGTGTAGGCGTTGACGTTGAAGTAAAAACTGGCGGAGCCGGGCTCATCCGTAAGGCGGACGATGCGGTGGCCGGTGTCCTTGTCGATCCAGGATTTGGGCGGGTTTTTGAGCTCTGCGGCCGTGGGCATGTTTTCGGCCGAACGCGTGTCCTTAGGCCTTGGGTAGCCTTGCGCGGAGGCAGTCTGTGCAAGCAGCGCAGCCGCAAACAGTAGTGGGAAGCAACGGAATATGGGGAGTTTCAAGGGAGCACCTCGGCGCTTGTGGCACTTGGGAATGGCTAAGGCCGGCGGCACGATGTTGCGTGCCGCCGGCCTCAGGGATAGCATGCGGGCCAGGAGCTAGAAGGAGAGACGCCCTGAGAATTGGAAGTCGCGAGGATCTCCGCTCGCGAAGTTGAGAGTGCCGTAATTCGAAGTATTGATTCCGGTTGGGATGGAGAGGTTACCGACTTGTTCGCCGAAGGTGACCGAGTTCGTCACGTTCTGGCAGTCCACGCCGAAGGTGAAGAAGATGCCTTCCCTGATGGGAAAAACACGTCGAATGCCACTTGCGAGGCGAAAGTTGCCCGGTGTTTTTAGACCGAACGCGCCTGTACGGGGAGCATCGCCGATCATAAAGGGCGAAGGATTGCAAAACGGTGCTCCGCTGGAGGCGCAGGGGACCTGTGTGGTGACGCCCCCTACAGTTATTTGTCCACCGGACCCCGCAACGGTTGAATTATTGAATCCAACAGCGCCGTTCAAACCTCCGTTGATGTACTGCTTCGTGCCCAATGTCAGCGCGGTAATGTTGTGACGCCACTTGTCGTTCATGATCGGGCCGTGGAAGTTCGGGTTCATGTCAGGCATGCATGTTCCCTGGTTGGGAAGAGTGGTGCCCGTGCAGGATGTGGAGGTGAGCAACAAAGGGTACCCCGAAGAGTAGGTCACGATGCTGGAAAATTCCCATCCTCCGGCCAGCGCCCTGACGATGAAGTGGTCACCGCCAAGGTGGCCCTTGCCGAACGGCAATTTGTAAACGCCATATGCTTCGATATTCTGAGGCGAATCGATGGTGCTCAGAGAGCGGTCGATGCGGTCGGCCTTCCAGGCGTGTCCGGTGGCATTTTGCGCAGCCGGTATCGGGAAGCCGCTGCGAATTGTGCCGGCGTCGTCCATTTCCTTGGACCAAGTGTAGTTGAGGTTGAAGGTAAGCCCATGAGTCGCCCGGATAGCAAGCGATGCCTGCAAGGCGTTATATGCGGCGTTGGCGGAGTACAGGCCCCAGGTGTCGGTAGTGCCGCTGTATTGCGGCATCCACTTCAGGCCCTGGGCGATAGTCGCGACCGTAGAACCGGCAGATGTCATTGCCGCTGCTGTGAAACTGGCGTAGGGGGTGCCGCAGCATCCCGGGATGATTGCCTGGGCCGCGGCAACATTGGTCGGGTTGGCTGCGGAAGTCAGCAGGGCACCGAGTGGGAGATACTTGGGGTTGACCTGACCGGACTGTAGTCCACGGAGATTGCCGTTGCCGGCGAGGAAATGGCTGACGCTACCGGCGTAATTCATTGTAAAAGTGATATTGTTGGTGAGCGAACGCTGCCCGCCGAAGTTGAAAAAGTAGAAGGTCGGGGTGCGATCTCCGTAGTAGGGGTCCGCATAGTTCACACCGGAATTCGATTTAACAAACGCCCCCGCGCCGTTCACGAAGTTCCCAACCAGGCCCGCCGTGAGTTGAGTGCTTGCCGAGGGTGGAGTAATACCCGGGAGAGTGTAGGTAGGGCCGCCGAACTTGGTGTTGCTAAGCTGGGCGTTGTAGTTGCTGTTATTGAGATAAAACACGGGATTGCCATTCACGCCGGCGGCGTTGAGCGGAAAGCTGACCGGAGTGTTGAAGCCGGTCTGTCCGGTGCCGGTAGCTCCGGCCCCTCCCGTGCCTCCACCGTGCGAGTACAAGATGCCGAAGCTGCCTCGGACGACCGTTTTGTCATCCATTGAGTAGGCGAAGCCAACACGAGGGCCAAAGTCTTTCCAATAGGTCTGTACCGGTGTTCGGCAACCGCAACTGACTCCTGCGCCTCCCGTATTTCCGGCGAACTGGAACGATCCCGGGTTGCCCGTATAGGGGTTGGTCTGAGTCGCGTTCAGGAACGACCAGCGATCGAGCACCTCCCGGAACCCGGGGAGATAGTCCCAGCGAAGTCCGATGTTCAGGGTCAACTTCGACGTGATCTTGTAGTCGTCCTGAACATACGGAGCAACCGTATGGTAGCGGCTGCCTACGTCGGAAAATGGCTGAAGCGTAACGCTGGTCGCGTTTACCGCGCCCAGCAGATAGCTGGCATATGCGAAGCCGGTTGCGGGCGTGTACGCGGTCCCAGTCTGGGCCGTTTCGTTAGGGCTGTAGGTATAGGTGACGGAGTTGGAGAAACTGTTGAAGCTGCTTGCATTTTCCATCAGATCCTGGAGCTGGATGCCGAGGTTGAGCGAATGTTTGCCACGCACCCAATTGACGTTGTCGACGATATCGAAGGTATGGCTGGCGGTTTTGTTCGTGACGTCCGGTTGAGACCATTCCGTTCCACCATCTGTCCCGTTGAAGATTACACCTGGGAATTCATCCGAGGCTTGGCCTGGAGGAAGGCCGGTGATTCCAGCCGCTGTCGCTTCATAGAGAGGGTTGCCTTCGGTGTTGTTCTGTACCGGCGGCCCGCCGAAGTACTCGTAACCGGCTTTGAATTGGTTCACAATGTGTGGCGAAATGGTGAACGTGTGCGCCACTTCGATGAAGCTTCCGACCACCGTGGAGAGTGTGGCGGCAAGGTACGGCTGCGGAAGGTTGGCCGTCCCTGAAGTAAACGGCACCGCGTGGCGGCGACCGTCGGTGGCAGCAAAAGAGAGCCTCTGGCGGGGCGAGATGTCGTAATCGACCTTGCCTGCCCATAGGTAGTTGTCATATCCGCCGGGAATGCCGCCAAGGTAGTTGCTGGTCAGGTTCCCATTCGTAAGAGGCGGAAGAAACTTTTGCAGGTACTTTGAGATGGGGGAAATCTCGCTCGGGGGAAGGATGTTGCCCGCGATAGCCGTACGGGTGCAGGTGGTTGAGGTCGGGCAAGTGAGAGTCGTTGGGTCGTAGAGCTGGAAATTGGGAGCGGACGAGGTCCCGCATCCTCCCTTTGCCGGGGTAAGGAGTTCGCAGAAGTTGCCCTGCTGCATCAATGCCGTGGGCAGTGTGTCGAACGCATACGTTGGAGCGGCGCGGCTATGCAGCTTATCGTAAGTGCCCTGGATGAACAGTTTGTCGCGGCCATTGAAGAAGTGCGGAACGATGACCGGTCCGCCGAAGCTGATGCTGAGCTCGTTCTGGTGGTCTACGGGTTTCGATCCGACTGCGTTCTGGAAGCCCTTCACGCCAGCGGAGTTGGTGACGGTGGCCCACGGGGCGGTGAAGCCCCAGGCGTCGAAGATCGTATTGCGGACAAAGTCGGCGACCGTGCCGTGGTATTTGTTTCCGCCCGACTTGAGCGTGTAGTTCTCCAGCCCCGCGCCTTCATACTCCGCGGAATAGCCGCTGGTGACTACCTGGATTCCTGAGATTGCCTCCATGGGAACGACATTGAAGACCGGCCGGTTGTCGCCCTGCTGGCTGATGGTCGTGAGTGCGATGCCGTCCAGGTACTCTTCGCCGAGCCGCTGCTCGGTGCCGCCGATGATGGAGGACCGGCCTCCGGGGTTGAGCTGTGCGCCGGGAAGCAGGTTGGAGAACTGCGTAATATCGCGCTGCTGGTTGCCCGAGACGAGCAGTGGAAGCTCCATGTAGACGTCGGCGTTGATGGTGCCTCCCAACGTGGCGTTGGTCGTTTCGAGGGTTGGCGGAGCGTCCGAGACCGTTACTGTCTGATCCGGAGTGCCGACCTTCAAGGTGACATTCAGTCCGAATGTGTGCAGCGCGTCGATTACCACTTGCTGCTGCTCGAAAGCCTCGAAGCCAGTGGCTTTTACGGTGATGGTGTAGTGGCCGGGAATCAGCGGTGCGATGTTGTACAGGCCGCCTGAAGAGGTCGGCCGCGTGGTCGCTATGCTGGTATCCACATTGGTGGCCGTCACCATGGCGTTGGGCACTGCTGCGCCGGAGGAGTCCGTCACGGTCCCTTCGATCGCTCCGTCGCCGCCGGTCTGCGCCAGTACGGTTGCTGGACCGAACGCGAAGAGGCAGAAACAGGCGAGCGTGAGGAGGAGGCTTTTGATGTGAAGCCCTGAAAGTTGGCTGACGCGCTCTTTTGGCGCGCATACGTCGTGTGAAGTCATTGGTTCCTCCAAGCGGATCGTGATTGCGGCTGGTCTCGGATAGAACCCTACGGGCTTTTAAATTGAAATGTCAATAGGAAAATTGTTCCTCACCCAGGAAATTGTTATTCCGGTCCGACCAGGCGGGCTCCGTCGGCGGGGTGGAGGCCAACGCGCGAAGAGGCGCTCCCGTCGTGAGACGGAAACGCTCCCGATGCGGAGAAATGATGTTTGGGACCTATTACTTCGTGCCGCTAAGGGCGTCCAGACTGAGGTTCAGTTCGAGCACATTGATACGCGGTTCTCCGAGGATACCGAACTGCCGCGGCGTGAGTTGGCGGGCCACAAGCTGCCGGACAGCATCCGGGCTGATTCCTCGCGCTGCGGCGATCCGCGCCACCTGGTAACGGGCCGCCTCTGGAGAAATATCGGGATCCAGGCCCGAGCCGGATGCCGTAACCAGATCGACGGGGATAGGCGAACCGCTGTGCTCGGCGGAGATGCTTTGAGCGACGCGATCGGCAAGGGCTTTGCTGGTGGGGCCGAGGTTCGATCCGGATGAGTTGGCTGCGTCGTAGCCGGTGCCCGCAGCCGAGGGGCGACTGTGGAAGTAGAGCGGGCCGGTGAAGGACTGGCCGATGAGCTTCGAGCCGATGATGTCGCCGGACTGATTGTGGATGAGTTGGCCGCTCGCCTTGTCGGCGAAACAGAGGCGAGCGATTACAGTGACCGCGAGCGGGTAGACGATGCCCAGCAGGACGGCGGTAATGGCGGTGTAGAGCAGCGAGGTGACGATGTGCTTTTTCATGGAGGCTTTCTATGCGAGGTGGACGGCGGTGATGACGATGTCGACCAGCTTGATGCCGATGAAGGGGACGATGATGCCGCCGAGTCCGTAGACGAGCAGGTTCTTTTGCAGCAGGGCGGCGGCAGACATGGCTTTGTAGGAGACGCCGCGGAGGGCCAGCGGGATGAGCGCGACGATGATGAGCGCGTTGAAGATGACGGCGGAGAGGATGGCCGACTCCGGGCTGTGGAGGTGCATGATGTTGAGCGCGTTCAGGACGGGGAAGACACCCGCGAACATGGCTGGGATGATGGCAAAATACTTGGCGACGTCGTTGGAGATGGAGAAGGTGGTGAGCGCGCCGCGGGTCATAAGAAGCTGCTTGCCGATGGCGACGATTTCGATGAGTTTGGTCGGGTCGGAGTCGAGGTCGACCATGTTGCCGGCTTCTTTGGCAGCCTGGGTGCCGGAGTTCATGGCAACGCCCACGTCTGCCTGGGCGAGCGCGGGTGCGTCGTTGGTGCCGTCGCCGGTCATGGCGACGAGCTTGCCTTCGGCCTGTTCGCGGCGGATGAGGTCCATTTTGTCTTTGGGTTTGGCTTCGGCGAGGAAGTCGTCGAGGCCGGCTTCGCGGGCGATGGCCGCAGCGGTGAGGGGATTGTCGCCGGTAATCATGATGGTACGAATGCCCATCGCACGAAGCTGGGCGAAGCGCTCCTTCATGCCGCCTTTCACCACATCTTTCAAATGAATGACGCCGAGCGCGCGGCCGTTTTCGGCGACGACGAGGGGCGTGCCGCCGCTGCGGGAGATGGTGTCTACAGCATCGCGGACTTCAGCGGGGAGAGACGTGCCGCACTCGACGAGGTAGGACGCGATGGCGTCTACGGCGCCTTTGCGGATGGTGCGGCCGTCCATGTCGATGCCGGACATGCGGGTGGTGGCGCTGAAGGGGATGAACTGTGCGTTGAGCTGGGCGAGTTCGCGGCCGCGGAGGCCGTAGCGCTCCTTCGCCAAAACTACGATAGACCGGCCTTCGGGGGTTTCGTCGGGGAGGGAAGAGAGCTGCGCGGCGTCGGCGAGCTGGTCGCTGGAGACTCCGGGTGCGGGGACGAACTCGGAGGCCTGGCGGTTGCCGATGGTGATGGTGCCAGTCTTGTCGAGCAGCAGGGTGTTGACGTCGCCGGCGGCTTCCACAGCGCGGCCGGATGTGGCGAGGACGTTGTGCTGGACGAGGCGGTCCATGCCCGCGATGCCGATGGCGGAGAGGAGGCCGCCGATGGTGGTTGGGATGAGGCAGACGAGGAGAGAGATGAGAACGAAGGCTGTTTGTGGCGCGCCGGAGTAGGCTGCGAACGGCTCAAGCGTGACGACGGCGAGCAGGAAGATGATGGTGAGGCCCGCTAGGAGAATGTTGAGCGCGATTTCGTTGGGCGTCTTCTGGCGCTCGGCGCCTTCCACGAGGGCGATCATGCGGTCGATGAAGGTTTCGCCGGGGTTGGATGTGATGCGGATGGTGATGACGTCGGAGAGCACGCGGGTGCCTCCGGTGACGGAGGAGCGGTCGCCGCCGGCTTCGCGGATGACGGGGGCGGACTCGCCGGTGATGGCGGACTCGTCGACCGAGGCGACGCCTGCGATGACGTCGCCGTCTCCGGGGATCATTTGACCGGCAGCGACGCGGACTTCGTCGCCGGAGCGGAGTTGGGAGCTGGGGATTTCTTCGATGCCATTCTTTGTAACTTTGAAGGCCGTGGTTTCGGATTTTGCGCGGCGCAGCGCGTCGGCTTGAGCTTTGCCGCGGCCCTCCGCCATAGCTTCCGCGAAGTTTGCGAAGAGTACGGTGAACCAGAGCCAGAGGGTGATCTGGAGGTCGAAACCGAAGTGGCCCCGGTGGAGTATCGTGTCGCGGAGGAGCATGACGGTGGTGAGTACGCTGCCCACTTCGACGACGAACATGACGGGGTTCTTCATCATTGTCGTGGGATTGAGCTTGACGAGCGCGTCGACCGCGGCGCGGCGCATGATCTGCTGGTCGAACAACGAGCGCCGATTTTTGTTTTCGAACTGAGACATCTGAATCTCCTGACTAGAAGCTGTGGCCTGCACGCATCAAAAGGTGCTCGAGGATGGGGCCGAGCGAGAGCGCGGGGAAGAACGTGAGCGCGCCGACGATGAGAATGACTCCGACGAGCAGGGTCGTGAACAGCGGTGTGGTTACCGGGAACGTTCCGACGGTTGCGGGAATGCTCTTTTTCGCGGCGAGATTGCCCGCGATGGCGAGCATCGGGATCAGCATGAGGAAGCGGCCGGCGAACATTGCTATGCCCAGCGTGGAGTTGTACCAGTGCGTATTGGCGTTGAGGCCGGCGAAGGCTGAACCGTTGTTTCCGGTCGCGGAGGTGTAGGCGTAGAGGATCTCGGAAAGGCCGTGCGGGCCGTGGTTGGTGAGGCTCGACAGGCCGAAGCTCGGAGAGAGGACGCTGACGGCGGCGAATCCGAGGATGATGAGCGGGAAGATGAGCAGGTACAGCATTGCCATCTGGATGTCGTAGGCTTCGATCTTCTTGCCGAGATATTCGGGTGTGCGGCCGACCATGAGGCCGGCGATGAAGACGGAGAGGATGACGAAGATCAACATGCCGTACATGCCTGCGCCGACTCCGCCGAAGATGATTTCGCCGAGCAGGATGTTGACCATTGGGACCATGCCGCCGAGCGGGGTGAAGGAGTCGTGCATGGAGTTGACCGCGCCGCAACTTGCGTCGGTTGTGATGGTAGCGAAGAGTGCGGAGTTGGCGATGCCGAAGCGGACTTCCTTGCCCTCCATGTTGCCGCCGCTTTGAGTTGCCGAGACCTGTGTGTCGGTTGTGGCAAGAGCCGGAGTTGCCTGCGACTCGGCCCAGTAGCAGGTTGCGATTCCCGCGAAGAAGAGGACCGACATTGCGGCAAAGACTGCCCAGCCGTGTTTCGGCGATTGCGTCATTTGACCGAGGGTGACGGTGAGGCCGGCGGGGATGAGGAAGATGACGAGCATCTCCAGAAAGTTCGAGAACGGCGTGGGGTTTTCGAACGGGTGCGAACTGTTCGCATTGAAGAAGCCGCCGCCGTTGGTGCCGAGCATCTTGATGGCTTCCTGCGAGGCGACCGGGCCTTGCGCGATGGTCTGCGTGGTGATGACGGTTGTGGTGGGTTTGCCGTCTGCGCCGGTGGTGGTTTGCGTCTGCGATTCGATAAGTTTTGCAGTGTCGTACGGTCGCAGATTCTGAATGACTCCCTGCGAGACCAGAGCGAGCGCGAGGACGATGGAGATCGGCGCGAGGACCCAGAGGATGCCGCGCGTCATGTCGACCCAGAAGTTGCCGAGAGTCTTCATCTCGCGGCGCGCGATGCCGCGAATGAAGGCGACCGCGAGTGCGAGGCCGATGGCTGCCGACCAGAAGTTGTGCGTCGCCAATCCGAACATTTGAGTGAAGTAACTCATCGTGGTTTCGGGGCTGTACGCTTGCCAGTTGGTGTTGGTGCTGAAAGAGATGGCGGTGTTCCAGGCGAGGCCCGGCTCGACGCCCGCGAGGTGCTGCGGGTTGAACGGGAGATGGCCCTGTGCGCGCTCGACGACGTAAGTGAGGATGACGGTTGCCGCAGTGAAGATGAGCATGGCGACGAGGTATGTCGTCCAACGCATTTCTTCGTCGGGATTGATGCCGGTGAGGCGATAGAGCAGGCGTTCGATGGGGGCGGCGATGGGGTCGAGCCAGGTGCGGCGGCGTTCGAAGACGAGCGTCATGTAGGAGCCCATGGGCTTTGCCAGAGCAAGCACGACAACGAAGAATAATGCGATTTGGAACCAGCCGTTCGTTGTCATCAGAATTTCTCCGGACGGAGCAGGGCGTAGACCAGGTAGACCATCAGCAGGATGGAAAGCGTGAGCAGGATTGCGTTCTCAATCACGGGAAGACCTCGAATTCAGGCGGTTGCAGGCAGCCACGTAGAGCAGCGCGACGGCGAAGCAAGCGACGGTGGAAAGCAGGAAGATGATGTCAAGCACGGGATTCTCCGTTCGTTTGTTGCATGACTCGGTGGGGATGGTCGCTTGATGCGGCAGCGACGCCACGGGGAAGAAACTGTTTTGGCTTGTGTTCGAGGGCTGCGAGCTGTGCAGCAATGCGGTCGCGCTGCCGGTACAGGTCGGAGATATCGACGGGCCCCGTGGGCCACGGTGAGGACGCGGCGATTGCGTTCCGGCGTGTGTAGAGCGCTGTGAACAGAGCGATCTGCAGCAGGAAGGGAAGCGCAACCAGCAATGACTTCGTAAACTTCATAACTGCCTCGAGAATGATTTCAATCCTCGGAGGCGTAGGAAGTCTGTAGAAGAAAAGTTAAGAAGTTGTAAAGGGCTGGTTTTAGATCTGCGGACGGAAACGATAGCCGACCCAAGGTTCACTTTGGATGTAGCTTTCGGCGTTGGGCTGGTCGATTTTTTTGCGCAGTTGACCGACGAGCACGCGGAGGTACTCGGGCTGATCCGCGCCGGCAGGGCCCCATATGGCGCGGAGGAGAGCCTTGTGTGTCATGATGCGGCCGGCGTTCTGTGCGAAGAGGAGAAGGAGATCGAATTCTTTGGGCGTGAGGTGAATGTCGGCGCCGCGCACTGAAACGCGGTGTGCGTCGGCATCGATTGTGAAGTCGCCTTCGGAGATCGTGGGGGCTGGGGATTCGTCTATTGCGGTGCGGCGGAGTTGCGAACGCACGCGCGCCATGAGTTCCGGCATGCTGAAGGGCTTGATGACGTAGTCGTCTGCGCCGCTGTCGAGCGCGGCGATTTTTGTTGTCTCCTGCTCGCGGACGGAGAGCACGATGATGGGCGTGTCGGCGCTGCGGCGCACGGCGCGGGTGAGTTCGAGGCCGTCCATGTTTGGCATGGCGAGGTCGGTGATGATGAGGTCCGGCGCGGCCTGCTCGAACAGCGCGAAGGCTTCGAGGCCGTCCTGCGCAACTTGGACTTCGTAGCCGTGGCTTTGCAGCGAAGTCCGCAGGACGCGCGTGATCTGGCGCTCGTCGTCGACGATCAAAATGCGCATGCTAATGGATCTCCTGTGTGACGATGTGGAGGTCGACGTGAGGCGCTTGCGACATGAATTTCTGGATCGCGAAGAAGTATAGGTACTTTTTCATCCCCTTCAACGCGGAGCACCCAAAGATCGCCTGGGTGATGCGGTGCTCCGTGACGAAAGCCGCGGTGGCCGCGGCGACACTCGATCCCTTGAGGTGGACGATCTGCGCGCCGAGATTTTGAGCGAACTGAATATTGGCCTCAAGCCCACGGGCCTCGGCCGGCGATAAGACGCGGTCGCTCTCTACGTGGAGTACGAAAAGCTCCGCGTCGATGGCTTCGGCGAGACGAGCGCCGCGGGCGATGAGGTCGCGGGCGGAGGGGTTGGCGCTGATGCAGACGGCGACCTTTTCGGCTACGGTCCAATGCGCGCCGAGTTGCTTGCGCTTCACGTAATCATTGAGCGTGCGGTCGACGGCTTTGGTGACGCGTTGGAGGGCCATTTCGCGGAGGGCGATGAGGTTTCCGCGGCGGAAGAAGTTTGAGAGTGCACGTTCGACGCGTTCGGCGGGATAGATATCGCCGCGTCTCATGCGGGTTGCGAGCGCTTCGGGCGTGAGGTCCGAGATGACGATTTCGTCGGCGCGGTCGAGCACCCAGTCGGGCACGGTCTCGCGGACGGTCACGCCGGTGAGCGACTGCACACGCGGTGTGAGGCTTTCAATGTGCTGGATGTTGACGGTGGTGAGAACGTCGATGTTGGCGTTGAGAAGCTCGAAGACGTCCTCGTAGCGCTTGGCGTTACGGCTGCCTTCGACGTTGGTGTGGGCGAGTTCGTCGATCAGCGCGATCTGGGGTTTGCGGGCAAGGATGGCGTCGATGTCCATTTCGGAGAACAGCGTGCCCTTGTAGTCCATCTCGCGGCGCGGGACGGATTCGAGGGCGGCGGCGACCTCGGTCGTGCCCGAGCGGCCGTGGGTTTCTACGATGCCGATGACGACATCTTCGCCGCGATTTTTGCGTCGGACGCCTTCGCTCAACATGCTGAAAGTTTTGCCCACGCCGGGCGCGTAGCCGAGGAAAACTTTGAAGCGGCCCTGCTTCTTGTCCGCGGCGGCGACGGAGGCGAGCCAGTCTTCCGGCGTCTTTTTCGGGTTGTGGTGATCGGCCATCGTCGTAGAATCTCACCCATGGATGCCAAACGCTTCGTTCTCGCGGCTCGATGGGTCGGCGTCGTAATCTGCCTTGCGGGAATTGTAGCGTTCTATCGGCTTGTGCTTCATGTAAATCCGACGACAGTGGCGCTGACGCTGTTGTTGTTCATACTTTTTTTGGCGGCGCGGCTGGGGCTGCGTTATGCGGTTGTTACGTCGTTTGCGGCGGGCGCGGCGTACAACTATTTCTTTCTTCCACCGCTGGGGCGCTTCACAATTTCGGATCCGCAGAACTTGATTGCCCTGGTCGCATTCCTCGTGACCTCGGTCGTGGCGAGCCGGATGTCGGAGCGGATTCGACGCGAATCGGCGGACGCGATTGCGCGGCAGGCCGAGTTGGAAACGCTGTATCGGCTGAGTCGCGCGCTGCTCGAAACGGACAAGCTGCTGGAGCTGACGAATTCGATTCCGGCGGCAGTAGCGCTGGCTACGGATGCGACAGCGGTGGTGTTTTATCTGCTCGATGGCGATCGGATTTATAAGTCGGTTGGAAACATGACGGCGCCTGTAACGGTCGACCAGCTGAGGGAAATGTCGCTCGGCGCCGGGCCTGCGATGGCGGCCGATGGCGAAGAATGTATCGTTCCGCTGCGTGCCGGCGTGAGGCCGCGCGGCGTTCTGCTGCTGAAGGGTGTGGCGCTTTCGAACCAAAGTCTGGAGGCGCTGGGCGGACTGGTTTCCATCTCGCTGGATCGAGCGCAGGCGCTGGAGCTCGTCACACGCGGCGAGGCTGCCAAGGAGAGCGAGCGGCTCCGCGCGCTGATGATCGACTCGATCACACATGAGCTGCGCACGCCGTTGACGTCGATAAAAGCTTCCGTGAGCACGCTGCTGTCGGCGGATGTTTCGGCGGAGGGGGCACGCGATCTTTTGATCGTAATCGATGAGGAGAGCGATCGGCTGAACCGGCTGGTGGCGCAGGCGGTCGAGATGGCGCAGCTCGATACGCAGGAAGTGCGGATGAGTTTCAGTCCGCAATCGGTTGCGGACATGATCGGCGCGGCGGTTGAGTCGAACCAGGCGGTGCTGAACGGGCACGAGGTTACAGTCACCGTGCCGGATGGGCTCCCGATGGTCGAAGCGGACCCGGCGTGGATGCAGAAAGTGCTGGGCAATCTGCTGGATAACGCCGCGAAGTATTCGCATCTCGGGAAGCCGATTTTCGTAAGCGCGGAGACGAGGCCCGGCTTCGTCGCGATCAGCGTGGCGGACCGCGGTGCGGGCATCGACCCGATGGACCAGTCGCTCATCTTCGACAAGTTTTATCGCGCCAGATCGCAGCGGCAGATTGTGTCCGGCACGGGGATGGGGCTGGCGATTTGCCGCGCCATCATTGAGGCGCATGGCGGCACGCTTTCGGTGACCAGTCAACAGGGGCAGGGATCGGTCTTCACGTTTACGTTGCGCGCTCACTAAGCAGTGCGGATATCGCGCATGATGGGGCTTGTGAAAAAATGAAACGCAGGTGTCCCCGTCGTTCAGTGGCCCAGGACTCCGTCGACTCAAGGCGGCAACGCATGTTCGAATCATGCCGGGGACGCCAAAAAGCAGAGCGTAGAGAATAGAGTGTAGAGGGTAGAGTGGCTGAGCGGCCCGTCGGAGGAAGAACTGATGATCGACTCGAAGGCTGTGCTTGCCGACCTCGATGAACTGCGGGCGCTGACCGCGAATGAAGATGGGGCGCAACGTGTGGCATGGTCGCCTACGTGGTTGAAGGCCCGCGCGTGGTTCGAGGAAAAACTTGCGGGGCTGCCGGTGGAGCACCGCTACGATGCCGCGGGCAATCATTGGGTAACGTTACGTGGCGAGTCCGAGAAAGCGCTGGTGCTGGGGAGCCATCTGGACTCAGTGCCGAACGGCGGATGGCTGGACGGCTGTCTCGGAGTGCTCACGGGGCTCGAAGTTTTGCGCAGCATGGTGCGGGATACGAACGGGCGGCCGCCGGTCACCGTGCGGCTTGTGGACTGGGCCGATGAAGAGGGTGCGCGCTTCGGCCGCAGCCTGTTCGGGTCGTCCGCGTTTGCGGGGACGCACAGCATCGAGGCCGACCGCGTGCGTGTGGACCGCGAAGGCACAACGCTGGAAGCCGCGCTGAAACAATGCGGCGTGAGCGTGCAGAGTGTCGGCGAGGCGTCCGTCGAGCAGGCGAATATGGCCGCGTATCTTGAATTACACATCGAGCAGGGACCGATCCTCGAACGTCTTGGCAAGTCGCTGGCCGTGGTGCAGGGAACCAAGGGTGTGGAGCGTCACGCGATCACTTTTCGCGGACAGGAAGCGCATTCAGGGTCGACGCCGATGGAGGTGCGCCGCGATGCGCTGGCCGCCGCTGCCAAGCTTGCGCTGGAGATTCGGCCGATTGCGATGAAGCATCCACAGGCCGTTTGCACGATGGGGAGCGTCAAGACTTTTCCGGGGATTGTGACTGCTGTCGTCGGGCGTTGCGAGACGACGCTGGATATGCGCGATCTCGATGCGGACGTCCTTGCAGGGATGTTGCGAGAGGCCCAGGAGGCCAGCGAGCGGTTTGCGAAGGAAGAGGGTTGTACGGTGGAGTGGTCGAAAATCTGGTCGATTGCGCCGATACCGTTTCATCCGGAATTGATACGGCTGTGCGATGAGGCGATTGTGGAGACGGCAGGTGAATCGGAGCGTCTGCCGTCGGGGCCGCTGCATGACGCCGCGGAGATCGCGCAGCTCGGCGTGCCGACGGTGATGATGTTCGTGCAGTCGCTGAACGGGCTGAGCCACAATCGCGCCGAAGACACGAAACGCGAGCATGTGGAGCTGGCGGTAAAGGCGTTTGGCGCGCTGGCGGACAAGACGATGGCGTGGATGCTGTCAGACCGAAGCTGAGCAGGTACTTTGGGGGATACCCCAAAGCCTCGTAAATAGTGCATAATCGTGACTTCAGAAACGGCGCTGAAGTCGCTAGGAAGCCCGCATGGATTTGCCATCCGATGCGGGTATTGCATTTCTTAAGCGGCGAGGCGATTGAAGGGTCATGATGAGCGAAGCAACAAGTTTTCAAGAGCAGTCGAAGGCGTCGCCGGAGATTGCGCAACGTTTTCCGGACCTGCATCCTGCGTTCGATAAGCAGGCGGCGGTGCCGGAGGCGAACCGGTGTCTGTACTGTTTCGACGCACCGTGTACGCAGGCCTGTCCTACCCACATCGATGTGCCGAAGTTCATCAAGAAGATTGCCAGCGGGAACCTGGCGGGCTCGGCGAAGACGATTCTGGATGCGAATATTCTTGGCGAGAGCTGCTCGCGTGCGTGCCCGGTGCAGGTGCTGTGCGAAGGCGCTTGCGTGATGCATCGCTACAACAAGAAGCCGATTGAAATTGGACGGCTGCAACGCTTTGCGATGGACGCGCTGCATGAGAGTGGAGCGCCGCTTCCGTTTTCTCCAGGGGAGGATACCGGCAAATCTGTTGCGCTGATCGGTGGCGGCCCTGCGTCGCTTGCGTGCGCGGCGGAGCTTCGCCGGCGGGGGATTCGCGCGGACATTTACGATGCGCGGCCGTTGCCGGGTGGGTTGAATACCTACGGGATTGCGGAGTACAAGCTGACGCTCGACGCGAGTCTGCGAGAGATTGATTTGCTGGCGCAGCTTGGAGTGAATTTTAATTTCAACGTGATGGTGGATGCGGCGAAGTTGGCGGAGTTGGAAACTGCGTACGATGCCGTTTTTCTGGGACTGGGGCTGGGCGCGATTCATCGGCTTGGCATTGCGGGCGAGCAGATGCAGGGCGTGACGAATGCGCTTGATTTCATTGCCGGCTATAAGAGTGGTGCGATCACTTCTGCCCCGGAACGGGTTGCGGTTGTGGGCGCCGGGAATACGGCGATCGATGCGGCCAACGCAGCGGTCCGGCTGGGCGCGCGTGAAGTGCATATGATCTATCGCCGTGGGCCGGAGCAAATGTCGGCTTTCGACTTCGAGTATGAACACGCGAAGCAGGAAGGCGTTAAGTTTCTGTGGCATGTGCAGCCGGCCGGCATTGAGGGCAGCGCCGCGGTGGAGGGGCTCGAATTGCAGCAGCTCGAATCGAGCGCGGACGGGTCGCTGGTTCCGAAGCAGGAGACGAATTTTGTGCTGCCTGTCGACTGGATCGTGCTGGCGATTGGGCAATCGACGCATACGGATTTTCTGATCGCTGATGAAAAGGTAAGGCTGGAGCGTGGACGGATTTTGATTGACCGCGCGTCGGGGCAAACGTCGAATCCGAAATATTTTGCGGGTGGCGATTGCACCAATGGCGGCCGCGAAGTTGTGGATGCGGTAGCAGACGGAAAACGGGCCGGCATTGGAATTGCCGCATGGCTGGAGGGCAAAGATGCCAACGCTTGAAACGACTTTTGCTGGAATTAAATGTATGAACCCATTCTGGCTTGCGTCTGCTCCGCCGACAAATTGCGGTGAGCAGATTATGCGCGCGTTCGATGCGGGATGGGGCGGAGCGGTGTGGAAGACGATCGGCGAGCCGATCACGAATGTGTCGTCGCGTTACTCGTCTGTGGACTGGAACGGACAACGGATGATGGGGTTCAACAATATTGAGTTGATCTCGGACCGCCCTACCGAAGTGAATCTGCGCGAGATTGCGGAGGTGAAGCGGCGGTATCCGAAGCATGTGGTGATCGCTTCGCTGATGGTGGAATCGAAGCGGGATGTGTGGCACGAAATGGTGCAGCGCGCCGAAGATGCAGGCGCCGATGGGCTGGAGTTGAACTTCGGTTGTCCGCATGGAATGAGCGAGCGGGGCATGGGGTCGGCTGTGGGCCAGGTGCCGGAGTATTGCCAGCAGATTACGGGCTGGGTGAAGGAGAAAGCGCGGACGCCGGTGATCGTGAAACTGACGCCGAACATCTCCGATATTCGCATTCCGGCGCGCGCGGCGAAACGCGCCGGGGCGGATGCGTTGTCGGCGATCAACACGATCAATTCGATCACCGGGATCGATCTGAATACGCTGGAGCCGCGGCCGATGGTCGATGGCAAGTCGTCGCACGGCGGATATTGCGGGCCGGCGGTGAAGCCGATTGCGCTGAACATGGTGCAGCAGGTGAACTCCGACTTTACGGACGGCAAACCGCTGCCGATGTCGGGCATCGGTGGCATCGGATCGTGGCAGGATGCGGCGGAGTTTATTCTGCTGGGCTCGGGCACCGTGCAGGTGTGTACGGCGGCGATGCATTATGGGTATCGCATTGTCGAAGACATGGGCGATGGGCTGCTCGATTGGATGAGGCAGAAGGGTTACGAAACGATCGACGATTTCCGCGGGCTTTCGCTGCCGAACATGCGCGAGTGGAAGAACCTGAATTTGAATTATCGCGTGGTCGCTGAGATCCATGCGGAGAAGTGCATCGGCTGCCAGCTTTGCTACACAGCGTGCTGGGACGGCGCGCATCAATGCATCCACATGGACCGTCCCGAAGGTGGGACGCAGGCTATCGTGACCGGCGTCGATCCTCGTTACGCTCACAACGACGCGAACCCGCATGGAAAGCCGACGCCCGCGATGAGGCAAGCGCAGTCGGGGAAGACCATTTCGACGACGCCGATTCCTAAACTGGATCTGGATGGAGCGGGCACCGAGAGCAGTGTCACGCCGCTGAGCCGCATCCCGCGTGTGGATGTGGATGAGTGCGTGGGCTGCAATTTGTGCTCGCTGGTTTGTCCTGTTGAAGACTGCATCACGATGGAGCGCATCGACAACGGGCTCGCGCCGCAGACATGGGCGGAGCGTGTCGCAGCAGGCATCGCTCCGACGGGCGCTGAACTCGCGGCGAATCCGAACCACTAGCGCGAGTGCCTTTGACGGCGCATGATTAATGCAACAGGAGTGCGGGACATGGGAACTCTGATCAAGAACGGGACAGTGGTAAGCGCGGAAGGCTCGCAGCGGCTGGACGTGCTGGTGGAAGGCGAGACGATTCGCGAAGTTGCGGTGGACATTGCGCCGGATGGGCATACGGTTGTCGATGCGACAGGGCTGCTGGTGATGCCGGGCGGCATCGACGTGCATACGCATCTGGATATGCCGTTTGGGGGCACGACTTCCGCGGATGATTACACGACCGGAACGCAGGCCGCGGCCGTCGGCGGAACCACCACCATCATCGACTTCGCGCTGCAAAATCAGAGCAGCACGCTGCACGACGCGCTCAAAATCTGGCTCAAGAAGTCCGATGGCAAGGCGTGCGTCGACTTCTCGCTCCACATGGCCGTGACCAATCTGCACGGCGAGGGCGGCGCTGAAACGCTGCAAGAGATGGAAGACATGGTGCGCTTCGGCATCACCAGCTTCAAGCTCTTTATGGCGTATCCGAATGTTCTGATGATCGACGATGGGCTGATGTTCCAGGTGATGCAGAAGGCTGCCGCCCTCAATGCGCTCTGCTGCATTCATGCTGAAAATGGCAGCGCTATCGATATTGTCGTCGCGCAGATGATTGCGGAAGGCAAGACTGAGCCGCACTACCACGCGCTTTCGCGCTCGCCCAAGGCTGAAGCCGAGGCGACGCACCGCAGCATTGCTTTGGCGGACATGGCGGGTTGCGCGGTGTATATCGTTCATCTGTCCAACGAGGCCGCGCTTGCGGAGTTGAAGTTCATGCAAGGCCGCGGCGCGCGTGCGCTGGCAGAAACCTGCACGCAGTATTTAGTGCTCTCGATCGACGACCAGATGCCGGGCAAGAGCTGGGACGAAGCGAAGTTTGTGTTCACTCCGCCGCTGCGCGAGAAGAAGAACCAGGACCCGCTGTGGGCCGCCCTGGCTGATGGCTCGATTTCTGTTGTGTCTACCGACCACTGTCCGTTCACGATGGAGCAGAAGGCGCTTGGCAAAGGCGACTTTCGCAAGATTCCGAACGGAGGGCCGGGCATTGAGAATCGGCTTCAAATACTGTGGCATTTCGGCGTGAATGCGGGACGGATCACACCGGAGAGGTTTGTTGAACTAAGCAGCACCGCTCCGGCGCGCATTTTTGGAATGGCGCAGAAGGGCGTGATCGCAGCGGGCAAAGACGCGGACATTCTGTTGTGGAACCCGAATGCGGACTACACGATTTCGGCCGCGACGCAGTGCATGGCGACTGACTACTCGATGTTTGAAGGATGGAAGGTGCGCGGGAATGCGAAGCATGTTTACTCGCGCGGACAACGGGTAGTGGATGACGGCAAATTTGTCGGCGAGGTTGGCTATGGCAAGTTTGTGAAGCGTGAAGCGAATGCCGGAGGGCTTGGTTGATGCTGACTGAGGTCGCGCCGGCGATGCATCCGGGACAACACGGAATCGCCGGAGCGGATGCGCGCCTGTACAACGACGACCTCGCGCCAACGCTGCCAGAGCAGCGGACGTGGAGCACGTACAACTACATCGCGCTGTGGTTTTCGATGTCGATGGAAGTGACGACGTACATGCTGGCGTCGTCGCTGATTGCGGGCGGCATGAACTGGAAGCAGGCGGTGGGAACGATCCTGCTGGGCAACCTGATTGTGCTGGTCCCGATGCTGCTGAATGCACATGCAGGCGCGAAGTACGGCATTCCGTTTCCGGTGTTTGTGCGGGCGAGCTTTGGGACGCGCGGCGCCAATATTCCGGCGATTTTACGGGCGATCGTGGCGTGCGGGTGGTTTGGGATTCAATCGTGGATCGGCGGTATGGCGATCACGCAGATGGTCAACATTCTTGCTCCGAGTACGGAAGCTATGCCGTGGGTTGGATGGGCGTGCTTCTTCGGCTTCTGGCTGTTGAATATGTTTGTGGTGTGGCGCGGGGTAGAGTCGATCCGGTTTCTGCAAAGTTATTCGGCGCCGTTTATGGTCATCATGTCGGCGCTGCTGCTGGGGTTCATGCTGCATAAGGCGGGCGGGTTTGGGCCGATGCTCGCGGCGCCGAGCAAGTTCGCGGATACGCCGTCGTTCCTGCGATATTTTATTCCGGCATTGACGGGCATGGTTGGATATTGGGCGACGCTGTCGCTGAATATTCCAGACTTCACGCGCTATGCGAAGAACCAGGATGCGCAGATCTTTGGGCAGGCGTTTGGGCTGCCGGTTGCGATGACGCTTTACTCGTTTCTCGGGATTGCATGCACGTCGGCGTCGGCAGTGATTTTTGGGAAGCCGATCTGGAGCCCGGTAGAGTTGCTCGGACGCTTTCATCAGCCGTGGCTGGCGTTTCTGGGGTTGATCGCGCTGCTGGTCGCGACGCTGAATGTGAACATCGGCGCCAACGTTGTAGGGCCGTCGAACGACTTCTCGAACCTTGCGCCGAAGTATGTCAGCTTCCGCACCGGCGGACTGATCACGGGCGTTCTTGGGCTTTGCATCATGCCGTGGAAGCTGATGGCGAGCTCGCACAATTACCTCGGGTGGCTGGTCGACTATTCCGGTCTGCTGGGGCCGGTGGCGGGCATCATGATTGCGGACTATTTTCTTCTGCGACACAAGAAGCTGGACGCGGAGGCGCTGTATCGGCGCGGCGGAATCTATGAGTATCGCAATGGCTTCAACGGAGTCGCGCTGATTGCGCTGGTCGTCGGAATTGTGGCGGCGCTCATCGGAAGATTTGTTCCGAGCCTCGATTTACTTTTTAAAATGGCATGGTTCGTCGGCTTCTTTTTGTCGGGCGGGCTGTATTACATCATGATGCTCGGCCAGCACGTGCGGCCGGAGACTGTCTCCGAATAAACGAAAGGCAATACGAATGAGTCCTACCGATACGCAAGAGCAAACGCAGCCCGCGGCCCTGACCTCGCAAGAGGTTGTGCAGATTACACGCGAAACGAACTACGGCACATGGCGCTTCCAGAAGGGTTGGAACCCCATGCACATTGTGGATGCGGAGGGCTGCTACATCACCGACGCGAACGGGAAGAAATATCTCGACTTCTCATCGCAGTTGATGTGCATGAACCTCGGCCACAAGAACCCCGCGGTGATCGCGTCGATTGCGAAACAAGCGCAGGACCTTGCATATGCGATGCCGGGTTATGCGACGACGGCGCGCGCGGAGTTGTCGAAGCTGCTGCTGGAAGTGCTGCCGAAGGGGATCAACAAGTTTTTCTTTACGACGTCCGGCACCGACGCGAACGAAGCGGCATTCAAGATCGCGCGGATGTATACGGGGAAGACGAAGATCCTCGCGCGGTATCGCTCGTATCACGGCTCGACCGCCGGCAGCATCGCCGCGACGGGCGACCCGCGGCGCTGGCCGATGGAGCCGCGTGGGAAGGGGCCGGGCATTATTTTTGGACCGGAAGTCCACTGCTATAAGTGCCCGATCAAACATACCTATCCGGAATGCGGCATTGCATGCGCCGATTATCTCGAGCACATGATTCGCAACGAGTCGGATGTGGCGGCGGTGCTGGTCGAGCCGATTGTGGGGACGAATGGAGTTATCGTGCCACCTGCGGAGTACATGCCGAAGCTGCGTCGCATCTGTGACGAGACGGGAGTGCTGATGATTGCCGATGAGGTAATGAGCGGATGGGGTCGCGCGGGGGAATGGTTCGCGATGAACCTGTGGGGCGTGACGCCCGATATCCTGACTACTGCAAAGGGGATTACTTCGGCATATGTGCCGCTTGGTCTGTGCGCTACTTCAGAGAAGATCGGCGCGTACTTCGACGACCACTACTTTGCGCATGGTCATACATACGAAGCACATCCCATGACCCTTGCACCGGCAGTCGCGACGATCAACGAGATGAAGAGACTTGGGTTGGTCGAGCGGGCGAGGGAACTGGGGCCGTACGTCGAGAAGAAGCTGCAGGCACTAAAGGAGAAACATCCTTGCGTCGGCGATGTGCGCGGCAAGGGGCTTTTCTGGGCGGTGGATATCGTCAAGAATCGAACAACCAAAGAGCCGTTCAACACGTATCCTGACAAGCTTTCGGGCAAGCCGCTGGTGGTCGATCAGGTTGCCGGGAAGATGCTGGCGGACGGCGTCATCATGCAGGCGTGGGTGTCGCATTTTGTTATTGCGCCACCGCTGATTGTGACGCGCGAGGAGCTGGATCGAGGGATTGCCGCGCTGGATGAACATCTGAGCATCGCCGATGCGCTGGTAGTTGCCGACGCGCCGACAAGCGATACGACCAGCGCAACATCCGACAGCTAAAAATACGCGCAAATGAGAATGCCGCCTCGAACCTGAGGCGGCATTCTTGTCTTGCGTAGACGATCTATCCGAGCGTTGGCATGGAGGTGTCGACGCCGGTGCGGATGCCGGTCGGCCAGCGTTGGGTGATGGCCTTGATGCGAGTGTAGAAGCGGATGCCCTCTGGGCCGTGAACGGAGTGGTCGCCGAACAGCGAACGCTTCCATCCGCCGAAGCTGTGGAAGGCCATTGGGACGGGGATCGGGATGTTGATGCCGACCATGCCTGCCTGAACGCGGCGAGCGAAATCGCGGGCCGTGTCGCCGTCGCGCGTGAAGAGCGATGTGCCGTTGCCGAACTCATGCTCGTTGATGAGTTGCAGCGCGGTCTCGAAATTATTGGTGCGGACGATGCCGAGGACGGGCCCAAAAATTTCTTCCTTGTAGATGCGCATGTCCGGCTTGACGTGATCGAACAGACAGGCGCCGATGAAGAAGCCGTCGCCCTGTGGCAGCGCGCCCTTGCGGCCATCGACGACAAGCTCCGCGCCCTCGGTTTCACCGAGTGCGACGTAGCCTGTGACTTTTTCGAGGTGCTGTTTGGTGATGAGCGGGCCGAGGTCCGACTCGTCTTTCGCGCCGTCGCCGATGCGCAGGTCCGCGATGCGGCTTTGCAGCTTCTCGACGAGTTTATCGGCGGTCTGGCTTCCCACCGCGACAGCGATGCTGATGGCCATACACCGCTCACCGGCCGAGCCGTAGGCTGCTCCAACGAGAGCGTCGGCGGCCTGATCGAGGTCGGCGTCGGGCATGACGATCATGTGGTTCTTGGCGCCGCCGAGAGCCTGCACACGCTTGCCGTGCTTCGTGCCTTCGCGGTAAACGTACTCGGCGATTGGCGTCGAGCCTACGAACGTAACTGCCTGGATGGTGGGGTGCGCGAGGATCGCGTCGACCGCAACCTTGTCGCCGTGGATGACATTGAAGACGCCCGCGGGGAGGCCGGCTTCGTGAAGCATGTCGGCGATCAGGTTTGCGGAGCTCGGGTCGCGCTCGCTGGGCTTGAGGATGAATGTGTTGCCACAGGCGAGTGCGATGGGGATCATCCACATTGGGACCATGGAAGGGAAGTTGAACGGAGTGATTCCTGCGACCACGCCGAGCGGCTGACGCATCGTCCAGGCATCGATTCCGTTGCCCACCTGTTCGGTGAATTCGCCTTTGAGCAGATGCGGGATGCCGGTTGCAAACTCGATGACTTCGAGGCCGCGGAGGGCTTCGCCCTTGGCGTCGCTGTAGACTTTTCCGTGCTCGCGATTGATGGTGACGGTGATCTCGTCGATGCGACGCTCGTAAATTTCACGGAAGCGGAAAAGCACCCGCGCGCGACGTAGCGGCGGCATCGCAGACCACGCGGGAAACGCGGTGGCCGCAGCTTTGACGGCCTGGTCGACTTCTTCAACACTGGCGAGTGGAACGCGCGACTGCACTCGGCCGGAAGCTGGGTGATAGACGTCGGAAAAGCGGCCCGAAGAGCCGGTTGCACTTGCGCCGCCGATCCAATGCGAAAGGTCTTGAGGGGCGGATGTTGCGGCGGAGGGGGAGGCGGTTGCGGATGCTGCTGACATGGAGTTCTCCTACTTGAACCAAAGAGCTATTTTAGCAGCTTGAGCAGGAGATAGAAGTCAGTGCACGGCGCGCAGCAGTCGGAGCGGGGATACCGATCAGACAGCGCGAAATCTGTTCACGCGATTTTCTGGTGCAGAGTGAGCATGGCTTTCCAAGGGTCGGACGAAAGCCGTGACTTCCACTCGCCGAAAGTCTTGACGCTGAAGACCGGGCGTTTCGGAAGGTCGAGATCCTTCCATGGAAGTGGAAGTGAAACAGTTGCGCCGGGGCGGGCGCGAGGCGAGTAGGGAGCGACGGCGGTTGCACCACGCTCATTGCGCAGGTAGTCGAGGTAGATTTTCCCTTTGCGCGCGGATTTCGTCATCCTGGTGAGGTAGAGTGCGGCGTTGTCGCGTTCCATCGCGAGCACGAAGTTGTGCGCAAATTCTTTCACTTCAGACCACGTATGTTCGGGGTCGATGGGCGCGACGACGTGCAGACCCTTGCCGCCGGTCGTTTTTAGAAAGCTTGTCAGACCGGCTTTGCGCAATCGCGCACGCACCTCGGCGGCGGCGCCGGTCAATACTTTCCAGGGCAGGGTTTCGTCGGGATCGAGGTCGACGATCAGGCGGTCGGGATGCTCGAGATCGTCGTTGCGCGAGCCCCAGGGATGGACTTCGAGAACGCCCATTTGTGCAAGTCCCGCCAATGCTTCGGTGGTGTTGAGTGTGATGTAAGGCTCCATGAGCCCGGTCTTTTTGTTGGGGACGTCGATGCCGCCGATGCCGGGCGGCAGCATGTGGTTGACATGCTTCTGAAAGAAGCACAGTTTGCCGGAGCCTTCCGGGCAGCGGACCAGGCTGAGTGGACGGCCCTCGATGTGCGGCAACATGCGCGACGCGACGGCCCAGTAATATTCGGCGAGCTCGCGCTTTGTGAGGCCGGTTTCCGCGTCGAGGATTTTGTCGGGATGCGTGAGGCGGACGGGCAGCGCGCTGTCGGTGTTAGCCGATTTACGAGCGGGCTTTATCGCCCTGGCCGCGAGTTGCGGTGCGGACACAAGCTTCGCCGACCCGGACTTCGGGCGAGGCGCGACGGTGGGTTCTTCACGCTGCACTTCTGTCGCGGGCTTGTCTTCGCGGAGGCCGAGGAAGGCGGCCTGCCGCACCAGATTGTCCGCGGTCCACGTCGCGAAGCGGACCTGCGCGACGAGCTGCGGTTTGACCCAGAGAGCGCCGCGACGCGCTTCGGCCGGAGCTTTGTCGAATGCTCCGCGGTCGACTTCCAGCTCGTGAAGCTGGGTCTTCAACATGCGGCGCATCTTTTGTGTGAAGCCGGTTCCGGTGCGGCCGGCGTAGATGAGTGTTCCATCGCGGTAGTAGCCGAGCAGGAGGGAACCGATGCGGTCGTTCCCTTCGGACGAGAACGTGTAGCCGCCGATGACGAATTCCTGTTCGCGAAGGCACTTCGACTTGAGCCAGTCGCCGCTTCGGCCAGGTGAATATTTCGCCGCCGCGCGTTTGGAGACGATGCCCTCCGCGTGTAGCTCGCAGGCTTTGTGAAACATGGCCTCGCCGCCGGTGTCGAGGTGCTCGCTGTAGCGCACGATGTCGGTTTGGTCTGCAAGAACATCGGCGAGTAGGGCTTTGCGCTGGCGGAGGCCGAGGTCGCGAGGGTTGCGGCCGTCGATGTGCAGGAGGTCGAAGCAGAAATATGTGAGCGGGTTGTGGGCGCCTTCCTGGAACGATGCTTGCAGGTCGGCGAAGTTGGTCGTGCCATCTTCGCCGAGGACGACGACTTCGCCGTCGAGGGTAATTTTGCCGATGGGCAAGGCGGCGACCGCCTGCGCGACTGCGGGGATGCGATGTGTCCAGTCGAGGCCGCTGCGCGTAAGCATCTGCACCTTCGCACCGTCTTTGCGCGCCTGGATGCGATAACCGTCGAGCTTGAGCTCGTGCAGCCAGCCGCCCGCGTCGGGAGGGTTCGTGGCTTCGAGCGCAAGCTGCGGTTTGAGGAAGGTGGGTTGAGATTCTTTGGGAAGAGATTCAAAGACGGGGTTCAGCGTTATGTCTCGGGCCTTCGGCGCTTTGATATTCCTAGTGGCAGGGGACTTGGGACTTTGTCGCGGGCTGGTATCAGGCGCGCCGTGGGCGGTTGGCTCGGGCTTGGAGCGCGGCGCCTGGCGATACCACGACTGCCCGGGCTTAGCGGTTTCCTTCGAGTTCCAGACGTGGTCTTCCTGCTGTGCTATTTCATCCAGCGTGCGGCCTGTGACGGCTGAGCTGGGGGAGTCTTCGGTGACGCACGGATCATCCTTTCCGCGCTCGAAGTCGTCGTGCTCTTTGATGAGCAGCCAGTTCGGTTTGCTCTCGTTCGCGGCTTTGCCGCCCATGCGCACGAGCGTCCATTTGCCCTTCATCTTCGTGCCGTGCATGACGAATTTCAGGCTGCCGTCGCGCAGGCCGGCGTCGACGTTTTCGTAGCCGGGCTGCGGCGTCCATGTGCCCTGGTCCCAGACCATCACGGGGCCGCCGCCATACTGGCCCCTGGGGATGATGCCCTCGAAGCCGCCGTACTCCATAGGATGATCTTCGACCTGCACTGCGAGCCGGCGGTCGCCGGGATAGTAGCTTGGGCCCTTGGTGACGGCCCAGCTTTTGAGGACGCCGTTCCATCCGAGGCGGAAGTCGTAGTGCAGATGGCTCGCCGCATGTTTCTGAATCACGAAGGGAAGTGCGCCGGTGGGGCGGGGTTTGGAAGATTTGCGGTCTCCGCTCGGTTCGGCGGTAACGTGGAAGTCGCGCATAGAGCGGTAGCGCGCGAGTTGTTCGTCGACACTGTCCGAGGCACTGCCCCGCTGCGGGGATTTCGTGGTGGACGTTTTTGCTTTTGACGTTGCGGCTTTCGCAGGCGTTTTGGGGGAGGTTTTTGTCTTCTTTGCGGCAGTCTTTTTGACGGTCATACAGTTCGGCCTCTATGCAGATTTCCGCTTGTGTGTTGTCTTCGCCACATGGTGGGTCTTCGGAGCGCTTTTGACCAGAGATAATCCGCGTTTGGAATCCTGCTTTTTCTCCGCGGGCCTGGAGGCTGGCCGTTTGGCAGCGGGGGCTTCGTCCTCATCGCCCTTGCCGGAGACGCTCTTGCGAAGCGCGTCCATCAGGTTGATGACTTGCGCGCGCTTGGGCTTGACCTCTCTGTCTGTCGGAATCGGCGCGTGTTTGACCTTGGCCTCGACGAGCTCTTTCAGCGCAACTTCGTAGCCATCTATGAATTTCGACGGATCGAATTTTCCGGACTTGCGTTTGATCAACTCCTTTGCGAGCGCGAGAGAGTCGGAGTCGACGGTGACCTTTTTGACGTCTCGGAAATACTCTTCCGGATCGCGCAACTCCGCTGCGTAGCGCATGGTGTAAGCCATCATTCCGGGATGAGTGTCGCTGCCCGCCGCCTTGATCGCCACGACGTGCTCGCGGCCGCCGAAGGCGATCTTCGAGAGCGCAACTTTCTTCGTATCGATGAGAGCTTTCCGGACGGTCGCGAATGCTTCCGCCTGTACGTCATTTTCGGGAACCACGAAGTAGGGCTTTTCGTAAAATTCAGGATCAAGTTCTTCTTCATTGACGAACTGTGTCACTTCCATAGTGTGTTTGGAAGGGACGCGCAAGTGTTCGAGTTCCGATGGCTCGATAGTGACGTACTCGCCCTTGCGATACTCGTAGCCCTTGACGATCTCGCCCTTCGCGACCGGATCGGCGGCCTCGTCGGGCGCGTTCTCGACTGCCGACGCGAGGACTTTCTGATGGCGAACACGCTCGCCCGTTTTGCGAGAAATTTGATGGAAGTGAATTTCGCTCTTCGCCTCCGTCGCGACGAAGAGCTTCACGCCGAAGGACACCAGCGAAATCTGGATCTGACCACTCCAATAGGGACGAGCCACGGGCCACCTCGAAAGACGAAATCTGACTTTTGGTGAGATTCTGTCGTGGCGATGAGGGATGCATGGGGAGACGGTGAATAGGGGATAGTGAATAGTGAATAAAACAAGGACAGTGAATAGGGGATAGTGAATAAAACAAGGGCAGTGAATAGGGGGTAGTGAATAGTGAACAAAACAAATGCGACCGCGCTTTATTCACTATTCACTTTTCACTACTCACTGCTATGCAGTAAACACTTCGTGGTCGAGCACGCGGGCGTAGGCCGGTTCCGTGAGGAAGTTCTGGAACTTTAGCGTCTTGATGAGTTCGCGCATCAGAAACGCGGCGTGCTCGTAGGCTTCGTAGCGTGCCGGTGGTGGATGCGCCTCGCGTGCTCGGGCGAGTTCCTCGTCGATGTATAGGTCGCAGAGCGCGGCGGTGACGGGGCGGCCGTCTTCAAGCACGGCGTGGTGATGCACCCATTGCCAAAGCTGCGCGCGGCTGATCTCTGCCGTGGCGGCGTCCTCCATTAGATTGAAGAGCGGAACACAGCCGATGCCGCGCAGCCAGGCCTCGACATAGCCGAGGCCGACGGCGACGTTCTGTTTTAGACCAGCTTCGGTAATCGTTCCGGTGGGAACGGCAAGGAGTTCGGCGGCGGTTACGTTGAAGTCGGGAAGCTGCTTCGAGATCTGGTTAGACTGCGGCATGATGCGGTCGAAGACTTCGAGCGCGATGGGGACGAGGCCGGGGTGGGCGACCCAGGTGCCGTCGTGTCCGTTGGTGGCTTCGCGTTCCTTGTCGGCACGCACGCCGGCGATGGCGCGCTCGTTGGCTTCGGGGTCGGACTTGATGGGGATCAGTGCGCTCATGCCGCCCATGGCGCTGACGTTTCGCTTGTGACAGGTCTTGATGCAGAGCTTGGAGTAGGCCAGCATAAAAGGCGAGGCCATGGTGACCTGGCCGCGATCGGGAAGAAGCAGCGACTCATCTCCTGCGAGCTTCTTGATGAAGCTGAAGATGTAGTCCCAGCGCCCGCAGTTCAACCCGGCGGAGTGGTCTCGCAGCTCGTAGAGAATTTCATCCATCTCGAATGTCGCGAGGATGGTTTCGATGAGCACCGTGCCCTTGATGGTGCCGGGTGTGAGTCCGAGTGTGGGCTCGGCACGTACGAAAATATCGTTCCACAAGCGCGCTTCGAGATGCGACTCGATCTTGGGCAGATAAAAATATGGACCGCTTCCGCGAGCGACAAGTTCCTTCGCGTTGTGGAAGAGATAGAGCGCGAAATCGAAGATGCTGCCGGACATGGCTTCGCCATCGACCCAAACGTGGCGCTCCTCAAGATGCCAGCCACGCGCGCGGACGAAAAGCACGGCGGAGTTTTCCTTGAGCGCGTATTGCTTGCCCGTCGCCGGGTCGCTGAAGGTGATGGTGCGGCGCACGGCGTCGCGGAGATTGAGTTGACCGTCGAGCAGGTTCTCCCAGGTCGGCGTGGTCGAGTCCTCGAAGTCCGCCATGAAGACCTTCGCGCCGCTGTTGAGGGCGTTGATGATCATCTTGCGGTCAACGGGGCCGGTGATTTCTACGCGGCGATCGAGCAGGTCGGCGGGCAGGGGAGCAACGGTCCAGTCAGCTTCACGAATGTGTGCGGTGTCGGGAAGAAAGTCGGGGCGCTCGCCGGCGTCGAGCCGCAGTTGACGGGCTTCTCGCGTCGCGAGCAATTCTTTGCGACGGCCATTGAACTCGCGTTGCAGCGCGACTGCGAAACCCAGTGCATCCGGCGTGAGAATGTCGTTGTAACGGTCCGCGAGAGTGGCGTGGATTTCCACGCCTTCGCCAAAGTTCATCATCGTGATTCCTTTTCGTGTGCCTGCATGTTATGCGAAGCGCAGACTGACATTTCCAGCGGTAGAAAATTCCACATCGACGGTCGAGCCCGCAAAGCCCAGAGTATTCCCGGTCCATGAACCAGTCGTGATCCACTGACCGCGACGCAGACCGCCGGTGCGGGCGGCGCCTTCGTTGGCGAGATAGGGCAGCAGCCGCAGCAGGTCGCCGGAAGTGTTCGAGCCGGTGCGCTCGACGCGGACGCTGCCGTCGACGGCGAGCGTGACGTGCTCCTTGCTGAAATCCACGTCGCGCCAATCAGCAAACGCCGGGCCGTAGATGAAGCCGCCGTGCATCTGAAGATCGGCGAGTTGGCAAGTGCGCGTCGTCGTCAGCGGATCGACGAACGCCGACTCCAGTTCCTCGATGGCCGGGTGGCACGAGGCCATTGCGGCAAGCACCTCTTCGCGCGTGTACGGCGTCTCACGCGGAGGTAGATCTTCGCCAACCAGAAAAGCGATTTCCGCCTCAAGGCCGCGAAACATGAAGCGCTCGCCACTCAACATGGTGCCGCCGGCGGTCATCCAATTTTTGGGCATAGGCGCGAACAGGGGTGTGGCCTCCGCAGACCCGGCGCCGATCTTCCATCCGCCGATGTCGCCGTAGGCCCGGGCCAGGAAGCCGTGGACCGCATAAATTTCTTCAACGTCCACCGGCCGAAGTTCTTCGGGCAGGTCCACCAGCTTGTCTCCTGTGCGGCGGGCGTCCATCAACATGTTTGCCGCTTTCAACAAATCTCTTTCACGATCTCCGGTCATTACGTCTCCTCAACAAATTTCATAGAGCCTTCTAGTGTGTCAGATGCTCGGCTGCGGCGTCACGTCCCAGCATCGCGTCGAGGCTGCGGCGACCCCTGAGCAACTCTTCACGACTGAGTCCGCGAATCGATGCATCAAGCAGTTCGACCATGTGGAACGTCGGCATTTCCTTGTGACCGAGGCGCCGCAGTCCGCTCATAAGTTGCAACAAACAACCCGGATTTGCGCTGACCACCGCTTCGGCGCCGGTGGAAAGCAGGTTCTGCACTTTGCGGTCGCCGAGTTCGTTGGCGGTCTCAGGATGCAGGAGATTGTAGACGCCCGCGGAGCCGCAGCAGAGACTAGCTTCCGGAATTTCCTCGACTGTAAGCGCAGGAATCTCGCCGAGCAGCGCGCGGGGCTGCTCGTGAATGCCTTGCGCGTGACGAAGGTGGCAGGCGTCGTGGTATGCGACGCGGATCGGCAGAGGAGAACGCGGCGCGACGGTCCCGAAGTCGTGAAGGAGCTCGCTGATGTCCTTGCAGTGCGCCGCGAAAGCCTTGGCGCGCGCGGACCATTCGGGATCTTCGCGCAACAGGTGCCCGTACTCTTTCATCGTGCTGCCACAGCCCGCCGCGTTGATGACGATGGTATCGACACTGGCTGCTTCGAAGGTCGCAATCAGACGCTTCGCGAAGTCTGCCGCTTGCTCATCGAGGCCCGAGTGGACCATCAGAGCTCCACAACATCCCTGCTGCCGAGGGATCACTACTTCGAAACCCTCGGCTGCGAGGACGCGAGCGGTCGCGGCATTGACGTGTGCAAAGAATGCGTCCTGCACACAGCCGCTCAGCATCCCGACGCGTCCACGCAATGCTGTGCCCGTTTGCGGCAGGACCGTCAGAGGCAGTGCGTGGAATGGATTCAGGGGGACGGGTGGGAGCAGGTCTTCCATGGCCTGCAAGCGGCGCGGAAGGAGCTTCAGGGCGCCGCTGGCGCGGACGAGTTTCTGCAAGCCCGAACGCTGGTAGAGAGACATGGGGACGCCCAGCCAGCGCAGGCGGCGCGGGTAGGGGAACGTGGCGAAGAGCATCTTGCGGAAGAGGGAATCGCCGACGGGGCGCGGGATGTTGCGCTCGACCTGGCCGCGCGTGTCTTCGATCAGCTTGTTGTACTCGACGCCGCTGGGGCACGCCGTCATGCAGGCCATGCAGCCGAGGCAGTTGTCCATGTGGATGCGGAAGTTCTGGTCGAGCGGAGCGTCGCCCTGGGCGCTCTTACGCATCATCCAGATGCGGCCGCGGGGTGAGTCCATCTCTTCGCCCCAGAGCACGTAGGTTGGGCAGGCGGGCAGGCAGAAGCCGCAGTGGACGCACTTGTCCATGACGGCGGCTTCGGGCGCGCGGATGGCGTCGAACGCGCTGGGGCCGTGTTGCGCGCCAATCTGGACGACGCTCTGCGGTGCTAATCCCTGTTCGTCGATGGTCGCCATTAAATGCCCCCTACGAATTTGCCGGGGTTCAGTAAACGCTCCGGATCGAACTGCTGTTTGACTGCGCGCATGACGGCGATGGCGGGCGGCGAACCTCCCCAGCGGTCTATGTCGCCGGGAATATCGGGAGCGGCGCGAAGTATGACGACCATGCCGCCGTCGCCGCGCAGCCGCGCACGAAGGTCGTGGATGATGGCGACGATTTGGGTTGGAGCCGCGGCGAGAGCGACGGTGATGATTCCCGTGGCATCGGCCACACAGGCGACGGTGCTGTTCTGCAAGAGACTCTTGAAGCCTTGCAGGATTGCGCCCACTTTATTTGGAAGCGCCGTGATTTTGAGGATGGTTGCGCCGGGGCGTTTGAACAGATGTTCGCGAGTCTGCCAAACGTCGTGCGTCGATGGGGACGTTGTAAGCCCGCCGCTCACTTCGCGGAGGCGCTGTTCGTGTTCGCGCAGGACTTCAGGGAGCGAGGCGAAACGCACATCCAAAGCGAAGCCGTCTTCATCAGTCCGCGTTTGCAGGCTCTCGATGCTCATGGCCGCTGTGGTTAAGTTGCGCTGCAACTCCGCGAGAACGTGTATGTCGTCGGATGGCACGGTCCAGGTCTCGGAGGTGGCCTGCACGGGGTGCAGACGAAATGTGACTTCGGTGATGATGCCGAGCGTTCCGAAGGAGCCGGTGAGGAGCTTGGGAAGATCGTAGCCGGCGACGTTCTTGACGACCTTGCCGCCGGAGCGCGCGATAGTGCCGTCGGACAGCACAATGGTCATGCCGATGACGAGGTCGCGGAGGGAACCGTAACGCATGCGCAACGCGCCGCTGTCGTTGACGGCGATGATGCCGCCGACTGTCGCCGTCGAAGCAAAGAGTGGATCGAGGGCGACGCGCTGTCCGTGTTGGGCGAGGTTGCACTCCATCGCTTCCCATGTGGTGCCTGCGCCGACTGTGGCGGTGAGGTCCTGCCAGGAGTGTTCGCGGACGCCAGCAAGTCTGCGTGTATCAAGGATGACTTGTGGCGTGACGGGATTGCCCCAGTTGAGTTTGGTGTCGCCGCCGCGCGGGCTTACGACAAGTTTGCGCTCGGCGCAGAGGCGCATGACTGCGGCTGTCTCGTCGGTGGAGGCGGGCGAGACAGTGAGGATGCTGGCCGTTTCGGTGACGTGGTCGGGGCCGACGATGGAGGCGAAGTCGGGCATTAGAAGACCTCCGCTATGCCCGCGGCCTGGAGCGGATGCGGCTTGTATGCGCCGTGCGTGCGCTCTCCGCAGAGGCGAGGAGTGGGGAAGAGCTTCTCGGGGTTGGCGATGTTGTCCGGGTCGAGGGCGTGGCGGACGCGCTGCATGGTGGCGAGATCGGGAGCAGCGTACATGTAGCTCATCTCACACTGCTTCTCGCGGCCGACGCCGTGCTCGCCCGTGATGGAACCTCCGGCGTCAACGCACATGCGGAGGATCTCGTAGGAGAACTCCAGCGCGCGGGCCTCTTCGCCTTCGATGGCTCCGTTGTAGAGCACCATTGGATGTAGGT
>DASRLB010000086.1:0-2119 GCA_035648695.1 Acidobacteriaceae bacterium | reverse complement strand
CTCCGCCGGATCGAGCAAGCCAAGCCGCAGCATCACGCGATACACGCCACGCAGGTTGCGATCGATATCCTGCTCCGTAATCAGCTTCTGCGCCAGCGCGTCGCGCACCGGCTGCCGATAGTCATCCAGAAACTGGTTGATACCCGCATGGATCGCCGCCGCGGCCGCTTCCGGCAGCGTCTTGTACGCATGATGCAGCTTGACCAGATTGGTCAACGCGCCCGCATCCGTGCAGACAATTCCGTCAAGCCCCCACCGCGCCATCACGACATCGCGCACCACCGGATTGGCCGCCATCGGCACGCCGTTCCAGGCGTTGTACGCGGTCATCATCGAGCTCGCATGGCCCGTCTCTACCGCCATGCGAAAAGGCACGGCATAGTATTCGTGAAACAGCCGCTCATCGAAGTTCGACGACGACCCGCCGCGCCCATCCTCGTTGCTGTTGGCAAGAAAATGCTTCAGCAGCGACGCCGTCATCCATACGCGCGGGTCGTTCCCCTGCAAGCCGCGACTGAACGCCGCGGCCAGCGTACCCACCAGGAACGGGTCTTCGCCATAGCTCTCTTCGCTCCGCCCCCAGCGCGGATCGCGGCTCAGGTCCGCATTGGGCGCCCGCACAACCAGCCCTCCGCGATGATATTTACCAAACGCAAACCGCGCTTCATACGCCTCCTGCGCCGCCGCCTGTTGCAGCAGCCCGGGGTCCCACGTCTGGCCCAAACCTCGTGCCTGCGGAAACTGTGTCGTCGGAACCACCGCCTGGTTCCGGCCTTCCCAGTGCCCCGGCCCGCCCAGCGCCAGCCCATGCAGCCCTTCAACATGGTTCGACCCGGCAATGCCCAACCGCGGCACCGACGGATCGGTGCTCAACGCATGAATTTTCTCATCCAGCGTCATGCGGGCCAGCAGGTCGTCGATCCGCTTTTCGGGGTTTGCATGGACGTCGCGATACACCGCCGCATCCGTCGAGCCGGTCTGCGCGCCTGCCGGCAAGAAAACCGTCAAAGCGACCGCAGCCGCCCAGCACGCAACTTTCACGGACGCCGAAGAAGCGCAGCTAACTGGGCGAGTCGCCATGAATGATGCCTCTCCCCCTGCGTTCCCAGGTCTACCCGTCCGAAGGTCGTTCGCCGCCCTTGTTCGCGGAGCTAACAGAATGTATAAGCGCTGCCACCCAGCAGCATACTTACTGCACAGTGAGAGCGATCTGGAAGCTACCGGCATTGACATCATTCCCGATCACCGTTTGACTTGATGTTCCCACAACAAATTGCGCCGCATGGAGGGTCACCAAAACATTTGTCGTGCCCTTAGGCGTAGCGAATGCCGACGAACTGCTGCTCGACCCGCAACCGCTCACGCCCATAACCGAGTACCCGAGAAGCATCAGCATCCCAACACCGAGCGCCAGCCTGTTCAGTCCGCCGCGCTTCAGCCGTCTGCGCAGCAATAGCAGAATACCGCCGGTGAATCCCGCCATCCACCATAACAACGAACTGCCGGTTGGCACGATGGGCGGAACATTGGTGTTGATGATGAACTGCACCTGGCTCTGCGCGGCCCCAGCCCCCGCGGCGCTCGGAACCACCAGAGGATCGCCGGGGTACGGCGCGCAGGTTGCGTACTGCGGCAAGTTTGAGCAGGTGAAGTTGACCACACCGCTGTAGCCTCCGTAGGAGACAAGCGACAGCGTCGCCGATCCACTGCTCTGGCCGCTCGCCACCGTGATGGTGGGGTTTGCGGGAGTGATGGCGAAGTACGCTCCGGTTGTCGGCGTGGCGGCAAGTGAGCAGTTGCCCGCCACAGCGCACGGCGACGGCCCCACCACCGTCACCGATACCGTGTTCCGAAGCCGAAGTCCCATAGCTGGAATCGCCGCTGTAGACCGCATAGGTCGAGTAAGTAGAGCTGAACGAATTATTCTCGACGACATTCGTCGTGCCCGCCCGCAGCGCGGTCGTCGTAATCGTCGCCTGATACACACCGCCTGCCCCGGCAATCACCGAACCTATCCCCAACAGCGTATGGCTGGCGGTTGTCCCTGAATAAAAGCTGACCGTGCCCCCCGGAATGATCCGGCTCCCCGTGCCCAGCGTTGCGATCAGCGGAATCGCGG
>DASRLB010000085.1:0-9694 GCA_035648695.1 Acidobacteriaceae bacterium | reverse complement strand
CAGCTGCAGCTACAATTACTGCCCCCAGTTGCGCCCCGTTCATGGGCAGTCGTGCAGCCATCCCCACGCTCTCCGAGTGGGCGATAGGCATGCTTGCCGCGCTCTTGGCTATCGTGGGTTTCGCGGCGATGCGCAGGCAGGCAAGGTAGTCGTCGCGCTCGTATGATCCGGCGGAGGCGGAATCGGGATACCGAAGGCCAGCGCCATCGCTGCCGGGTGCGTGTGGAGTTCGTAACGGCCGCACATCAAGACAGGCCATTTCGGGGGCGCCGGTGTCGGATGGTCACGCCGTTCGACAGCCCCATGCGATGTAGCGCGGAAACGCGTCCGCCATGCTCCTATGCTCGCCCTAGCGCCGTCCTAGCTAATGCCCGGCGCGCCAGCATCACTCGGACTACGTGAGGGACAAGTAAGAGCACCATGGCCAAGACGAATTCCCAGCCCGACAGTCGATGACCACCGGCCCAGAAAAGCAGCAAGACCGTCGCAAGACAGACAAACATGACGGCGCTGAATACCGGATGGCGATTGAATGGCCGACTCGCCACTTCCCGATAAGCTAGCCATTCTTGCTGGGGATCGAGTCGACTGTTTGCTCGGCTACGGTAGGTCAAGGGGACTGCCCTGACCGTGGTAGTTCGCGTGGCGTCGCTTGCGCCGCCGGCGCCAGCTAAATAGTGAATCCGCGATCGTCTCGGCTTGTTGTTTGGTAAGGGCCATTTGAACTCCGTTGGTTGTGGCAGAAGTCGCGGGGTCAGCGGCTTTGGGCCCGATCGGTGGTGCCGGATCCTATACGGTCGTGCAGATCGCGACCCGTCCGCGCAATTCGTTGCTGCCTATTGCGACGGAAGCCGAGGCCGAGGCATATCAGAATGATCGGCGCGAAGAGGCAAAGCGTGCGCAGAATGCTTAGTTCGCGCGCAGAGAGGTCGTTGATACCCGCAATCAGCTCGACGAAACTCCACGTCGCCGCAACGAAGATCAAGCCAGCGAGGGCAAGGGCGCCGGCAATGGCGAGAACACGGACCTTCGTTTGCAAGGGCGTTCCTTTCGCGACGGCCGAGTTTACCTAACGCTGTCGCCATTGCCGCGAGTGCGGCGTGATGCCCGGTGCGGCCGCACGTCAATGCTTCCACTCGTCTAGCACGTGCGTCGGCGCCTCGTGGCCGTAGCGCAGGCTCCACTTCATCACGGCAATTTCGGGCGTTGCGTCGACGGGCCCGCGCGACCCGCATTCCTCGCACCAGACCACCCAGGCGTCTTCGGGCTGGTCCTGAAGCTCATGCAGCTCGCAGCGGTCGTGCGCGCAATGGGGGCACGGACGAATGGTAGCGTCGGCCATTGCGAAGTCTACAATCGGGACGGCGATGTGTACGGCAGCGTACAGAACACCGTCCTGTCAATTTGTTGGAATATCCCGATACCGGCGCGTCCTTATTGACCGCCGCCGGAGGTAACTCGAACGCCCGATAGAGGTCCGCCATGAATGCGATAGATTCGAATGGCCGACACGCGTCACCCGCTCCTGCTGCGCAGACCCATCATTGGCTAGAGGCAGGTGCTCCTGCAGCAGCGCGGGCGCGACAGCGTAGTGACGCCCAGGCGCTACGATCCCCTGAGCAAGGCTTCGTGTCGACTGAGAACGCCGCACCTGATCGCCGCCTAGCCTCAAACACCGAGGCAATAATCTTTTGGTTCTGCGTCGTCGTGGGCGTAGCTGGCTTGCTTTATGTCGCGACCCGCACTCTCATGGAGCACCACGTCATCTAGCCTTCGACAACGCAGGTTGGACGCCACTCTACGACGTCCCGAATATCGCCCCCACGTGAGGACACATGGAAACACTGACCGTTCGACCCGATATCTCGCCGTCATTGGACGCGCGACACCTGAGAGCGCTTGAGGAGATACGCGCCCAAGTCGGCGACATGTTCCAGCGCGACGCCTGTTTCTGGAGCCGCTCCCCGCACCAGGTGCTTCTTCTGGATTGGCCATTGCACCATCAAGATCCAGGAAAGGCCGAGCGCTCTAACAAGGTCGCGATTACGTTCGGGTCCGATTGGCTCGACGCCTTTGGAGCTTCCGAGCCCAGCCGGCGAATCGTACTACTTGCGGAGGTTCGTGCAACGATCAGCGCTCGTATGGGGGAGTTTCAAGACGGCCACGACCTGTCCGCCGTAAATGAGGCCAGCGCAGACTCTTTCCAGATTTCCCTGCGCTGAACTCAGTCCTCGTCGACGCCTGGCGGCGTGCAAGGCTCCGGATCTTCGACCTCGATGCGCTCGATTAGCCGCGCATCGTCATGCTTCGGCGTGTTGACCCGCGTCGATACCGGATAGGCTTTCATCTCGTCGGCAGGGTACGGGCGCAGTAGCTCACCAGCGTTTGGCTGCGCAACGTCGAGCCACCGTGCATAGTCCTCAGCGGCCAGGATCACCGGCATGCGGTTATGCACCTTCGCCGCGAGCTCATTGGGCGTCGTGGTGACAACGGTGTAGGTGTCCATCCATTCGCCCTCGGGATTCTTCCAACTCGACCACAGGCCCGCGAACGCGAACGGCGCGCCGTCGATCATCCCGATGTGGTACGGCTGCTTGCCGGCGCCAACCTTCTTCCACTCATAGAACCCTGTCGCCGGAATCAGGCAACGATGGCGCTTGAATGCGTCGCGGAATGCCGGCGCCGTGGCGATGGTCTCCGCTCGAGCGTTGATCGTCTTGTAGGCAATCGACTTGTCCGTCGCCCAATGCGGCACCAGACTCCAGCGCATCGCGGCGAGCTCGCGCGTGCCGTCCTTCGCGAGTCGGACGACTGGTTGCATCTGACTCGGCGCGATGTTGTAGTGCGGCTCGATGTCTGGCGGAATCGGGATACCGAAGGCTAGCGCCATCGCGGCGGGGTGCGTGTGGAGTTCGTAGCGGCCGCACATCAGAGAGGACAACTGGGAACGGTGGCGGCGTGCACGTGACACGCGAGTGGCTCCCCGTTCGGCGTGTCACGACGAGTGCAGGGCCAGAATGACGAGTCCGATACGGCCACAGACCTGCGGGAAGCTCAATCACAATCAAATATCCTGTGCGCGCGATGCGCGCGCTCCGTCGGATCATACGCGCGTGGGAGAAAGTTCATCTTTGCGATTCCGCGACGCAATGGTCTATCCAGAGTGACGATGTGTAAATAGTCTTTCGCAATGTCGTAGAAATCCATTAGGTACTTGGCTGTCGCGGCGAATATGAGATCTCCTATCTGTACTTTGTGACCGTGCTTCATGAATGTTTCGAAGAAACGATCGACGCCAATAACAATGTCTCGGTTCGTCGAAATATCGTGATACTTCACTTTGCGCGCATGCGATTGCAGGTCTCTACTGTTCGTTCGAATATCCTTCGACAATTTCGATTTGGCGTAGTGGTAGGACCGGGCGCTCGCGAAGACTCTCTCTGAATAATATTTCTTGGCGAGCACTTTGAACGCCTCGGCGATGCAGATGTCGGGAACGTAAACGCGCGCGTGGTCGCTGGCTAGCTGTGCGTCGATTTGGTGCCACCATTCTTGACAGGCGACAACGCGATCGCGGTCGACCGAATTTGAAATCCGGGACGCCGGAATGTGTTTGTTGGCGAGAAAATTGGCATCGACCAAGTAATAGTGCCGGCACCTTTCATCTTCTGGATCAATTTTGCGGACTTGCGTCATTGGAATGGTCGACCGGCCCACGCGACGCGGCGCCTCATTGGATGCATTTCCGGTCGTTCCATAGATCGATCGCGGACTCCGCGTCGATCGCCATCGGGCCGGCGCCCCCGCACTCAATGCACGCGACCACGAAGGCATCGCCTGGCTGGCCGTCGCCCTCCACGACTTCGCAATGCGGGCATGCGCAGAACGGGCAGGGGCGGATGGTGCTGCGCATCCGGAAAGTCTACCAGCGCCGGCATCCGGCTCATGCCGGTGTCTGTCAACGCCTTCGCGTAGGGTGAAGGAGAACATTCGTGCCGTGTAACGCCGCTGGACGCGGCAGCTTTTGCGTGGCCGCCGATTGCTGCAGCGTCGGCTGGAGTGGCTCGCGCCAATTCCTTCTGAGTTCGCCGGCGCGGCGTTCCGCACGTAGACGAACGTTCGTCAAGGAGGATGATTCGCGGGGTCTAGCAGGCGGATGCGAAGGGCATCCAGAACGCATTAACCGGCGCCTTTCGGACCCCAGTGAAATACGCTAACTACATCATTTCATGTACCAAAGCGCGACGCTATCGGGCGGACTGTTAATCCGCAGGTCCCTGGTTCGAGCCCAGGTCGGGGAGCCAACAAATCAATTGCTTACGGACGATTCGCCAGCGCTGGCGCTCGTCTAAAGTCTCCGGGTATCCACTGGGTAACCACTTCTCAGGTAAGCCCTTGCAGCCGGTTTATCGTCATCGCGATATTTCAACGATCGGGGCCTGACGTCGTCGGTGACGGTTACGTTGCTGGCATGGTGGGTGTCGCGGACTGTAGGCAATACTCACTCCGTAGCGCGCTCTGAGGTCAGCGCACCGCACCGCTCGCAAGCGACGACCTGCTTGTACGAGTAGGTCCAGGCAGAACGTGCGATGTCCTGCCAGCACTGATGCAACTGTCGCTGGTACCGCTGTTGGAACGTTGAAACGCCGATGTAGCCTAACTTCACGTCACATGGGTAGCCACCCCTGCCGCGGCCCATTCCAGGCCACAGTGCTTGGTCGAGTGCCATACGTCCAGCGTCATGCAAATTCAGCGGGAGCGCTGCGCGAAACGGAGCCACTGGGAGCAGAGCTGGCTCGCGAAAATGAGACTGGCGTTTAAGTGAAAGACCTGCTCAGATGGGCGAGGATATCGCCTGCAAAGAAGCAGTGCAATGAGAAGGCCGAGACGGAACCACACGGCGGCGTTCAAGGCGAAAGTAGCCTTGGCGGCGTTGAAGGGCGACAAGACGCTGGCGGAACTGGCCGAGAAGTACGACGTGCATGGCAGCCAGATAACGCAATGGAAGACGCAATTGCTGGACGGTGCCATCGGCGTGTTCTTGACGCCAGGCAAGAAGCGCGGCAGCGAGCAGGGTCCGAGTGCCAAGGAGATGCAGGCCAAGATCGGACAGTTGGCATTGGAAGTTGATTTTTTGGAAGTCGCGCTCGGTCGCGTCGGCGATGCGAGCGCAAAGCGATGATCCTCAAGACCCATCCGCTGTCGGTAAAGCGGCAAGCGGAGTTGCTGGAGGTCTCGCGCGCGAACGTGTATTACCTTCCGACTGCCACGTCCGAGAAGGATCTGGCGTTGATGCGTGCCATCGACGAGCTGCACTTGGAATACCCATTTCTGGGCGCGCGTCAGTTGTGCAAGATTCTTCGGCGCGAAGGGCATCCCCCCGCTGGTCGCCTGCACATTGGCACGCTGATGGCGAAAATGGACATTGCGGCGCTGTACCGCAAGCCTAATACCAGCAAGCGGCATCCGGCCCACAAGATTTACCCCTACCTGCTGCGCAATCTCACGATCGAGCGCGCCAACCAGGTCTGGGCGATGGACATCACCTATTTGCCGATGCAGCGTGGCTTCATCTACCTGGCAGCGGTCATGGACTGGGCCACGGGTCGCGTGCTGGCGTGGCGCGTGTCGAATACGCTGACAGCGGATTTCTGCATCGAGGCCGTTGAGGAAGCCATCACCCGTTACGGCAAGCCGGAAATCTTCAACACCGATCAGGGCTCGCAATTCACCAGCGATGATTTCACCACGATGCTGCACGGCCGCGGCGTGGCGCTCAGCATGGACGGCCGGGGCTGCTGGCGCGACAACGTATTTGTGGAACGGCTGTGGCGCTCGATCAAGTACGAGGAGGTTTACCTGCACGCCTACGAGAGTGTCAGCGCAGCCAAAGCCGGCGTCGGACGCTACCTGGATTTCTACAACAGCCGCCGCCCACACACCGCGCTGGGCGACCGCACTCCCGACGAGGCATACTTCACCCAACCAACCTTACAGAACGCAGCCTGATGAACATTCGGGCCACCCGTGGGCGACCAGCCCACGGATGCTAACCACCGTAGGGATTTCACCTACGAACCGCCGAAATCTGTCTTAACTAACCGAGCCAGCTCTCGATCCTCGCAGGCAACGGCCTAGAGGCGATCCTAAGTGCGGCAGACACGGCCGTACCGCCCCAGAAGTCCACAGCACGGGCCGACGATTTCTGCCCCAACCTCAAAACAGCGATCGGCTCCGCGCGAATGAATTTCGCCAATCTTGCCGGTTCGAAAGATGAAATCATTCCAAGCTGGCGCAACGCAAAACTTTTGCTTCCCTTTGCGACCAACTGTTCCGTGGACACAGACAGGCGGAACATTTCTTACTTCTGCAGCTGGGAGAAAGAGCAGGCGGCGGCCGTCAATGCCAGATACAAATATACGGTCCATCAGACCGAGCAATGTCTTGCTGGTTTTCAGAAGAGGGTCGGCGACCGAATGACAACCTGGCAAATCTCCAGCGGGGAGACGGTTATAGTGGATGCGCGCCATGTGATGAAGAATACCCAGACTTGGGCACTAACCCTGACCGTTAAGCGCTGATCCTCAAAGTATTGAAGGTGCCTTCTCCCCGCGTTGGCCCGGGAGGGATGGTTCTCTACTTCGTCTTATCCGCGTTCACATGATTTGGATCGTCGTAGAAACTCGCCCGGATATTGTTGACGACGCGCCAGGACGGCGCGGTCTTGGTGGCAACCCTACCGGCCAGCTTGATCGTATCTCGGTCGCTTATCAGGCCGCTGAGATAGACAACATGGTCGGATGTGGTGACTACCTGCACTGACGTTCGCCGGGGATCTATTCCCGCCTGGACTAAAGCCCGGGAGATATTCTGCTGCACAGCTTGGTCGGCGGGCAGGCGCGACTGTTCAGCTGCCTGGGCGTCCGCTAGGGACAACAACAAAGCCAGACCCGCAAAGACTATTTTGGAAATAGCGCGCATTTCCCGATCATAGCGAAGGCGACCGGCCTGGGCAATCAGTGCGTGCTAATCTAGGTTCAAAAGCTAAATCGGCAGGGCCCCGGTCGTGCACCCTAGCCATAGGGTCGTAGGACCGCTGCCTCATTGCTCGATGACATTGTCTTGTAGATAGTTCGGCGGGGAGATGCGAGATACCAGCTGCGGCAAGGTACCGCTCATTAGCCAGGGCTTGGGCATCTCCGATACGAGGTGGGTATGACGCGTACATTGAAGCTTACGTTGCTTATGGTCTGCTCGCCATTGTGCGTGACACCATGGCATTCGGCCCTGGGTCAGGGCCGGTCCAACAGCAACACCGCCGGTCAGGACCAATTCTTCAACACCACTCCTGGCAACCGGCCGGATGCTCGGCCAGACGAGCGCGATGGTTGGGAATTTACCGGGGATCCGTACAATAACACGGGCCAGGACAAGTGGTGTCACGCCAACCCCCAGTTCCAATTCCCGGAGGGTCCGAACAACCATCCGCTTTTATGCCTCGAACCGGGGAAAAAGCCGCCCTATCTTCAAGGTAAAGCTGAGAGAGGCCCCGCTCGCGAGGCGCCCGATACGCCGGCGGCGCCATTACGGCCGGTCTCTCCCAAGCAGCGTTTGCGTGGAAATGCGGGCCAGGGCTCAAGCCAGCCGGGAGGCGGAGGCAAGATCAACGCGAAGACGTCAAGCTATGTCTTGTTTGCCGACGCAACCGCTGGAAATTGCCAACTGAAGGGCATGCGAAGAATCGGCAAAACCGTCGGCAAAATCGTCGGCTACGAGGACCTCTACCTCTGCCTTGGCCCCAATCATTATGACGGACAACCCCTCTCCGGATCGATTACGAGCGTCGATGGCGGCACCAGAGTCTACAAAACGATCGGCGGTACCTTTCGCGCCGGCCCTGATGGACGGCAGCCTGTATTCGAGATCGAGTTCTTGAATGGCAATGCTCCCCCAAAAGGACTGATAAAGACAATCCCGCTTGAATAGAAGAATGTAGTTTTTCCAATTGGTTATCGGCGTCCAGATCAGGAAGGGCAGTTTCGATGAACGGAATATTGAAAAGTCGAGCCGCGATAGGCGTGGCAGCCACGGTCATGTTCTTTGGTTTGGCCTGTTCAGCAATCGCCAATGCCGCGCCTGTTCCCGGTAACGTTCCTCGGCATGCCGCTGAGGCATTGGCGCTTGCCCACAAGTGGCGGCCCGACGCCATGCTGATACAGGTGCAGGCACGCCAAAGCATGGACTACGCCCTGGAGTTCGGTTTCCGGTCGCCGTCCACTGCGAACCGGTTTTCGGCGACATACATAAATGGACGGATGACATCACAGGTCCAGCCTCCGGTCTCCGCGAACGATGGAGGCGCCATCCCGCTGCCGTTCCTGGATCTGCCGGCCGCACTGCTGCAGGCAAAGCGGCAGGGCATGTCTGCCAGCCTGAAAGAAGCGTCGCTTGATGTTGAGGGCTCGTCGGGTGAGCGCGCAACGCTGACATGGTCGCTTCAGGCGAACACCGATCACTATCCCTATGTTTTCCCGGTCAATGCCAATCTCGGCGCACCACCCGTTAACACTATGGTTGCGGTAAATGCGGCTAATACCGTCCGTCCGGCACCACCATTGCCCGCTCTACCGACCCGAATGGCCACGCCTTCGCCAGCGGCGGAAGCGCTCTTGCAAAAGGGCACCGCACTCTACGAGCGGAAGGATTATAGGGGCGCGTTTGCGGTCTATTCGCAGGCCGCCAATCTTGGACATCCGCGCGCCATGGCCGTGCTTGGAAACATGTATTACGACGGCCAAGGGGTGCCCAAAGATCTGGGTCAGGCTGTGAAGTGGTACACAGAGGCCGCCATGCGCGGGAATCGCGACGCTCAGTACTCGCTGGGCGGCATGTATGAAGAAGGCGAAGGGGTAGCCAAAAACGTCCCCAAGGCGGCCCAACTTTATGAGGCAAGCGCGCGCCAGGGCATGCCCGAGGCGCAATTTGCCCTCGGCCTTTCCTATGAATTCGGCGAGGGCGTTCTGCGCAATCGGCGAACCGCCATTTTTTGGCTGGACCAAGCGGCCAAGCAAGGCGACGGACGCGCAAAATGGAATGCGGATTGGCTCAGCCGAGCGGACACACCGCAATTCCGCGATGAAACAGAACTCGCCGACTATACGAATGGCAAGGTGCAACAAAGGATGAATGCGCAGATGGGTGCCGGCAACCGCGCTCCGATCGGTACCCTCAACGGCATCGCGCAGTCCGAGCGCAACTACCAGGCACACCAATTAGAACAGCAAGGCGAAAATAGACGAGCGGATTCCTGCCGAAGTGGCGGCCAATGTTGATTTCTTCAGGAAAGGCAATTCTGATGCGGCTTGCGAAACACATGATCCTCGCGCGAAACGAAAAACCGTCCATTGCGCCGCCAGCGGGAAATCTGCTGGTTGCGGGGATTTTCTAGGCCGGACTTATCTCTGCCCTATCGCCGGCTATGTCCACCGCCCACGCCCAGAATGTGTTCCCCTCTGGCGGGTCTTCGGAATGGGTCGACTATGCCGCCAACCAGGGCGTGGAATGGGTGCTGCTTACCAACGGCATCATGTGGCGCGTGTACCGGGTTCAGTTTTCCAAGCCTATTGAGCACGAGCTCGTCGTCGAGGTAAACTTTTGCGCGATTAGTCCCAAGTCCGCACGTGACCTCGAATGC
>DASRLB010000084.1:0-30746 GCA_035648695.1 Acidobacteriaceae bacterium | reverse complement strand
CGGGTTGCGGGGACCGTCGATGAGTGCATCGCCGGCGCGCAGCCGCTCGCCTTCCTGAACGTTGACGTAAACGCCGCGAGGAACGCTGTACTCTTCCTCTTGTCCGTTGTCCGCGGTGACGTAGACCTTGCGCTGACCCTTCGACACTTCGCCGAAGCGAACCACGCCATCGATCTTCGAGATGATCGCCGGATCGCGAGGCTTGCGGGCCTCGAACAATTCAACGACTCGCGGCAGACCGCCGGTGATGTCCTTCGTACGGGTTGTTTCGCGCGGGATCTTCGCGAGGATGTCGCCGGGGTGCAGCTCGTCTCCGTCCTGCACCATCAAGTGAGCGCGTGAGGGCATGAGGTAACGCTTGTTTCCCTTGGCGGACTTGATGATGATGGCAGGCTGACGCTTCTCGTCGGAGGAGTCGGCGACCACAAGGCGCGAGAGCCCGGTGACTTCGTCGACTTCTTCGTTGAGCGTGAGGCCTTCCTGCAGGTCCTTGAACTGAACCGTGCCGGCGATTTCCGTGAGGATCGAGAACGTGTACGGGTCCCACTCGCCGATGAGATCGCCGAGCTTAACCTTGGTGCCGTCTTCGACCTTCAGCTTCGCGCCGTAAACGATCGCGTAGCGTTCCTTCTCGCGGCCCTTTTCGTCGATGATGGCGATGGAGCCGTTGCGGTTCATCGCGACCAGGCCGCCGTCGTTGGAGCGGACGGTGACAAGGTTGATGAAATGTATCTTGCCCGCGTTTTTCGCTTCCAAGTGCGAAGCGTCCTGAACGCGCGATGCGGTTCCGCCGATGTGGAAGGTACGCATGGTAAGCTGCGTTCCGGGCTCACCGATGGACTGAGCGGCAATTACGCCGACAGCTTCACCCATCTCGACCATCTTGCCCGAGCCGAGGTTACGGCCGTAGCAGAGGATGCAGCAGCCGCGCTTGGATTCGCAGGTAAGCACGGAGCGAATCTTGACGCGTTCGATGCCCGCTGCCTGAACTGCGGAGGCCTTGTCTTCGTCGATTTCCTGGTTGATTTCGACGATGGTTTTGCCTTCGAAGTCCTTGAGCTTCTCGAGCGTGACGCGGCCGATGATGCGGTCGCGCAACGGTTCGATGGTCTCGCCGCCTTCGATGATGGGCATGACGTAAATGCCTTCGACGGTGCCGCAATCATGCTCGCTGATGATGACGTCCTGCGCGACGTCGACGAGACGGCGGGTCAGGTAGCCGGAATCGGCGGTCTTGAGTGCGGTATCGGCGAGGCCCTTACGTGCGCCGTGCGTCGAGATGAAGTATTGCAGCACGGTGAGGCCTTCACGGAAGTTCGCCGTGATGGGGGTCTCGATGATTTCGCCGGAGGGCTTGGCCATCAAACCACGCATGCCCGACAGCTGACGAATCTGCTGCTTCGAACCGCGGGCGCCGGAGTCGGCCATGATGTAGATCGGGTTCATGGCTCCTTCCTTGTCCGCGCGCTTCATGTTGTTGAACATCTCGTCGGCAACGCGCTCGGTGACGCCGGACCACATCTGGGTAACCTTGTTGGAGCGCTCCAGATTGGTGATCGAGCCATCCAGATACTGCTGCTGCATCGCGATGACCTGCTTCTCAGCATCGTGGACGAGCGTGTACTTGGAGTCGGGAATGACCATGTCGTCGAGGCCGACGGAGAGGCCGGAGCGCGTCGCGTACTGGAAGCCGAGCTCCTTGATCTTGTCCAGCGTCTTGACCGTCACTTCGAGGCCGAGGTTGAGGTAGATGTAGTTGATCAACTGCCCCATGCCCTTCTTCTTGAGCAGGCCGTTGACGAACGGCATGCCGTCGGGAAGACGGTCGTTGAGGATCGCGCGGCCGACGGTGGTCGTGATGAACTGCTTGTTGAACTCGACCGCTTCGGTGTGGTTGATGTCCTGATCGTCGTAGGCAGTCGTCATGTCGAGGACCGGGCCGGTATAGCGCAGACGGATAGGCGTCAGCGTTTCAACCTGCTGGGCTTCGAGGGCCATGAGGACTTCTTCGATGTTCGCGAACACACGGCCTTCACCCTTGGCGCCGATCTTCGCCTTCGTCAGGTAGTAGATGCCGAGGACGAGGTCCTGCGTGGGGACAGTGATCGGTTGACCGCTGGCCGGGGACAGGATGTTGTGCGACGCCAGCATCAGGACTGAAGCTTCGATCTGCGCTTCAGGCGACAGCGGGATGTGGACGGCCATCTGATCGCCGTCGAAGTCGGCGTTGAACGCCGTGCAAACGAGCGGGTGGATCTTGATTGCCTTGCCTTCGACGAGCACCGGCTCAAACGCCTGGATGCCGAGGCGATGGAGGGTCGGAGCACGGTTCAGCAGGATCGGATGGTCCTTGATGACCTCTTCGAGGATGTCCCAGACGATGGGTTCCTGCATTTCGACCATCTCTTTCGCTTGCTTGATGGTGGTGCAGTGGCCGGTCTGCTCGAGGCGGTGATAGATGAACGGCTTGAAGAGCTCGAGCGCCATCTTCTTGGGAAGACCGCACTGGTGCAGCTTCAGTTCGGGGCCGACGACGATGACCGAACGGCCGGAGTAGTCGACGCGCTTGCCGAGAAGGTTCTGGCGGAAGCGGCCCTGCTTGCCCTTGAGGGTGTCGGAGAGCGACTTGAGCGGACGGTTGTTGGCACCGCGGAGCACACGGCCGCGGCGGCCGTTGTCGAAGAGTGCGTCGACAGCTTCCTGCAACATGCGCTTTTCGTTACGCACAATCACTTCAGGCGCATGGAGGTCCATGAGCTTCTTGAGGCGGTTGTTGCGGTTGATGACGCGGCGATAGAGGTCGTTCAAATCGGACGTCGCGAAACGTCCACCGTCCAGCGGCACGAGCGGGCGAAGCTCGGGCGGGATCACGGGGATCACGTCGAGGATCATCCACTGCGGCTTGTTGTCGGACTTGCGGAAAGCTTCGACAACCTTGAGGCGCTTGGCGTACTTGAGCTTCTTCTGCAGCGAAGTCTCGGTCTTCATGCGCTCGCGGAGTTCGATAGAAAGCTCGATGATTTCGACGCGCTTGAGCAGTTCCTTGATCGCCTCAGCACCCATCATGGCCTTGAAGCCGGAGACGCGGTACTGCTGGTCGAGCTCGCGGAAGCGGGTCTCGTCCTTGATGACTTCGCGCTCCTTGACGGGCGCGTCGCCTGGATCGACGACTACGTAGGACTCGAAGTACAACACTGCTTCGAGCTCACGCAGCGAGATATCGAGCAGGTGGCCGATGCGCGACGGCAGGCCCTTGAAGAACCAGACGTGCGAGCAGGGCGATGCGAGCTCAATGTGGCCGAGGCGTTCGCGACGGACTTTGCTGAGCGTGACTTCTACGCCGCACTTGTCGCAGATGACGCCGCGGTGCTTCATGCGCTTGTACTTGCCGCAGAGGCATTCCCAGTCGGTGATGGGTCCAAAAATGCGCGCGCAGAACAAGCCGTCGCGTTCGGGCTTGAACGTGCGGTAGTTGATGGTTTCAGGCTTGGTGACTTCACCATGCGACCACGAGCGGATCTTCTCGGGGGAGGCCAGTTGGATCTTGATGGCGTCGAAGTCGGTGATGGGGCCGGTCAGTTCAAATGGGCTGGAGCGGAACATAGTTTGCGTCTCCGTGGCAGTAGCTTTTAGCTGTTAGCTTCTAGCTCTTAGCTAAAAGCTCTGCGGTTGATGTCTGGCGATAACTTTCGGCGCATCGCGTTGCCGGTGGTTCTGGTGCTGTTGCCTTTTTGTCTTCGATTGTGGTGTTGCGTGTTTCTTGCGATATTTCGGCTATCGCGGGCCTTGGTTCTGGAACTTATATGTCGGGCCTTCAGCCCTCTAACTTTTTCTACTTCGCTTACCTAGGGCTGCGCCCTAGGCTGGTATATGTCGGGCCTTCAGCCCTTGCTGCGGTCCAGCTAGGGGCCGTTGGCCTTTGGCAGTGTCGGCTATTGGCCGTTGGCCCTTGGTGCAGTGTCGGCTGCTGGCCGTTAGCCTCCAGCTAAGAGCTAGAAGCTAACGGCTAGAAGCTCAGTTAGTCGGCGACGGCGAGTTCTGTTTCCTCATCCAGTGCGGCGGCGTCGATTGGCACTGGCGTTTTGACCAGCTCGACGTCGAGGCACAGAGACTGCAGCTCGCGGATGAGAACGTTGAACGACTCCGGCACGCCGGGTTCGATCGCGGCCTCACCCTTGACGATGGCCTCGTAAATCTTGGTACGGCCAAAGACATCGTCGGACTTCGCGGTAAGCAGCTCCTGCAGGATGTACGCGGCGCCATATGCTTCCAACGCCCAGACTTCCATTTCGCCAAATCGTTGCCCGCCGAACTGCGCCTTGCCACCCAGCGGCTGCTGCGTGATGAGCGAGTACGGTCCGATCGAACGAGCGTGGATCTTGTCGTCGACAAGATGGGAGAGCTTCAACATGTAGATGTAGCCAACCGTGACGGGCTGCTCGAACTGATCGCCTGTCATGCCGTCGAACATCGGTGTCTTGCCGGAGCTGGGGAGACCGGCCGCTGCAAGCAGTGCCTTGATCTCCGATTCCTTCGCGCCGTCGAAGACTGCCGTGCCGAACCAGATGCCGCGCTTCATGCCGGCGGCAACGCGCATGGTCTGCTCGTCGTCGAGGTGCATCAGCTGCGTCAGAGCGGCGGTGTTCTTGAACGCTTCCGCGAAGATCTCGCGGATTTCGGAGGCCTTCTCGCGCTGTGCTGCGAGATCGGCAACCATCGCGCCGAGCTTGTGTGCAGCCCAGCCGAGATGCGTTTCAAGAATCTGACCGACGTTCATACGCGAAGGCACACCGAGCGGGTTCAAGACGATCTCCACCGGCGTTCCGTCGGGGAGGTACGGCATGTCCTCTTCCGGCAGAATGCGGGCGATCACACCCTTGTTACCGTGGCGTCCGGCCATCTTGTCACCGACCGAAAGCTTGCGCTTCATCGCGATGTAGACCTTCACCATCTTGATGACGCCGGGCGAAAGTTCATCGCCCTTCTGCATCTTCGAGATCTTCTCGTTGGTGATCTTGCGCAAGACGTCGATCTGGCGACTGGTCATCTCCTCGATCTCGTCTATTTGTTCATTTACGCGCGGGTCCTTGTCGGCGTAGCGAATACGCTTCAGGTTGCGCGTCGAGATCAGCTCGATGATGTCGCGGGTGAGGATGTCGCCCTTCGACAACAGCTTCTTGTTGGTGCGCTCGTCGTGGAGATCAGCCAGAACCTCTTTCGTCCCCAAGATACCTTCAAGACGCTTCAAGCGCTCGTCGGTGAGAATGCGGATTTCGTCGGCGAGGTTGCGCTCGAGTTTCTCGATCTGCTCGCCTTCGATCAACATCGCACGCTGGTCCTTCTCCTGGCCCTTGCGGGAGAAGATGCGAACGTCGACCACGGTTCCTTCGATGCCCGGAGGGCATGTCAGCGAGGCGTCGCGAACGTCGCCGGCCTTCTCGCCGAAGATGGCGCGAAGCAGCTTCTCTTCAGGGGTCAACTGTGTTTCGCCCTTGGGAGTTACCTTGCCGACCAGGATGTCGTTATGCCCGATCTTTGCGCCGATGCGGATGATGCCCGACTCGTCCAGATCACGCAGAGCGTGCTCGGAGACGTTGGGGATATCGCGCGTGATTTCTTCCGGCCCCAGCTTCGTGTCGCGAGCTTCAATCTCGAACTCCTCGATATGGATGGACGTGTAGTAGTCCTCCTTCACGAGCTTTTCGGAGATGAGGATCGCGTCCTCGAAGTTGTACCCGCGCCACGGCATGAAGGCCACGAGAACGTTACGGCCGAGACCCAACTCGCCCTGCTCCGTGCATGGACCGTCCGCAATCACCTGACCCTTGATCACGCGATCACCCTTGCGGACGATCGGCTTCTGGTTGATGCAGGTGTTCTGGTTGGAGCGCTTGAACTTCGTGAGCTGGTAGATGTCCGAGCCAACCTCACGCGAAAGCTGCGTGGGGTGATGCTCGCCTTCTACGCGCACGATAATGCGCTCGGAATCGACCGAATCGACAATGCCGTTACGCTTGGCCAGGATGACCGCGCCGGAGTCGCGCGCGGTAACGCCTTCCATGCCGGTGCCGACAAATGGCGCTTCAGCGACAAGAAGAGGCACGGACTGGCGCTGCATGTTCGCACCCATCAGGGCGCGGTTCGCATCGTCGTGCTCAAGGAACGGAACGAGCGAGGCGGCAACCGACACAAGCTGCTTGGGAGAGACGTCGACGTAATCGACTTCACCCTTCGGCACCAGCACAAAGTTGCCCTGCTTACGCGCGTTGACGAGGTCTTCGGTGATGTTGAGGTCGGCATCGAGATCGATGTTGGCCTGCGCGATCGTGTGACGGTCCTCTTCCCATGCAGACAAGTAGAACGAGAAGGGCTCGAGGTCCATGGTGCGCTTGCCCGCGGCCTTGAGTGCCTTGTTCTGCTTCTTCGCGTCGGAAACTTCGAGGTAATCGCCCTGACGCAGGCCAGACTCACCCGCATTCGACACGGCAACGTAGTCGAGCACCGTGCCGTCCTTGACGCGACGGTAAGGCGACTCGATGAAGCCGTATTCGTTGATGCGCGCGAAGCAGGAGAGCGACGAAATCAGGCCGATGTTCGGGCCTTCAGGCGTCTCAATCGGGCAGATGCGGCCGTAGTGAGTGGGGTGCACGTCGCGGACTTCGAAGCCGGCGCGCTCACGGGACAAACCGCCAGGCCCAAGGGCGGAGAGGCGGCGCTTATGCGTGATCTCCGACAGCGGGTTGGTCTGGTCCATGAACTGCGAGAGCTGCGACGAACCGAAGAACTCACGAATCGCGGCCATCACTGGCTTGGCGTTGATGAGGTCGTGCGGCATCGCGGTCGACATCTCCTGATACACCGACATCTTTTCCTTGATCGCCCGTTCCATGCGGACGAGGCCGATGCGGAACTGGTTCTCCATCAGCTCGCCTACAGCGCGAACGCGGCGATTGCCAAGGTGATCGATGTCATCCACGTTGCCGATGTTCTTGCGCAGCTTCAGCAGGTACCGAATCGTCCCGTAGAAGTCCTCGGGCGTCAACGTGCGCTTGTCGAGGCCGGAGGGGTCCTGGTTCTCGTACAGCTTGATGTTGAACTTGAGACGGCCGACGCGCGAGAAGTCGTACTTACGCGGATCGAAGAACATGCCTTCAAACAGTGCAGTTGCGGTGTCAAGCGTCGGTGGGTCGCCCGGGCGCAGCTTGCGGTAGATCTCGATGAGAGCTTCCTCAGGCTTGCGCACGTTGTCGCGGCGCAGGGTGTTGGCGATGATGTTGCCCACGTCGTCGCGCTCGGGGAAGAAGACCTCGAACGTGGTGGCGCCGGTCTGCAGAATCTTGTGCAGCTTGTCGGCGGTCAGTTCCTGGTTGGCTTCGTAGAGCAGCTCGCCCGTCGCCATGTCGATCACGTCGGCAGCGGTCATCGCGCCGTCAAACTCCGACGTTTCGACTTCAACCGTAGCAACGTTGCTCGCGCGCAGGTTCTTAAGCACAGACGGCGAGATTTTGTGGCCGGCGTTGACGATCGGCTCTTTTCCGGTTTGCACAATCGCGGCAGACCTGATGCCGAGCAGGTTGGTCGCTTTGTCCGCGCCCGCGACGTTCCAGATGAGCTTGCCGTCCTTCACGTTGATGGTGTCGACGGTGTAGAAGGTCTTGAGGATTTCCTCATCCGTGCGCAGGCCGAGCGCGCGCAGGAAGATCGTGCCCAGGAACTTGCGCTTGCGATCGATGCGGACGTACAGGATGTTCTTCTGGTCGTACTCGAACTCCACCCAGCTGCCGCGGTACGGAATGATCTTGCCCAGGAAGTAGGTGCGGTTGTTCGCCGTCTCGAAGAAGACGCCGGGCGAGCGGTGCAACTGCGAAACGATGACGCGCTCTGTCCCGTTGACGATGAAGGTGCCGTTGGCGGACATCAAAGGAATGTCGCCGAAGAAGACTTCCTGCTCCTTCATGTCGCGCAGGCTCTTGACGCCGGTCTCGGGGTCCTTGTCGAAAATCTTCAGCCGGATCGTGACCTTCAGCGGCGCCGAATAGGTCATGCCGCGCTCTTCGCACTCTGCCTGGTCGTACTTCAGTTGCAGGCCGACAGGGTCGCCGCACTTGGTGCAGAAGTCGGGCGTGTTCTTGTTGTACGTTCCGCAGAACTTGCAGAGCACGTCGCCCGGGTGGAAGGGATCGGTGATGACCATGTGGCCGCAGTTGGTGCAGGCCGTGCGCAGGTGGTTGAGGCCCTTGAGGTAGCCGCACTTGCACTCCCAGTTGCCGATGGAGAAGTCGACAAACTCGAGCTCGGAGACGTTGCGGAAGTCGGTGATCGGGAAAACGCTGGTGAATACAGACTGGAGGCCATTGTCCTCGCGCTCCTGGGGGAGCTTGTCCATCTGCAGGAAGCGCTCGTACGAACGGCGCTGGACCTCGATGAGGTTGGGGATCTGGATGCTCGTCGGGATCTTCGAGAAATCCAGGCGCTGGCGGATAGCGCGCATTGCGATGTTGGTGTCGCGATTGTTGGGATTCGGCATGCTCTCTCCTGTTGCGTGACTCGAGGCCCCCGAAATGTCCGTGGTGGCCGATTTCGGAGGGGAGCGGCCCGTTTGGGGGCTGCTCCGTTGGACTTCTTTTGCGCCCTTCCGGTACCGTCGCTCCTCGCGGCGACGTTGCCTCAGCGCACTGTGCTACTCCCCGCGAAGCATTCTGCGGGGCCCTGAAAACTTTGGCTTTCGCGTGCGATTTGGGAATCCACAAGCGAAGCTGCTAAAAATGCCGTACTGCACATGAGTGCAGGCGGAAGGGGCCCGGGAGACTAGTTGTTCTGTGAAACAGCGAAAGCGCCCCTGGGGACAGAGGGTCCCGTGAGCGCAGGTGATGCTGCTTGCATTAATTGCTGAATAGAACGAGGTATAGTCGCCGCCTCTTGAAACTGGCCGAGTCTCAAGGTTGCCGCTGGTATTCAAGTTTCATCGTGAGGATCCGCCGCTCGAAACCCACGCTGGCCGGCTCCATAACCTGCTTCGCATTGCCAGGATGAACCGGATAGTACAGATGCTGCCTAAGATTTTTGGGTGACCCGAAATGCGCTGCACGCTGGCAGTCGCGGACCTTCTCCCATCGAAAAGGATACCGCATAATTGCGCAGCATGCAAATGCAAGGTCGCGGGAGTACCCGGCAAGTCACCTTGCCGAGCCTCCCGCTGTCCCAAAATGCCTTCAGCAAAGTCCCAAAAACAAAGGACATCTGCCGAAAAGCTTTTACTTGATTTCGACTGAAGCGATGCCGTCGAACTTCTTGGCGATCGCAGCCGCCTCGTCCTTCGACACATTCTCCTTCAAGGGCTTGGGAGCGCCGTCGACCAGGTCCTTGGCTTCCTTCAAGCCGAGGGCGGTGACTTCGCGTACAGCCTTGATGGTGCTGATCTTGTTCGCGCCGGCATCCTTGAGGATGACGGTGAACTCGGTCTTCTCTTCGACCGGCGCTGCCGCTGCCGCGCCGCCGCCCGCAGGGGCTGCCGCAACCGCTGCCGCGGCGGAAACGCCGAGACGCTCTTCAAGCTTCTTCACCAGCTCCGACGCCTCGAGGAGGGTGAGAGCAACGATCTGATCTTCCAACTGCTGAATGTCCGCCATGATTCTTCTCCGTTTACTTCTAAATTCGATCTGAAATTCAAAAACGTAAATCTGTTTGTTTTTCGATATTGCATTCCCTGGGGCTTGCGCCTCAGGTTGCCGCGGCTCGATCAGGTTTCCGTTGCGCCCAGACTGCGCACCTGACTGTTGCTGCGACGAAACTTAGGGCTGGCCTTCGACCGGGTCGGTCGCTGCGGCTTCGCCGGCCTGCGAGGCAGTACCGTTTTCCGGCTGCGCCGCGCCCGAAGGTTGCTCGCCGGCGGCGGACTCCTCAACATGAGCAGCCTCGACGAGTTCGGCTTCTGCTGCGGGGGCTTCGGTTGCCGGGGTTTCCGTTGCGGCTTCGGCTGCCGGAGCTTCTGCCTCTGCTGCCGGAGCTTCGGGTGCCGCTTCCGGTGCTGGAGCTTCAGGGGCTGCTTCCGGTGCCGGAGTTTCCGCAACCGGGCTGGCCTCAGATGCGGGGTTGGCCGCAATCTGCTCTTCCGGCGTCGGGGCTGGCGCCGCGGCTTCCGCAACAGGCTCCGGAGCGTCTTCCGCGGCCGAAGCGGCGGCTGCTGCCGGTGCTCCGAACTTGCCCTGCTCGGCTGCCATATTCACCACGACGGCGAGATTGCGGCCGGTGGCGTTGATGACGGTAGCCAGACGCTGTGCGGGCGACTGGATGAGGAACAGCAGCTTCGAGAACAGCTCTTCCTTGCCCGGGAGGGTCGCGAGCGACTGGATCTCCGAAACGGTGATGACCTTGCCGTCAACGATGCCGAGCTTGAAGGTAAACTCCGTATTGTCCTTGACCCAGGTGCTGAGGGCCTTCGCCAGCGCAACCGGATCACCGGAAGTATAGGCCACCGAACTGACGCCCTTGAGGCCCTGTAGCGCAGCCTCAACCTTGGTGCCCTCGGACGACTTTGCCGCCAGCTTATTCTTGACGACGTGATAGGAGCCGCCCGCTTCGCGAACGATGCGGCGGAGGTCGAAGTCCTTGGCGGCCGTGAGGCCCTTGAAGGTGCCGACGATGGCCGAAGTCGAGTGTTCGAGTTCGGAGGCGAGCTGTGCTACTTTGATGTTCTTCTTCGCTTTGGTCAAAGCCATAAAATCCAGCCTTTAGCTGCTAGCTCTTAGCTGCTAGCTCTTTCTGTATTGCTCCGGGCGTTTCGCCACGAAGCGGAATCCTTGGGTGCAACAGGCCTTCAGCTAAGAGCTAGAAGCTAATAGCTAAAAGCTGCCCTTACGCCTTGCCGGCAACATCCGCGACGGAGGCTTCGAGCTCGATGCCCGGGCCCATCGTGGAGCTGAGGACGATGCGCTTGATGTACTTGCCCTTGGCGGCCGACGGCTTCGCCTTCACCACCGAAGAAATCACGGTCATGGCGTTCTCAACCAGCTTCTGCGGGTCGAACGAGAGCTTGCCGACAGGAACGTGGACCAGCGCCGTCTTATCGGCGCGGAACTCGACCTTACCGGCCTTGATCTCCTTGATCGCGGCAGCGACATCGGTAGTCACGGTGCCGGTCTTGGGATTCGGCATCAGGCCGCGGGGGCCGAGCACCTTGCCGAGACGGCCAACCGAACGCATCATGTCGGGCGTGGCGATGAGAGCGTCGAAAGCGGTCCAGTTCTCTTTCTGGATCTTCTCGACCAGCTCTTCGCCGCCGACAAACTCAGCGCCAGCCGCTTCGGCTTCCTTCAGCTTGTCGCCGGAAGCGATGACGGCAACGATCTTGCTTGTCCCACCGAGTCCGTGGGGAAGAACAACCGTCCCGCGGACCATCTGGTCGGCGTGGCGTGTGTCGACGCCGAGACGCATGGTCAGGTCGACAGTCTCGTCGAACTTGGCGTACTTGGCTTTCTGGAGAAGGGGAACAGCATCCCCAATCGCATACGGACGCGGTTCCACAAGGGCGCGCGCCTTCGTTAAATTCTTGGATATTTTACGGGCCATTCAATCCTCGTCTCCCACCCCATCATGCGTTGGTCTGCAAGGGCGTGGTCTCGACTGTGTCGCACCAGAGTGCATGCAACCTTCTGATTATCGCCGGAAACAAAAAAACTTGCAACTCAAGAATCAGAACCAGTGGGTGGTTTTGGATGCAACGGCCCCGTTTTCAGCGATTGGAGAAGTTCCAAAAAGTCTTCGGGGTCAACCCCCGGCTCCTTACGGCTCACACGGGCAACATACTCAGAAGCATCTGGACCCCAATCAAAATAGATACCTGCGTTTGGTTCTGCGAGTTGCCCAGCCTGACTCTCAGTAATTTGAAGTTCCTGAGTGAAGAGAAGCAAATTACTTTTCGCTCCTAATAGTTTTGCGAAGACTTGCAAGCGATAACGTCCAGCGGTAAATCGGAAGTCGATAGCATCATCCAGCGTCAAAAAGTGATGATGTGCTGAATGACCATTCTCGCCAACGAACAAACCGCTCCCCAAAGCTAGAGACTCGTTGCCTAGCACCCACACCGGGAAATTTTGCTTCATCTCACTCTTGAATAGGGAGACATGCATCCCTTCAACAAAGCGACCTCTTTTTGCCGTCGAAAAGAGTATTGTCCGCAAAACCACTTTTGGCTTGCCTTGGTGATTTGGGCCGTCCGGGCCGAGGTATATTTGCCTTGGTTTTGTCATCTTTATGGTTCCGCGATGCAGAAACGTCAACCACAAAGTAAATGCAGAAATTGATAGCGCAAGAGCTGATATCAGTGCTGATGCCGAATCAAACGCTGCGGTCTTTTCGATCATGCCCAGATTCGCCCCAGCTCCAGCACAAACCCGCCCACCGGGTCTTCGCCGTAAACAGCAGTGTGGCCCTCCTGTACTTCAACAGGTTTGCCGAGACGATAAATCTCCACCACTTTGCGTGAGGGGTCGATCAGCCATGCAAGCTCGGCGCCGTTGGTCAGCCAGAGCCGCATCTTTTCCTGGAGCCGCGAGAGGCTGTCGCTCTCGGAGCGAATCTCAATAACGAACTGAGGGCAGATAGGTGCGAAGCGCTTTTGTTGATCGTGGGTCAAAGCGTTCCAGCGTTCCCAAGACACCCACGCGGCATCTGCGGCGCGAACGGAACCATCGGGGAGTGTCACTCCCGAATTGGGGCCTAGCGCCTTTCCTCGTCTGTCCTGCCGTGCCCAAAGATTCAATTCTGTGGCTACATCCAACTCCGCATTTCCACCCTCGGTACCTGTCGGCGACATGACAATCAGATCTCCGTTCGCATCGCGCTCCACTCGCAGCAACTCGTTCTCGGCGCAGAAACGCATCAACTCCTCATCCGCCATGGGATGTTCGAAGCGAAGACGCACCGGAAGTTCGTTTTCCGCGAACGCTACATTCATAGCTCTAGTCTATTCCGATCTGGTTGCGGCCTTACGCCCAAATCCTCACCAACTCCAGCACAAACCCACCCACCGGGCCTTCGCCATATACAGCGGTGACGCCTTCGAGGACGTCCGCGTGCTTTGAACCCAGCCGATACACTTCAACCGTCTTGCGCAACGGGTCAACCAGCCAAGCCAGCTCCGCTCCATTCGCAATCCACATGCGCATCTTCTCTTGCAGCGGCTCAAGACGATCGCTCGCGGAGCGCACTTCAATGATGAACTCCGGACAGATTGGCGCAAAGCCTTCCCGCTGCTCCGGCGTGAGCGCATTGACACGCGGCCACGAAACCCAAGAGGCATCGGCCGCCCGCACAGAACTGTCGGGGAGAGTGAAACCGGCGTTTGGCCCGTAGGCCTTGCCCCTGCGATCTTCAAGCGCCCAGTTGCGGAGTTCGCCGAACACATCGCCTTCGACGCCACCGCCCTCCATTCCCGTCGGGGACATCACGATAAGTTCTCCGTTCGCATCGCGCTCGATCCGCGCCATTTCGTTCTCTGCGCAGAAGCGCAGCAACTCTTCGTCCGTCATCGGACGGTCAAAGCGCAAACGTACTGGCTGCTCGATCTCTGGCAGAGCAAGATTCATAGCGACAGTCTACTCCCTACAGTGAGCCCACTTATGCCCAGATTCGCCCCAACTCCAGCGCAAACCCACCAATGGGCCCATCGCCTTCAACGCGGCTGCCGCCTTCGAGGACTCTCTCACTTGGACTCCAGCAAACTTCTACTGCCTCGCCGCCAGGGCCGGGCGTTTTCGCGGTTGGAACGGAAAGGCCCACGCGACCTGCGTGGGCTTTCTTTTGTTCCATGATTTCCGCTTACTGGGATTTCCGCTTACTGGCGAAAGCCTGTGACAACGCCGCCGGGCCCGCCGCCGCCCGGGCCAGAGCCCAGCGTCCCGTTCTTTATCGCCAGCGCCAGCGGGGTTGCCGCCGGAGCGCCCGCGCCCACAAAAGCCGTCACATTCGTAGCGCCGCTGTTGCGCAGCCAGACGTTTCCGGACCCATCGACAGCCACGCTCTGCGGTGAGGTGAGGCTGTCGCTGACGTATCCCGTGCTGGGAGTGACGGCGGCGCCGGCGTTCGTGAACTCGCTCAGGCCGCCCTGCTCGGGACTGCCGCCCTGGGTCAGGACACTGCTCGAGGTGTTCGTGACCCAGGCATTGCCCGCGCCGTCGATCGAAACAGCCGAGGGACTGAACAAGCCGCCAACTCCGTCGATGTTCGTTGCCGCGCCCGCGCCGGTCATGCGTGTCAAGTTGCGGCCCACGATCCATGCGTTCCCGCCATTATCGTTGGCGATATACAGCGAGTCGCCACAGGTTCCGCAACTGAACGGCGAGTTGGTCACCGGTGTCCCGCTATTGGTAAACACCGACACCGTGGCGTTCGTGTCGAACGCCCCCAGCCACACCTGCTCGCTGGGATCGATCGAGATGCTGCTGGCCTTCGAAACCCCCGTGGCCACATAACCGGTATTCGCCGTCGTCGATGGGTTGTACTTGTACACCGATCCGCATGTGGTGCAGGAATACCACGCATTGCCATTGCCATCGAGCGCGAGGCTCTGGATGTCGCTTCCGCCGTCCAGCGTCACGGGGATGGACAAAGGCGAACTCAGGTTTGAAGGCATTTCAAGCAGTGTTTTGCCCGAGGCCCCCACCCAGATGTTGCCCGAAGGATCGATCGCCACCGCATTTCCCGCCATGTTGCTATAGCTATTTACCACTGCGCCTGTCGGACTCAACTCGTAGAGCGCGCCGGTAGCCACCACCCAAAGGTCGCCGGCCGCGTCGAAAGCCATTCCGTTGGTCTGGTGGGCAACGTTGCCCTGACCAAGACCGAAGGTCGCCGCGATCGTCAAGTCGTTCGGAGTGGCACCCAGCGTCGGCTGGAAGGCCGCCGCCGTTCCCCCGCCATAGCCAAGGATCGTCGCCACGTTGTTGGCGGGGTTCTGCGCGATGGCCAGGGCGATGTCGATCGTGTTCCCCGGGACTTTCGTCCCTACGGTCGTCGCGTCGATCAAATTTCCACACGGACTGCCGTCATGAGGCCCGCCGCCGGTAGTGTTTATGCAGTATGCCAGCGAATTCGCCAACGAATTGATCTCGGCCGTGGGAATCGTCGCGCCCGCCGGCGCCGTGCCTGGAGAACCTCCGGAAACGAAGCTCGCAAGGTTGTTGGCCATGCCGAACGCATTCACCAGCCCAACCGCATTGCCGGAACTCGTGCCCACATGGTCGTACGAAGCCATGAACGGCGCCAGCGCCCACACCGCCGCAACCGTAGTCACTTCGTTGACGACGATGTTCGACACGCTGGGAAGAGTTCCGCACGGCCCCAGAGCAGCCATCAAGGCCAACTGTGGGTTGTTCACATTGCCGTCAAGTCCTGGATTGCCGCCCGTGGCGACGAGGTAGACCTGATCTGTGGGCGCACAGTGGTACAGGCCCGTAATGGTGAAGCTTCCCCCAGCGCCCGACAGCACGGCCGGCGTCAGCAGCGGTGTCGCCGCCGTTCCATAGCCCGTATTGCCCGCGTCGTAAAGCTGGATGGTGGATAACGTGACCGGCTGGTTGCCGCCCATAATGTGGCCGGAGATGGCGAGCGGGGACGTGCCCCCAGAGGCGCCGGTAACGCCCATCCCGCAGCCGCTCAACAGCGTCGCAGCGGCAAGTAAAGACAACGTGAATGCAGGAATGACTCGGGTATACATGGTTCCTCCGCGAAAGGGCGCGCACATACAGGCTATGATAAATCGCACAACCTTGAGAAAACCAGCGGGCCCCGTCTCCTAACCAAGGTAACGTGCCCTTCGAAGCGGCGCATCCCCCATCGGAAGCACATTAGAATGACTCTATGTCGTCAGATAGCCAGCAAGAATCCCAACAAAAGAACGTCCTCGGCCAGCCGCTCGAAACCTGCGGCTCCAATCCCGTTACGGGATTTTTCCGCGACGGTTGTTGCCACACCTCGCCGGAGGACCTCGGTATTCACACCGTCTGCTGCATTGTGACGGAGAAGTTTCTCGCCATGTCCGCGCAGCTCGGCAACGACCTCTCGACGCCGATGCCGCATTTTGGCTTCGCCGGTCTCCGCCCCGGAGACCGCTGGTGCGTCTGCGCTCCGCGCTGGCTCCAGGTGCAGCGCGCCGGCGCCGCCTGCCCGGTGGTCCTTGAAGCCACCCACGAGCGCACCCTCGAAATCGTGCCCTTCGAGATACTGCTGCAATATGCTGTCATTCCGCAGACACTGCAGTAACGCGGCATTCCCATGACCCGTTTATCCTCGAAACATCCGTTTTTCCACACAAATCCGTCACTATCCCCTCGGTATCGATTGACAACCAGTCCTCCACGGCATCTTCTAAAGGTGAGTTTCAAAATTTAAGAATCGACGTTTGTATCGCCACACCGGCGCTCTCTCGACAAGAGCGCCGCCCTTGTTTTCCACCCGGCAGCGGACCTTCTGCCCGTACTCTTGATGGAGTAGCCCCGCATGAAGCCTCTCGCGAACCGATTCCACGTCGTCCTCGCCGCCGTCCTTTTCGCCCTGTGTATCACCCTCACCGCCGCCGCGCAGTCCTCCGGCAAGGGCACCATTTCCGGCACGTTGACCGACTCCACGGGCGCGATCGTCCCCAACGCCGCGGTCGTCGTCGTCAACAGCGACACGGGCGTCTCCCGCACAATTTCCAGCAATGGGGCCGGTCAATTTACCGCCCCGTTCCTCGAGCCGGGACACTACGAAGTCATCGCGGGTGGCGGCGCCTACAGCAAGGCCGACCACAAGAACCTCATCCTCACCGTCGGCGAGACCCTCACCGTCGACGCCACACTCACCGCCGGCGGCGTTACCACCCAGGTCGATGTCAACGGCAGCGACAACACGATTCTCGATCCTCAGAAGACCGAAGTTTCGCAGACCATCGGCGCAGACCTCATCACCAATCTGCCCATTGCCTCGCGCAACTGGAGCGCCTTCGTTCTGAACACGCCGAACGTCACGCAGGACGGCGGATCCGGCCTGGTCAGTTTCCACGGCATCAGCGGCCTCTATAACCAGAACTACGTCGACGGTTCCAACAACAACCAGATGCTGTTCTCGGAAGCCCGCGGCCGCGCTTCCGGCGCGCCTTACGTCTACTCCATCGACTCCATCAAGGAGTTCCAGGCCGAAACCTCGAACTACTCCGTCGAGTTCGGCCAGGCGGCCGGCGGACAGGTCAACGCCATCACCAAGAGCGGCACCAACCACATCCACGGCGACGCCTTCTACTACCTGCGTTACCCCGACCTGAACGCCCTCGATCCCTACAGCAAGTTCCAGGCGCTGCACAACAACGGAAATCCCTTCCTCCTGACGCAGCCTGTGCATCAGCAGCACCAGTTCGGCGGCTCGGTCGGCGGCCCGCTCATCAAGGACCGCCTCTTCGGCTTCTTCACCTATGACGGCTTCCGCAAGGTAGGCCGCGTGCTTTACTCCGACACCAACACCATCTCCACCACCGGTTCCGGGGCCTATAACGCATCCAGCTCGGTGACCCCGAACCAGTGCCCGGTCGTCGGCACCACGGGATACTCCGGAACGACAGGGATTACAGCGGCACAATGTCTGGCCGGCATCCAGTTCCTGCAGACGGTTGCCAACATCGCTCCCGGTGAGGCGCCACCGACGCGCTTCGCCAAGCAGAACCTCTTCTTCCCGCGCATCGACTATCACCTGAACTCTCGCAACGACCTGTTCGTGGATTACAACTTCGTGGATTTCGACAGCACCAATGGCTACAGCTCGGCGCCCACGTACACCAACAGTTCTCCCACCACCAACGGTCCCACCAGCTACCACGAGCGTTACCTGGTGGCCGGCCTCACCACCCAGATTGGCAAGGCTTCGGTCAACCAGGTCCACTTCCAGTACGGTCGCGACCTCGAAACCGCCGGCGCCAATGCCGCCGGCCCCAGCGTCGCGACGGGCGCCGTTACCTTCGGCATGCCCAACGCCCTGCCCCGCGTCGCCGAACCCGATGAGCACCGCACCCAGTTCACCGACGTCTTCTCCACCACCCGGGGCCGCCACACGTTCAAGTTTGGCGGAGACGTCAACCTCGTCCACGAAGTGATGATCAACCTCTTCCAGGGCGGCGGCATTTATAGCTACGGCGACACCAACACCACCGCCAACTTCCAGGACTGGGTCCAGGACGCCTTCCAGGGCCAGCCCGGCGATACCGATCCATACGCCGGCTATCACTACAACACCTTCGTGCAGACCATCGACGTGGTCAATACCGCTGCCGGTACGCAGGGCAAAGACGATTTCTGGATGAAGATGTACGACGCCTTCGGCGAAGACACATGGAAGATCACACCGACATTTACCCTCACCGCCGGCGTCCGTTACGACATCCAGCTCACGCCTCCTCCGGGGCTCATCAACAACAACTTCCCGCCGATTTCCGCAGAGTACAGCGGCACGATCAAGAACGTGACCGATCGCGTTCAGCCGCGTTTCGGCTTCAGTTGGCAGCCCTGGAACGGGGCCGTCGTTCGCGGTGGCTACGGTCTGTTCTCCGCGCTCAACCAGGGCAGCACCTACTACGCGATGCGTGTAGAGAATGGCGTCGTTCAGATCAATTACAACTATTCCGGTTGCGAAAGCTCCGTCGGTTCGGCAAACTCTCGTTGCCCGGCTGTTCCCAGCGCGACCAACAGCCTGCAATACCCTTTCGTTCCGTTCCCGGTTACCGGGCCTTCGCTCTCGACATCGCTTCATCCCACGGGTGGAACGGCGCCGGCAGTCAACGGTCCCAGGACGCTCGGTCCCCAGAGCTTCCACGGCCTGGACCCCAACTTCGTTCCGCCGTTGTCGCACGAATTCGATTTGAGCGTCGAAGAATCCCTGCCCGGCAAGATGTCTCTCTCGGTCGGCTACGTGGGCACGCGCGCCCTGCGCCTGCCGGTCTTTCTCGATGCCAACCTCATAGGGCAGACCCCCCACGGCACGCGCAGCTACAACGTGGTTAACGCCGCGGGTGTCATCCAGCAACAGTTGACGGTGCCCGTGTACCTGCAGTCGGACCGCCGCAACTCTGCCATCACCTCCATCAATACCGGGTTCAGCGTTGCCAATACCTGGTATAACTCGCTGGCCGTCACAGCCCGCCGGCCCTTCGCCAACGGTCTTGAGATACTGGCGAACTACACCTGGGCGAAGGCCACCGATACCGGCCAGGTGGGCGGAGCGAACGGCACCTTCTACGGTGGCGACACCCCCCTCAACCCCAACAATGTTCGTGGCGACAACGGGCCCTCGGACACCGACGTCCGCAACCGCTTCACGATGAGCTTCGTGTACACGCCGCACATTATGATGGGCAACAAGATCGTCAAGTACGCTTTCGACGACTTCACGTTCTCCGGCGGCGAAATCGCTTCCGGCGGACAGCCCATCTTCGCCAGCCTGAGCGGCACCATCTATTCGGGCACGGGAAGCAGCTATGGGGCCGACGGCAACATCTACGGCGGGGCCATGAGCTCGAGTTCGGGCGCCGCCACAACCGGCCGTCCGCCGCAGATCGGCCGCGGCAGCCTCTACGGACCGGGGTTCAACAACTTCGATCTACGCGTGGCTCGCAACATTCCCATCCACGAGAAGATTTACATGCAGATCACCGCAGATGCCTTCAACGCGCTCAACCACACCATCGTCACCAGCGTGAACGGCACGTACTCGCAGTACAGCGCGCTCACGGCTCCAACCGTGGCCAACCCGAATCCGGCCTGCAGCACGGTCACGAACTCGACCGCGCCAACCGGCTCTGTGGTTCAGGGTTGCATCTACCCCTACTCCGGCACGGGGCTCAACGCTTTCGGAGTCACTTCCGGGACCAACAACGGACTCTACGGCCCACGCCAGATGCAGTTCGCCGCCAAGCTGTTCTTCTAAACCTGCTCCAAAACAAAAAGCCCGGGTTGCGCAACCAGCGCAATCCGGGCCTTCTTTTTGAATGGTCCCAAGGCCCACTTTCCGGGTGCTTTATTTCCGCAGTTTAGAGATACCCGTCTTGAGCGAGAACCTTGGCAGAAACCACTGAGGCGGGCTTTACCCGGCACACCGGCCGTTGTCGGTCCTCGCCCCGCCCGGGTAGGCCCGATACGCTTGCGATCATAGGCACGGCCCGGCTTGAACGGCGCGGCCTCCCGCATCTCCATCCGGCCGGCTACGGTTTATTGAAGATCGCACCGACCGACGTGTTATTGCCCATCGTCACAGTGCATGAGAGGTTGGGCACCGCCGGACTGTTGGGCGATGCCGGGGCGCAGTTTGAAGACCATCCGCCAAACGACGATCCCGCATCCGGCACCGCGGTGAGCGTCACAGAAGTTCCCAGTGAGAAGTTTCCTGTGCATGTGGCCTGCGGACCGCAGCTCACACCGGCAGGACTGCTGGTCACGATTCCCGTACCGGCCCCCACCTTGTAGAGCGCCAGTGTGGGCTGCGTCACCGAACCGGTCGTCGGGATCACCTCCAGCGAACTGGTTTGCGTCAGGGCCGAGCCCGTAGACGTGGTCGCAATGGCCGTGATCGTCGTTGTGTTGACCTGACCGACGGCAGCCACGCCCGTCGCCAGTCCAGCCTGGTTGATGGTCGCTACGGAAACGTCGCTCGACACCCACCGCACCTGGTTGGTCAGGTCCTGCAACGCCGTTCCATTGCCCAGCGTTCCGAAAGCCAGGAATTGCGTGGTTTCTCCCACGCGCGTCGCCTGGGCCAGGCCCAGAGCAGGAATAATCGCCAACGACGCCGGCAGCACGGACGCGGTCGATACCGTCATGTCCGAAGTCACCGTCTTGCCATTGTATTCCGCCGTGATGATGGTATTGCCAATGCCCTTCGCCGTTGCCAGGCCGGTGGCGCCGATCGTCGCCACGCCGGCGTTGCTTGAGACCCACGTCACCCTGCTGGAAAGGTCCTGCGAAGGCCCGCCGCCGACCAGGTTGCCATAGGCCACAAACTGGATCGTGTCGCCGATCGCGGTTGCTATCGCCAATCCAGTGCTCGGAATCACGGTGAGCACCGGGTCGGGAACGGTCCCCGCGGCAAGCGTCACCGTCAGTTCGGAGGTCGCGGTCTTGCCATTCGCCTCCGCCATAATGCTGGTCGTGCCCGGGCCCGTCGCGGTCGCCAGGCCCTTCGAGTCGATCGTCGCGACCTCAGTGAGGGACGAGGTCCAATTCACCGAGCCGGTGGCGTTACCGCTCGTCGGCGAGGCCGATCCCATTTGGTACGTGCCGATGGCCTGGTACTGCGCAGTCTGGCCTACTTCGGTCAGGTTCACAGTCGTCGGTGTGATCGAAAGCGTTTGCAGCGAACTACAGCCGGTCAGCGCCACGGCCAGAACGGAAAGAAGGGGAAGAAGGGAAAGGCTCTGCTTCATCGGAAAGACTCCTTTTGCCAACCTACAGAAGCACTTCCGGCAGGGGTATACAACTTCCGCCGCAAGGCCCCTTCTCGCCTATTACTTTCGTTTCAAGCCAGGTTCTTATACGGGATACTCTCGCAGCATTCGGCCAATCGCCGGCAACAGAAAAGCCTCGCCGCAGCGAGGCCGTTCCATCCGGGAAGAGAGCCTAAACCCGCGTCAGCCTCCGCCGCCCCGCACCAAACAAGCCCAACACACCGGTACTCAGCAAAATCAGGCTCGAAGGCTCGGGCACGATTGACGGTCCGCCTGCGGTTAGCGCCCAGATGCCAGGATGACTGTTGCTGGCAGAGTCCGAGATGGCGTCGAGCGCGCCATCGTTGCCATTGAAGCCGAAGCCCGCGGGGTTCTCATACCTGGAGTTCATGTCCGTGCCCGAGAAAAGGGAGATGTCCAATTCCCACGCAATGATGTTGCCGCTGCCATCGGTCGCGAAGTTAAGGATCGGGCTTGCAACGTCGGGGCTGGTGTTGGTGATGGTGTCCACGCCATCGGAAAAGCTGAACGAGGTCAAGTCCAGAATCGGTACTCCGGTCACGCTGGGCCCAAAAGGTCCGCTGGAAAAGTTTCCCGTATTCGGCGCAATCGGCGAGGAGGTTGTGAAGAACCCCGAGATCGAGTCGCTGGTCGTAAATGGCGCGTCCGCGGTAGTGAACGGGTTGCCGGTGTAGGTATAGGTGGTGTCGGCCATAGCCGGCAGGGTAACCAGCATCAAAAAGGAGGAGAGAAGAGCAAAGCGGCGCAAGAACATAACGGACTCAACTTTTGAGAGGGATACACAGCGGGGCCGAAAATTTGAGTTGACTGTATCATCCAACCACCCATCGCGCCAAGACATTAATCAACAGAAAAGGCGCCTTCACGCTGCCACTTTTGGGTCAGCTAAAAAGACGCCTTTTGCTTTCAATTATTTCGCCGGAGGTCCGGCAACAACTATACGCTGAAGCTCGACCCGCACCCGCACGTCGACTTCACCTGCGGGTTCTCGAACTTGAACCCGGCGGCTTCCAGCGTCTCCACATAATCTACCTGGCAGCCGTTCAGGTACATCGCGCTGGTCGCATCGACAAACACCTTCAAGTCGTCGAACCGCACCACCTTGTCCATCATCCCGGCGGCGTTCTCGAACGACATCGAGTATTGGAACCCCGAGCAACCGCCGCCCACAACGCCAATCCGCAGCCCCGCCGGCACCGGGTCCTGGGTCGACATAATCTCCTTCACCTTCGCAATCGCGGAAGGCGTCAGCACAACCGGCGGGCTGGACGCGGGTGCGTTCACTACTTCGGGAGCATTGACAACTTCGGGGGTAACGCTTGCGGTAGCCATAGCGGAAATCTCCTTTGAACTGTACTTCTCAAGTCTAGTCGCCCCAGCCCGCGCGGGCAAGCGGCAGCATCCTCAATTTAGATGCCCCACAACCATCCCGGATGCAACCGCACCGACAATTCCCCCGCGCACCGCACCAAGGACTTATCCTCAAAGCCATGCGCCTCCTCGAAGCCCTCGCCAGCATCTTCATCAACGTCTTCGGGATCACGCAGCCCACGCCGGAGATGCGCCGCAAGGCCGCCTGGTTCATCCTCGTGCTCCTCACGCTGACTCTCCTACTCGTGGCCGCCGTCGGTGTTGTCCTGTATCAGGTCATACGCCACTGAAATGGACAAAAAATCCGGGCGGACCGCACAGTTCGCAGTATCATTCTCGCTATCGGCCCGGATTTTCGAACCGGAATGTACATGGGGAACGCAATCCAATGACCATACTTTCGGCGATGCTCATTGCGTGGGCTCTCTGCCTTCTGATCTTCATTGCCCTCACCATCTACCGCAGCCAGCTCACCCGTCACGAAGTCGACGAAGTCTTCCTCAACGACAGCGTCGACCACGAGCGCGAGATCGAGCACGACGAAATCGTCCGCCGCGTCGACCAGATCGACCCCTTCCTCAAAACCGCGGGCGGGGCCGCAGCCCTGCTCACGCTGTCCGTCATCGGCGCCTACGTTGCCGAGATTCTGCCCACCGTCCACTTCTAGCCCAACTGGAAACTGGAACCTCGTAGCTGGAAGCTGAAAGCCCACCAACTTCCGCCCGTACCCCACAAACTCTCCGCCAAAAAAGCAAGGCCCACTCCAAAGAGCGGGCCTTCCCTTTGATCCACTCGCCTACGCGTTATAGGTCGACGACGAAACCCTTCCGCCACGCCCGGTCCAGTTGGTATGGAAGAACTCGCCGCGCGGCTTGTCGACCCGCTCATACGTATGCGCGCCAAAGAAGTCGCGTTGCGCCTGCAGCAGGTTCGCCGGCAGCCGCGCCGTCCGATAGCCGTCATAGAACGCCAGCGCGGTCGAAAACGCCGGCGTCGGCACGCCCAACTCGATTGCATGGATCAGCGCCTTCCGCCAGCTCGCCTGGTACTTGTTCAGCGCACCCGAAAAGAAGTCGTCCATCAGCAGGTTCTGCAGCTTCGGGTCCTTGTCGAACGCCTTCTTGATGTCGCCGAGGAATGCCGAGCGGATGATGCAGCCGCCACGCCACATCAGGGCCACGCCGCCCATATTCAGGTTCCAACCCTGTACCTTCTCGGCCGAACGCAGCAGCATGTAGCCCTGCGCATAGCTGATCATCTTCGAGCAGTACAGCGCCCGCCGCACTTCTTCAATGAACTCCGCCTTGTGCTCGGCAGAAATCTTCTCAGCGTCCTGCGGCCCCGCCAACGCCTTCGACGCCGCTACGCGCTCGTCTTTCAGCGAACTCAGGCAACGAGCGAACACGCTCTCGCCGATAAGCGTCACCGGAATGCCGTTGTCCAGCGCGTCGATGGCCGTCCACTTACCCGTACCCTTCTGTCCCGCAGTGTCCAGAATTTTGTCCAGAATCGGCGTGCCGTCGTCGTCCTTCTTCCCAAAAATCGTTGCCGAAATCTCAATAAGGTAGCTGTCAAGCTCACCCTTGTTCCACTCCGTAAAGATTTCCGCAAACTCATCCGCCGACAGACCCAGCCCATCCTTCAGCAACTGGTAGGCCTCGCCGATCAACTGCATATCGCCGTACTCGATGCCGTTGTGCACCATCTTGACGTAGTGTCCGGCGCCATCCTCCCCCACCCAGTCGCAGCAGGGAGTGCCGTCGGCAACCTTCGCCGCGATCGCCTGAAAAATATCCTTCACATGTGGCCACGCCTCGGCGTTGCCTCCCGGCATGATCGACGGCCCGAACCGCGCGCCCTCTTCTCCGCCCGAAACGCCGGTCCCGATAAACAGAATCCCCTTCGCGGCCAGGTCCTTGGTGCGCCGGTTGGAGTCGGTGAACAGCGAATTGCCGCCATCGATAATGATGTCGCCCTTTTCGAGGTAGGGCAGAACATGCTCGATCGTCTGGTCGACCACGTCGCCGGCCTTGACCATGATCATGATGCGGCGCGGACTCTTCAGCACGCTGCAAAGCTCTTCCACCGAGTGCGTGCCGACGACCTGGGTCCCCTTGGCCTCGTTGTGGATAAAGTCGTCCACCTTCGACACCGTGCGGTTGAACACCGCAACCTTATATCCGTGGTCGTTCATATTCAGGACGAGGTTCTGCCCCATCACCGCCAGGCCGATCAGGCCAATGTCGCAATTCGCTTCTGCCATGTTCTCTCCAGTCCCGCATCGCTTCCGCCGGGATTCCACTGCCAAATTTACATCTCGACTATGCTATCGCACCGCACTGACAGGTTGCTGGGCCAAGTTGTAAGTTGTAAGTTCTAAGTTCTAAGTTCTTAGCTCGCGCAAGGCCCGGCACTCCTCGATCCTCCAACTCCCATCCCTAGCTCCTCGACGAGATCCGTCTTCCTCTTCGCTCATAGCTCATAGCTCATAGCTCTTAGCTCTTAGCTCTTAGCTCTTGAAAACCACTGCGGCAACCGCGCAAAAAAGCTCGCGACGGACAGCCGCATCCTGCGATACATTTGTGAACACAGAACAGTTTCCGGCCCAGACGAAAACGCAATCGTATCCGCGCATCCACCCCTGAAGGGACACCCGCACATGGACCCCCAAACTTCCCGCCGCTCCTTCCTCCGTTTCGCCGGTCTGGCCGCTTCCGTTCCGCTGCTCTCGGAGAGCCACCTCGCCTGGGCTGCCCTGCAACAGGCAACACCCGTCGCAGCGACCAAGGAAGTCCCGCGCAGCCGGGTCTTCCACGCTTTCCCTCCGGGCTCAGTCGTCATCAACGCCAACGAGAACCCGATGGGCCCCAGCCCCGCCGCGCTCGCCGCCATCGCCAAAGCCGCCGCCACTGGGGGACGCTACGACGCCAACGGCGTGGTCGACCACCTCACCCAGACCGCCGCCAAACTGTTCGACATACCCGCCGACCACATCGCCATCTACGCCGGTTCCAGCGAGCCGCTCTCGTACGGCGTCCTCGCCTTCACCTCGCCCGCCCGGGGCTACGTCACCGCCGACCCCTCCTACGAGTCCGGCATGTGGGCCGCCAACTCCGCCCACGCCCGCATCTCCCGCGTGCCCCTGACGCCCACTTACGCCCACGACATGAAGGCCATGGTCGCCGCCAACCCGCGTGCTGGCCTGCTCTACGTCTGCAACCCGAACAACCCCACCGGCACCACCACTCCGCGCGAAGACATTATGTGGGCCGCCGACAATATGCCCAAAGGCGCCATCCTGATGGTCGACGAGGCGTACATCCACCTCTGCGACGAGAAATCCGTCATGGACCTCGTCAGGGCCGGCAAGGACGTCATCATCCTGCGCACCTTCTCGAAGGTTTATGGCATGGCGGGCATCCGTTGCGGCATGGCGCTCGGGCGGCCCGACCTGCTGAGGCAGCTCCAGCAGTTCGGCACCAACTTCATGCCCGTCACGGCGGTCGCCGCAGCCATCGCCAGTCTCGAAGACGCGGCCCTGGTTCCCGCGCGCAAAAAGCTGATCGCGGCCACCCGCAACCAGACCTTCGACTGGCTCCGCGCCAACCACTACAAATTCATCCCCTCGGTCTCGAACTGCTTCATGCTCGACACCGGACGCGACGGCAAGGAAGTGATCGCCGCGATGGCCGCCCACGACGTCTACATCGGACGCACCTGGCCCGTCTGGCCCACGTACGTCCGCATCACCGTCGGCCTGCCCCACGAAATGGAGAAGTTCCAAACCACCTTCGCCTCCGTGATGAGCACATCCGGCGCGGTGAGCGCTTAGGCTACACTTCCTCCATGCGTAGACCAGTCGGCGTCATCATCACCTGCATCCTGCTCGGCCTGGCCGCGCTCCTGCTCTTGCTTAATGCATTCGGGGCATTCGTCTCGATCCTGCTCAGGGGACATCTGCCGGCAAATGGGGCCGGACCCACCCCGCCGCCGGCGATGATGGCTGTGGTTTTTATCGTCCTTGGGCTTTTCTATCTCGCGCTCGCAGCATGGGCCATCGCCACCCTTGTCGGGCTCGTGAAGATGCGCAACTGGGCCCGTTACTCCGTCATCGTCATCGGCGTAGGGCTTGCGCTGATGGGCGTCGTCGGCGCCATCGGCATGTTCGCCGCGCGGACCATGATGGACTCCGTACCGATGCCGCCCGGCCAGAATCCTGCAATCCTCCGCGTCGTGATGGTTGTCGCCGCGTTGTTCAGTCTACTAATTGCGGCAGTCGGCATCTGGTGGATCATCTACTTCGCGCTGCGCACCACCCGCGAAGCGTTCGCGCTCGCTGCCGGCCCGCAGCCCGTGCCGATCCCCGGCTACATCCCACCGCCTTCGCCCTACGACCCGTCTTCCTACGCCGTCGCCTCCTACATCCCCGCGCCCGATCCGAATGCCCCGCCGCCCATCACCGCACCAGTCATCATGCTGGACCAGGCCGCGGCGGCCAATACAGCTCCGCGTCGTCCCGTCACCATCACGGTCATCGCGTGGCTACTGATCGTCAGCGGTGGCGTCACGCTTCCGTGCTGCTTACTGCCGTTCCCGATGTTCTTTTTCGGCGTCGTCATGTCGGGCTGGGCGGCCCATCTCACGGCGGTGTCGTTCGCGGTACTCATGCTGCTGGCGGGCATCGGTCTGCTGCGCCTGGAAAAGATGGCGCTCTACCTCGCCTACGCAATGACAGCCTTAGGCCTGGTGAACGGCGCGTCCTTGTTGATGCCATCCGTTCGCGACCGCATGATCGCCTATCAAATGGACCTGATGCAGAAGTTCTCGATGGGCATGCCGCAACCTTTCGACAACCACATGATGGCCCTGATGATGCTCCCTGGATTGCTTTTGGGGGTCGCGTATTGCCTCGCGCTGCTCATCCTGCTCTTCCTCAACCGCGCCGCGTTCGACCGCCCGAATCAAGCCGCCGCGGCGTAACGTCCCAGTTCCTTCACCATCCGGCAATGCGCGTGCAGCCCCGTCAGCGCGCGCTCCGCCCGCTCCACCGAGTCGAACCGGAAGTCCACATAAAAGATGTACTCCCACGGGCTCCCCGGCACCGGCCGCGACTCGATCTTGGTCAAATCCACACCCGATTCCGCCAGCAACTGCAACGCCGCCACCAGCGTCCCGGGCCGATGCTCCACCGCAAACGCCAGCGAAATCTTGTTCGGAGCCTCGTCCCCAATCCGCTCCGAATCACTCCTCCGCAGCAGATGGAAGCGCGTGAAGTTCGACGCATTGTCTTCAATGCCTTCCACCAGCACATGCGCGCCATACTCCTCCGCCGCCAGCACCGGCGCCACGCCGGCCGTATCGCGCAGGTTCTCCGCCATCACATGCTTGACGCTGCCGGCAGTATCGTAAAACGGCATGGCCTGCGCTCCCTGCATCGCCGCCAGGTATCGCCTGCACTGCGAGAGCGCCACCGGATGCGAGATCACATGCCGCACATCCTCAAGCCGCACCCCCGGCGCCGCAATCAGATTGTGGCGAATGCGCAGCAGGCTCTCGCGATCGATCCGGACCGGATGCTCCAGCAGCAGATCGTAGTGCTCGGCAACCGATCCGTGCAGACTGTTCTCGATCGGCAGCACTGCCCCATCCACGCGCCCGGCTTCGACCGCATCGATGACGTCCGCCGACATCGTGCACGGCACAATCTCCATGTCGCCGCCCAGCATCTCCAGCGCCGCCATGTGGCTGTTGGAGCCGCGTTCGCCCTGTATCGCAATCTTCCGCAGCTCGCGGCTAGCAGATGGCATCTCACTCCTTCGGGTTGCTTTGCAGCTACAGGATATATATCCCGGACGAGTGGCAACCCCCACCCCCTCTTGCCGCAACTTACCATAACGACGCCACATTTGCGGCGCAGCCTTTGGCAGATGCGATTGCCAGGCAATTGGTTAGGAGAACGCTTCCATGCTTTGGACAATCATCGTCATTCTTTTCATCCTCTGGCTGCTGGGCTTCAGCCTTCACATCGGCGGATACTTCATCCACATTCTGCTCGTGATCGCAGTCATCGTTCTTATCTTCAACCTGATCAGCGGCCGTCGAGGAATCTAGGTGCGTCGACACATTGATCAGTCAGGCGGGCCGGCTGTATTGGGCCACCGGACGGCGCGAATGGGCCCGTACCCCGCGCCGTCCTCTCCGCGTATCGAAACCAACGTGCGAAAGGAGTGACCATGAGCACAAGCGATAGCACCGTCAAAGGAAAGTTCAACGAAGCGGTCGGCAACATGAAGCAGGGGGTCGGCGAAGCCGTCGGCAGCGACAAGCTCGCCAACGAAGGCGCGGCGCAACAAGTCAAGGGCCATGCTCAACAAGCCTGGGGAGCCGTCAAGGAAGGCGTCCACGATGCCGCCAACGACCACAAGCCCGAGGCCGAAGCGAATGCCCACGACGTCCGCGAAAAGATCACATCCACGGCCGCCAACGTCAAAGAACACGTCCAGGACGCCTTCCGCGACAAGAAAGCCAGCTAAGGCATTTCAATTTCTATCAACGGAAAGGCCCGCTAGCTGCGGGCCTTTCGCATTCCTTCGCGAACTTTGCGTGAGCGCTTTGCACTTTCTACCGCCGATAAAAAACATCCACCGCCACCGCCAAAAAGAACACTACCGAAATTACCCCGTTCAGCGTAAAAAAAGCCGCATTCATCCGCCGCAAGTCCCGCGGCGAAATGATCGAATGCTCATACGCCAGCAGCACCGCAACCAGTCCCATCCCGCCGAAGGCAATCCGCCCTAGCCCAAACAGGTGTGCAAACCAGAAGAGCAGCCCCACCATCCCCAGGTGCATCGCGCGCGCAATCCAGAAAGCCGCGTCCATCCCAAACGCCTGCGGCACGCTGTTCAACCCGACGCGACGGTCATGCTCGAAATCCTGGCACGCATACAGCACGTCGAAACCGCCCACCCATAAAATCACAATCGCCGTGAGCATCAGAATCGTCGACGACAAGCTCCCTCTCACCGCAATCCACGCCGCAGCGGGCGCAATCCCCAGCGCCAGCCCCAGCACCACATGCGACCACCGCGTAATCCGCTTCATGTAGCTGTACAGCAACACCACCGCCAGTGCCACGGGCGCGAGTTCCAGCGTCAGCCGGTTCAGCATCGCCGCACCCAGCAGGAAAATACAGCAGGCAGCGACGGTAAAACTCAGCACAAATCCTTGCGAAAGCTGCCCCGCGGGAAGCGCTCGCATCGCGGTCCTCGGGTTCTCCGCGTCGAGCTTCGCATCGGCCAGCCGATTGAACGCCATGGCCGCCGACCGCGCCGAAACCATGCACACCACAATCCACAGCAGCGCCCACCCCGACGGCCAGCCATTCGCCGCCAGCACCGCGCCCGTCAGCGCAAACGGCAGCGCGAAGATCGAGTGTTCCCACTTGATCATTTCCAGCGTGATGCGCGTGCTGTGAAGAACATTTTCCATCCTCTCTATCGTAAATGCCTCGCCACGAACACGAAGGCCCGCCGAAACCTCCGGCGGGCCTCGCTTGGCAACGGCCGCGGATTACTTCTCGCGGCCGCTCCCCGCGACCTGCAAATTATTCGTTACGGAAAATACTCCCGAAACGCCGTTCGCGCGAATGCCGGCCATGTTCTTGTCCGCCTCGTTATCGACCACGCCGTTCAGCGTCACATGGCCATTGACCACCGTGATGCGGATCGTCTTCGCCGGATCGAGCGCATATCTATTCAGCGGCCCGAAGCCATAAATAGCCCGCGCTTCCGCCAGCCGGATGCGGTCATCCATCGGGGAAACCGGCGCCACGTCCAACTCGTCGATCACGTCGCGCACTCCCGGCGTATTCTCTACCAGCGAGATTGCCGAATCT
>DASRLB010000083.1:0-16467 GCA_035648695.1 Acidobacteriaceae bacterium | reverse complement strand
ACCATGATGATGCCGTGCATCGTAAAGAACTTGTTGTACGTGTCCGACGACACCAGGTCGGGCTGCGGCGTCAGCAACTCCAGCCGGATCATGCCCGCGAACGCGCCGCCGATGAAGAAGAAGAACGTGATCGAGATCAGGTACAGCATCGCGATGCGTTTGTGGTCGCCGGTCAGCAGCCAGCTCAACAGGCCGTGCTCCGCGGTAATGTAGTTCTTCTTGGGGATCGTGGCCGTTGCCTGGTCGGGCAATAAGACGATGGTGTTGGAGGAATAAGCTGCGGTACTCATGGCTTCACCATTTCGGGCGTTATGGGCGCCGCCTGGTTGGACTGCGATGTGACTTGCGTCTGTTGGACGCGGTAGTTCGTTTGCAGGGTCTTGATGTATTCAACGAGATCGATCAGGCCGTCTTCGCTGATCTGCCCTTGATACGTGGGCATGATCGGCGCAAAGCCGGCCGTCACATGCTCCGACGGGTTAAGAATAGCGTCGCGCAAATAAGCTTCATTCACCAGCACTTCACTGCCGTTGGTCAGCGTCAGCTTCGAGCCGTACACGCCGGCGAGGTTCGGTCCGCGCGCCGTAGCCGACCCGTTGTGGCACGCATTGCAGCCCATGCTCGCGTACAGCCGCTCACCGTTCTGAGCCAGGCTCATGCCGCTGGTCGACTGTTGCGACCACTTCTCGTAGTCCGCGGGAGTCATCGCCGTCACTTCGCCGATCATCCCCGAGTGCTGCGTTCCGCAATACTGCGTGCAGAAAAGATGGTAGGTCCCCACATCGGTTGCGTTGAACCACACGGTCGTATAGCGCCCCGGAATCACTTCGCGCTTCACCCGGAAGTCGGGAATCGAAAAGCTGTGGAACACGTCCTGCGAGATCATGGTCAACTGGATCGGCCGGCCGATGGGAATATGCAGCGAGTTGATTTCGTGCTGTCCGCCGGGATGCTCCGCTTTCCACATCCACTGCTTGCCGACGATGTAGATGTTCATCGAATTTGCGGGCGGGTTATAGATGCGGAAGTACAGCAGCGCCCCCCACACGAAGCACACCAGGAACAGGGCCAGCGGAATGATCGTCCAGGTCGCCTCCATCAGCGTGGACCCTTCGATCTGCGTTGCCACCGGGTTGCGCGAGCGCCGGTAGCGCAGCGAGAAGCCAAAGATCAGCCCGCCGACCAGCAACAGTCCGATCACGGTCAGCAACAGCAGAAAGAAATACAGCGCGTCCATAGAGGGCGCGATGGTCGACGCCTCGGGCGGGAACAGCGCGGACGCGTGAAGCCACTTAATTAGAAATTGCCACAGTACCGGACTAATATGCATCGTCAGCCTTTACCAAGTCGCTAGCCTTTATGAGTTCCGCTCTTGTCGTCATCGATAGGTTCCGAAATGTCATGATTGTGCGCGAGGCGGTAATCCCGCCGGAACATAACAAAAATAAAGCCGCCCAAACTCGCTACCGTCACCATCCCGCCCATCTGCACCACCCGCGCCACAATCAGCGAGTGCTTGTTGGTGGTCGGGTCGTAGCGATAGCAGTAAGTCAGAATGTTGGCGACAGGTGAGCCAATCTTGTTGCCCGAAGCGTCGATCAGCCCCAGGATCATGTCTTTCGGCGAGTACTCCACGCCGAGGTAATACTGCGCCAGCTTGCCCGTCGGCGTCACCACCTCAAGCGAACTCGCGTGCGCAAACTGCGTCAGCCGTCCATCCGGTCCCGGCACCTTCACATAGCCGAAGCCGACTGCATCGGTCACCGCGTCGATCGCGGGCCGCTGCCCGGTCAGGTAGTGCCAGCCGGACGCCGTCTCCGGACGCCCGTACCGCTTCAAATAAAATGCCTTCTTCGCCGCAGCCTTGGCCGGAGTGTCCGACGGGTCGATGCTGATGAGGATCACATCGAAATCCTTGCCCGGGTTCATTTTCACCATCTCCAGCGCGCTCGAAATGCCATCCATTTCTTCCGAGCACAACATCGGGCAGTCGAAATATACCAGCGAAAGCAAGGCCGGACGCTTGCCATTGAAGTACGTCCCCAGCGTGACCGGCTTGCCCGTTTCGTCGACGAACTGCGCATCCAGCGGAAGCTGCGCATTCAAATGCTGCGCGACGCCCACCTTCTGCAACACCTGCGGCAGTTCATCGCCGCGGTTCTGGCCCTCTTCTTTATCGCCATAGCTCGAAACCTGGGCCGCGGCGACGCCGCACAGCACCAGCATCAGCGCACACACCACCGCCCGCACCCCAAATCGGGTACGACTACCACGGCGAATTGTGTCCACGCTCTGCTTAACTATCATGTGTCAACGCTCCAGTTTGGCGAGGCGTTCGCCGTGCTCTCCGTACATCCGGGTCACGGTGTTGATGTCTGAGCGGACCGCCCGAAGCTCGGTGACGACCTCAGTGCGGAAGGACTCGATCTTGGCGTCCGCTCGCTGGCTCTGCCACATGCTGGTAAACCACGACAGCAGAACAAGGAAAGACGGGATACCGATTGCGAGGTAAAGCTGCGTGTTTGTCATTAGCATAATTGCCTAATCCCTATTTCTTCTCTTTCGCTTCCGCGGCGTTATAGCTGTTCTTCTGTTCCCGCGCCTCGATGGTGTCCAGCTCAAAACCCGTGCGTGCAAATCCGTCGGTCAACGGCGCATGGATCGCCGGAACGGTGTCGCCCGCCATCAGCGTCGCAGGTGCGGTCGCAGCCGGAGCGGCGCCCAGACCGCGCTGCACGATCAACTGCATTGCCACATTGATCGGAATCCGCGTCACCGTCGCCGTTCCCTCGGTGTTGGTGCTGTAGTTATTCAGCAGCAAATCTTCGCGAGCGTGCAGATCCGCAGTCGCCTGTAGGCCGTCATCCACATCCAGCCGCGGAGCGGGGAAGCTGGCCGTAATCGCCTCCAGGTCTTTCTGCTCCAGCGCGGGGTTCGACGTAAGGTCTTCGCGGTTGGCGTTATGCGTGTTGCCGTACTGGTGCCAGCGGTCGGGCGCCCCGTCGTCCTTCACGAACTGGTTGTTGATGACCTTGCCGATATAAAAGCAGAGAAAGAAAAACGCAACCACCGACGCCAGCAGTCCACCCAGAAAGTAGATGATCCCGCTGACGTTGACGTCCTGCGTTTCATAACCCGGGTGTTCCGCGTCGAGCTGCGGACTGGGGTGCGCCTGCACGCCCTCGGGTTTGCCCATGTCGTGTCCCTCAGTGTGCATGTTCGGGCTCCAGCATTTCAGCAAGGTGAGGATCGTTGGTATTCATCAGCGGACGGTCCATCAACAGGGTCAGATAGTAAACCGCCCACACGGCCAGGACGGCGACGGGAACGGTAATGTAAGCGAGAATCCCCACGCTGAAGTGCAGGTTGCGCGCGGAATCCCTGAAGTTGGGCTCGATCAGCCAGAACATGTCGAACACCCGCGCGAACACCATAAACGAGCAGAGCCAGATCATCTTGCTCTTGGACCGCTTCAGATCGCGCGACAACAGCAGTACAAACGGAATCACCCAGTGGAAGATGAAGTCCAGCGCGCAGATTATCCACCACCCGCCGGTCGTGCGGTTCAGGTACCAGGGAATCTCGTCCGGGATGTTGCCCGACCAGATGATCAGGTACTCCGCGAAGTTGAGATAGATGTTCAGCATCACAAACGCGAACAGGAACTTGCCCAGGTCGTGCTGCTCGGTCATGCGCAGCAGCGTCTTCATCGGTTCGGCTTTCGACAGCAGCACCACGGTCAAAATTCCCAGCGCCAGCACCGCATATCCCTGCCCAACCAGGAACTGCAAGCCCCAGATCGACGAGTACCACGTCACATCCAGCGACATGATCCAGATGATCGCGCCCACCGTCATCAGCAGCACGTAGATCAGGATGCCGATGCCGCTGAGGTTCTCGCACTTCATGCGCCAGCGGTCATAGCTGCGCTGCGTCCCGGCGGCGGGGTCGGCATCGCGTTCCATCGACCATTTCTGCAGGAAATAAAGGATCAAACCAAACACCGCGAAGATGACGATGGACTGGAACCAGAACGCATGAGGGCTCAACATGGTGCGTTTCGCATTGGCCGTCAGCGCTTCTTCTTCGGTAATCGTGAAATGCCGCATCGCATCGAAAGCCGCGGCGTTGCTGTTGTACCGCGACCACAGGTACAGGTGCTTCATCAGGAACCCGATCGGCAGAAACAGCAGCGCGACCAGCGGCAGCGTGCGCGCCATCGCTTCCAGCGGACGCCGCAGCAACAGGCCCCACTTGCCGCCCGACACATACTGCAGCATCAACATGCACAGGCCGCCGCCGGCGAACGTGAACGCCGTCATCCAGCCCAGCAGGTAGGCGCGCAGCATATGCACGGGTCCCAGCGGAAAGGCGATGAATATCAGTGAGACGAGGGTCGCGACGACCGCGATGATCGCCATCCGCTTGCGCCATCTGGCGACCATTGGCGGAGCATCCAGAACGGCCGGCAACGTGCGTGGACCGTAGCGGTGGGCAACGCTGTGCGCGTCGTCCATGTGCCCGTGTTGTTCGTGTGCGAGTTCCATCAGTCGATAGCCTTCGAAAACGGTTTCAAGTTACTTCTTCGCCGCACCGGGGTTTGTGGCCGCCGGCGTTCCGGATGTTGCTGGTTTAGGTGTTGCCGCGTTCGGTGTTGCGGCCCCGGGTGTGTTCGCTCCGGTAATCTTGTCCTGCCCGGGAATCCCGTTGTCCTGATTGTTCGGTGTGCCGTACACATCGGCCGTTGCTGGAAGCACCCACGGCTTAGCGAAACTTGGCGGCAAACCCTGCTCGTCGGCGATCGCGCTCAACGGTTTGGTCGGCTGTCCGGCAACGTCCGCGGCCGTCGCGTTCTGCGAAAGCTGCAACGCCCTGATGTACGCCACAATCGCCCAGCGGTCCGCCGGAGTCACCTGCGCCGCATAGTCCGGCATCGCGCCGTAGCCGTTGGTCATCACCGCAAAAAAGTGTCCCAGGGGCGCATTGCGCAGCCGCTCCGTATGAAAGTCGCCCGCCGGACGATAGCCCCGTTGCACGATCATGCCTTCGCCATTGCCCACGCGCGAATGGCACGGCGTGCAATACACGTTGAACCGTTCCTGCCCGCGCTTCAGCACATCCATCGTTACCGGGAAGGGATAGGTATTGCCTTCCGCGCCATTGTTCAGGCCGGTATAGAAGTACGTGTCCTCATGCAACTGTCCGCGCGCCACGGTGTTCTCCACCTGCGGACGCACCGAGCGCCCATCCGGATAAAACGTAGTCCCGCGCTGCGGAAAGAACTTCGGCTCGTCGTGCATGTCCTGGCGGCAGCCCGTAACTACCAGCATCGCCGCCATCGAACCCATGCCCAGGATGTACTGCAGACGCTTCATCCCTACACTCTTTCCTCTACGCTCTACACTCTGTCCCTGCATTAGTGGTCCACCTCCACAACAGAGACCGGAGAAAATTGCTCCAGAAACGCCCGCGATTCAGCCAGCGAGAACTTCGGGTCATGCGCTTCCAGGCAAAGGAAGAACTTGTCCGTTGTCGCGCCGTCGCGGAAGTTCGCAGCGTTGAATACCGGGTGATACAGCTGTGGCAAACCGTTCAGCATGATCATCCCAAAGAACGCCGACAATCCAGAGAACAGAATCGTCCACTCATACGCCGGGATAATGAACGCCGGCCACGAGAATAGCGGCCTTCCAGCAATATTCAGCGGATAGGCATACACAGCGATCCAGGTCTCCATCAGGAACGCCGTCGTCAATCCCGCCAGTCCGCCCAGCAGGCAAATCAGAGGGACGCGGTTCTTGTGAAAGTGCAGCGCCTCGGCCGCCTCTTCCACCGGATACGGCGTATAGCACTCCATGCGCCGGTAGCCGGCCCGGCGCGCCTGCTGCGTCGCGTGGACCAGCTCACTCGGCGTATTGAATTCGGCCAGGAGGCCGTAAGTTCCTTCTCTAGGCGGCATTAGGAAGTCTCCTCGATGACGGTCTCGGCATCCGCGCCGAGCGGCCGCACCTTGGTTTGCGGAAGCATCATCTTGATTTCATTCATCGGAATCATCGGGGCCAGCCGCGCGAACAGAAGGAACAGCGTGGTAAACAGTCCCCATGTCCCGATAAACAGGCAGTAGTCCCACTTGGTCGCGCGGAACGTTCCCCAGCTCGACGGCAGGTAGTCGCGATACAGCGACGTCACGACGATCACAAATCGCTCAAACCACATGCCGATATTGATAATGAACGACAGGATGAACAGCCACAGCACGTTCACCCGCGCCTTGCGCCACCACAGCGTCGCCTGCGGAATCGCGATGTTGGTCAGGATCAGCACCCAATATGCCCAGCCCATGGGGCCGAACATGCGGTTCCACATCATGAAGAATTCCCAGTGGCTCGCCGAGTACCAGCACATGAACACTTCCATGGCGTACCCATAGGCCACGATCGACCCCGTCGCCAGCATGACCTTCGCCATGTTGTCCAGATGCCGCAGCGTCACCAGGTCTTCCAGGTGATAGAACTTGCGGATCGGGATGGCCAGCGTCAACACCATCGCAAAGCCCGAATACACGGCGCCCGCGACGAAGTACGGCGGGAAGATCGTCGTATGCCACCCCGCCAGAGCCGCCACCGCGAAGTCGAAGCTGATGACCGTGTGTACGGAGAGCACCAGCGGCGTTGAGAGCCCCGCCAGCAGCAGCGAAGCGGTCTCATACCGGATCCAGTGCCGGGTGGACCCGCGCCAGCCCAGCGCCATCATGCCGTAGAAATACTTTCCGATCGACGACTTCGCGCGGTCGCGCAGCGTGCCGAAGTCGGGGATCATGCCCATGTACCAGAACACGATCGAGATGGTCGCATACGTCGAAACCGCGAACACGTCCCACGCCAGCGGGCTGCGGAACTGCGGCCACACGTTCATCGAGTTCGGGTACGGGAACAGCCAGTAGCTTACCCACGGACGCCCCACGTGGATCAGCGGGAACATGCCCGCGCAGCACACCGCGAAGATCGTCATCGCTTCCGCGAAGCGGTTGATCGAGTTGCGCCAGCTCTGCTTGAACAGCAGCAGGATCGCCGAAATCAGCGTGCCCGCGTGGCCGATACCGATCCACCAAACGAAGTTGATAATGGCGAAGCCCCATGCGCCCGGCATGGTCACGCCCCAGATGCCGACGCCCTTCAGGAACAGCCACGTCAACACCGTGACCACCATCGTCGCGATGCCGCCGGCCACCAGCAGGCCGCCAAACCATCCCAGCGGCGTGTGCCCTGTCAGCACGATGCCCGCGATCTTCTGCGTCACCGACCGGAAGTTATGGCCTGGAGCGATAACCGCGTATTCACCCGTGATCGGGTCGATCATCGGGTCGACCACCGGGTCCTGTATGGGGCTCTTGGTTGCCATCTTAAGCAAGCTCCGGGTTCGGGTTGATGACGCCCGCGGTATACGTCGTGCGGGGACGATAGTTCAGGTCGGCGAGGACTGGATAATCCCGCTCTTCGGCTTTCCGTTTGGAGAGTGCGCTGGCCGGGTCGTTCATGTTTCCGAACACGATCGCGTTGGTCGGGCAAGCCTGCTGGCACGCCGTAACAATCTCGCCATCGCGGATCGCACGGTTGTCCTTGTCGGCCTCGATCTTTACCGCCTCGATCCGCTGTATGCAGTACGAGCATTTCTCCATCACGCCGCGCGAACGCACCGTCACGTCCGGGTTGCGCATGAACTTCAGGCTCTCCGTGTCGTAGTCCGAGAACAACAGGAAGTTGAACCGCCGCACCTTGTATGGGCAGTTGTTCGAGCAGTATCTCGTGCCAACGCAACGGTTATAGACCATCGTGTTCAGGCCTTCGGGCGTATGCACCGTGGCGCCCACCGGGCAGACCTGTTCGCAGCCTGCGTTCTCGCAGTGCTGGCAGGCCATCGGCTGGAAGTGCGCCTTGGGAGCATGGAGGTCGCCCTCGAAGTACGTATCGATGCGGATCCACTGCATGTTGCGGCCGATCTTCACCTGCTCGCGCCCGACGACCGGGATATTGTTCTCCGCATAGCAGCTCACAATGCACGCATTGCAGCCGATGCACGAGTTCAGGTCGATCGCCATGCCCCACTTGTTCTGCAGCATGCCCGTGCGCGGATCGACGTGGTCGTAACGCCACGCATCCGGGAACATTGTTTCGCTTCTCCCGGGATTGGCGCCGGCCGGGTCATAACCTTCCTTCTCGACGCGCGAACCCTCGGTATCATTGGTCGCGCCGCCCTCTGCAAAGCCGTGCGCAAACTTCGGGTTCTCTTTCGCCTCGGCCACCGTGGCGTAGCGGATAATCGCCCGCTCCATCGCCTCGTGCCCCGGCAGCGAGTACACGCCGTCCTTGTCCGAAAGCGGCTTGGTCAAATCGTGCTGCGCGTACGCATCGCGGTGCTCGATCGCATGGACCTTGGTGACGCACAGATCGTACGTCCCCTTGCCCCGCGTCAGCGTCAGCCCGCCCGCCGAAAGAGGAGCATCCGAGGTCCGCAGCGTATACGCATCGAAGCCCACGCCCTGGGCCACGCGAAGTCCATCGCCGCCGCGCCTTCCGTGCCCCAGATACACCGTCACACAATCGTTCGGATGCCCCGGAACCATCAACACCGGCGCAATCACCTTGCGTCCGTTCAGGTCCAGCTCGATGGCCTCGTTCTCTTCAATGTTGAGGCGAGTCATCGTGTCCAGACTGATCAGCGCGGCGTTGTCCCACGAAAGCGACGTCACCGGCTTGGGCAATTCCTGCAACCAGCCATTGTTCGAGAACCGCCCGTCGTACAGCGAAGGATCGGGCCGGAACGAAATCTCCATCCCACCGCCCGTGTTCGCAGGGGCAGCCGGAGCAGTCGCCCCACCACCGCTCGGCGCACCGACAGCCTTCGCCGTAAATGCCGTTCCCGCAACCCATCCATCGTGCAGCGCCTTGCGCCAGCCGGTCGCAAAATCGCCGGTGATGTAGGTCTTCGCATTCGCCACAACCGCGTCATACGGACTGGTCGAAGGATCGATCAGCGACTGTAGCACATCGTGCGCGCTCTTGCCGCCGTACATCGGGTCGATCATCGGCTGGATAATCGAAATCGTGCCGTCGTACGCCCGCGCATCCGACCAGCTCTCGAGGTAGTGCGCCTTATTGATGTGCCAGCTCGAATAGAAGCCCGTCTCATCCACATACGAGCCCAGATGCACCGTGTTCGGCACCTTCAGGAACGCCGTGCCAAACTCCAGGTCCGCCGGCGCGCTGTACAGCGGATTCACGCCCAGCATCACCAGCCACTGCACCTTGCCGGCGTTCATGTCGGCAACCATCGTCTTCAGGTCGGCGCCTTCTTCAGGAGCGATCGGAGCGATCGATGGAACATACGTCACCGTCTTGCCCACCGCGCCCAGCGAAGCATTCAACGCATGCGCCGCTGCATGAACAGCCGCCGAAGCATGCGGCCCAGCGATGACCAGCGCGCGGCCGCCAGCGGCCTTCAGGTCCCGGAAGAGGGCCCAGAAAAATTTCATCGCGTCGGGATTGGCAAGCGCCGGACATGCGCGAACCATGCCAGCAGCAAAGGCCTCAATACCCTCAGCCTTCCCTTCAAGTTGCGACGGGGCCAACTCCGATGCGGGAGTAACCTTCGTACCCGCAAGCAGCGCGGCAAACGCATCAATTTCGCTCGGCTTCAGCGCCAGCCTGTGTTCGGCCTTGTACCCGGTCACCGTCGGCATGGTCTCGACGACGTACATCCGGTTCATCTGCTTGTTCTCGTCGTAACGATGCCGCTCGGCCCACGCCGCCGCCAGAGGAAGATGCCCGGGGAACGTAATCCCACCCAGGAAATCGGCATCGAGAGCCAGAATCACATCCGCATCGTCGAGCTTGTACTGAGGCTCAAGATAATCGCCAAATGCAGCCTTCGAGGCCGCCCGTCCAGCGCCACCCGACACCGGCTCATACTGCACCAGCTTCGCATTCGGATACTTCGCCGCAACCGCCTTCCACTGCACCGCCAGCGTCGGCGAAGTAATCGCCTCGCTCAGAAAGTACACACCCTGGCCGCCGCTCGTCTTGGCAATCCCCGTCGTAAACGCCTGCTGGAACCGCCCCCACTCCGACTCGTTGCCCTGGAACCGCACACCCTTCGACCGGTCGGGATCGTACAGATCCAGCAGCGTCGCCTGCGTATACGCATCCGACCTGCCCTTCGACATCGGGTGTTCGGGATTGCCATCGACCTTGATCGGACGGAACGCATCCGACTTCACCAGCACCGGGACCGCCCCGGTCGGGAAGGGATGGGCCGTCGCAAAATACATCGGCTTGCCAAGGACCAAGTCCTCGGGCTGCTTTACATACGGAAAGATCGGCTCATCGGGCTGCTTGGTGCAACCGGCCAGTCCGGCCAGCGCAAAGCTCGCGCCCATCACCTTCAGGAAGCCGCGCCGCGACACAGCATCGACCCACTCGCCAGCCCCCGCCTGGCGCGGAAACTCTTCCTGCATCAGCTCCTGAAACTGCGGCGTATCCGCCAGTTCATCCAGGTTCTTCCAATAGCGTTTGCCGGTCTGGCCTTCGAGCTTCGCGCGCACTTCAGCCAGCGTCATCTTCGCTGGCGCGATCGAGGTCACTACCTGCGGCTGTGTCGGTTCTGCCTTTACTTCCATGGCTGCATCTTGCCCTGTCGGTGTCAATTTCATCGGTGGCACACCTCGCAACTCGACAGCTCATTCCCTGTGCGGATGTGGTATTTGTCGGTCAGGTAGCGGCCCAGGTCCATCTGGTCGGTGAACTTCCGATAGCTCGCGGACGTCGGCGCGGTATCCGAGATTGTCGCGCCCTCGCCGGTCAAAGGATGCGGCTGCAGCGCCGTACCCGAACCCCGCGACTCCTGCGCCAGACCCTGAGGATGGGTTATCAGGCTCACCTGCTCCACCCCAGGTTGCTGGCTCTTGTCAGGATCGTCCGTCGTGCAAGTCACCTGCTGCGCCGTGGGACCGTTCTTGCCGGTGCCCGCGCACCACACGGGCTGGTCCTTCGAAGGTCCAGCCCACGCCATGTTGTAAATCTCGCTCGTCGGCCGCAGGTTGGTCGCCGGGTTGCGATGGCAGTTCAGGCACCACTCCATCTGCAATGAATTCTCTTCATACATCAGCGGCATTTCGTCCACGCGGCCATGGCAGCTCGCGCATCCGATGCCCTTGTTCACATGGATCTCGTGATTGAAATAAACGTAGTCCGGAAGATCGTGCACGCGGATCCAGTTGATCGAAGCGCCCGTCGCCCAGCTTGTCCGCACCGGCTGCAGCATCTCGGCGTTCGTCCATATCTCCGAGTGGCAGTTGATGCAGGTCTTGGTCGGCGGAATGCCCGCGTACGAACTCTTCTCCACCGACGTATGGCAATACTGGCATTGCAGGCCCAGGCCCTCGACGTGGTGTTTGTGGCTGAAAGGAATGGGCTGGTCCGGCCGCTGGCCCTGCCGCGTCACCCACGGCGACCGCTGCAAAGAGTTCAGCGCCACACCAAGCGAAATGACGATCAAGCCCGTCAACACTAAACTCATCCGAGCCAGTGCATTCGAGTTGCGATCAAAAACTTGCGCCATGAGTGCGTTCCTGCTTCCTTCGCCTCAAAACAAGCGAAGACGGTTGGTATCGGTTGACTGCTCACCCGGCGAATCGTACCGCCTGGGCTTTGTTTCACCATGACAGTGCGTTGGGCTGGTCCGAGAACACGCTAAGAAAAGTCGAGTATATCAGCCGATTTGTGCAGCGCAAAATGACGCGAGTCACAATCTATTCCTTCCAGGTTCCCACTTTTGTCGATTATCGAACTAAGATGCTCGATCCTCGCAACGCGTCTGCCCGCCCATGCTGAAAACTTCCCTGAATTGTGAAAATTACGCCCAGCACCCGAATCGTAAACTCCGGCCAATCTTGTCCGAATTCCCTACTGAAAAAAATTCTCCACGGAACGCTATTCGCCCACACGCGCACGATTACCGCATCCGCAAGGGCCGGAAGTGCTCCCACAACGGCCGCGCCGTGCGATCGAACAGGTTCATCTCCGCCGCGGCGATCCCTTCAAAGCTTTCGCGGGTCATACGGCAGCGGGTCATGCGGACCGACTCCTTCGGGTCCCTTCGCCAGTTCGCGATACACCGCGTCATACTGCGGAAGCGTGCTCCGATAAATCTCCATTGCCTCTTCCACGCTTGTGTATCTGGCCGTCTCCGCCACGGAACCCACGCGATGCACTTCAACAACGGAGCCATCGTGTAAGGACCATTCCTTGCCGACTTCGGGAGGCAGCAGAATCGCGTACCCGCCCACAACTTTCTCAACGCGCACAACCATGAATTGACCTTACTCCGTTTCCTCACATGTCCACATAAAATCGTGGCAAACTCTCCACATGCCCAGCCCCAAGTCCGGCCGCACCCGCAAGCTCCCTTACGACCGCGCGATCGCCGTCGCCGCGCTCTCCGCCGCCGACCCCAAACTGGCGAAGCTCATCGCCAGGGCCGGCCCCTTCACCCTGCGACTCCCCGCCCAGCAGTCGCCCTTCGAAGCCCTGCTCCAGTCGATCATCTACCAGCAGCTCCACGGCAAGGCGGCCGCCACCATTCACGCCCGCCTGCTCGCATCGTTCGCCGACGTCGCCGGGCCCGGCGTCCACCCCGACCCCGAGCAAATCCTCGACGCGCCCAACGAGCAGCTTCGCGCCGCCGGCCTCTCCCACAACAAGGCGCTGGCCCTCCGCGACCTGGCCGCCAAAACCCTCGACGGCACCGTCCCCACGCTCGCCCAAATTCGCCGCATGTCCGACGCCGCCATCATCGAGCATCTGACGCAAGTCCGAGGCATCGGCTGCTGGACCGTCGAGATGTTGCTCATCTTCCGCCTGGGCCGCCCCGACGTCCTCCCCACCAGCGACTACGGCGTCCGCAAGGGTTTCGCGCTCACCTTCCAGGGCCTCAAGCCGGAAACCAAAGTGACTCCCGCCCTGCTCCCCACCCCCGCGGAAATGGAACGCCGCGCCAAAAAATGGGCGCCCTGGCGCTCGGTCGCAAGCTGGTACATGTGGAGGGCCTGCGACCTCGCCGCGGGCAAGCCCGCGCAACCGGAATAGCACTCCCCGGCAAGCCCACAATCCGTCGTTCCGAGCGATACCGCCGGCAAGTTCAGCTACATCTCCGCCGGTGGAAGCCCACCGGGCACCGCCCCTCCCCCCTTAAAAGGACAACTTTTGGGGCTATGACGATTTCAGGAGCGCCAGGACCTCTTCAGCGTGTCCCTCGGGCTTGACCTTGGAGAAGACGTGGATGAGGCGCTGGTCGGGGCCGATGACGTACGTCGTCCGCTCGACGCCGGAGACCAGCTTGCCGTACATGGTCTTGGGCTTGACCAAGTCGAAACGCTTGACGATCTCCTGGTCTGAATCCGCAAGCAGGGTGTAGGGAAGGTTGAATTTCTCCGCAAACTTCTTCTGCGCCTTCGACGTGTCGCGGGAGATGCCGAGGATGACGACGCCCTTGTCCTGCAACTTACTGAATTTGGGAAAGTTGTCGCGAAACTCGCAGGCCTCGATGGTGCAGCCGGGGGTGTCGGCCTTGGGGTAGAAGAAGAGGACGACGGTCTTGCCCTTGAAGTCGGAGAGCGAGACGGGGTTGCCGTCCTGGTCGGGGAGGGTGAAGTCTTCTACGAGGTCGCCGGGCTGCAGTTGCATATGATTCTCCTTGCCTCATGGTAGCGGGAGCCTGTCATCGTGGAAGAAAAAGGGTTATTGAACCCGCGGTCTACTCATGTAGAAAACGACCACTCCGTATGCCGGTCCGCTAACGTCGTTGGGTATTTCATGACAAACATCCTCAAACGGACCGAGTTTACTCGACCATTTTCCAGAGGAAAGTTGCAAAGAGGCGTGGGTGGGAGTAGTCGTGCCAAATTGATCTTGCGAACCGAAAATAGCGACTTTTTCTAGTCCGTCTTCAAGCGACGAGCTGTAACAAAGTGAATATCCAAGGGTCTGAAAAGCCTCCCAAAAGGCTCGCATCGTGACTTCCCTGGGGACCGGCGGAGGCCAATAGGCAATGCCCATAGAATCGGGCCACCACCATCGAAAATCTTCACCAGCAGCCCAAGCGATGCAGTTATATCGATTAGTAACCGGACTCGTCACATCGCAAGTCGCAGCGGTTAGATTGGGAAGTTCATGAGCTGGCCAACTACCGGGCATAGCCCTCTCTTTCGCCCCAATTAATCCACGCAACGGCCATTTTGGAAAAGTTCCCTTGGTCTTCAGGGCGCACTGGATTGGCATCCGTAAGGGACCGTAGGGCCCAGAACCATTGATCCGGATCATGAGTTTCAGATCGCAGTTGGGCAAGAATGAGTGGAATCGCTTCTTGTCCCATGCCTATGATCTTTTGATACGCGGGTAACATTGCCATCTGGGTGATGGAAGAGGTCGCTCCACGTTGAGCGCGCCACTGCCTTGCCAGGTCTTGAAATTTGATCCAATTTCTTGTTCGTGAATCCAATATGAAGTCGATCTTCAGATGGCAACTAGCAACAAAAATTGGCTTCTGCGCATTGCTATGAGAAATGAAGAACTGGGGTTTGGCAGCTCCCATATAAATGAACGCGAACGCCGTCAGCACAACCGGAAGGCCGGCGCTATTCGTGGCAATAAAGTGAGTGCGAGACATTGGCTATTGACCCTTTTGAGGGAGTGTTGTTTTGCGTAGCCCGTCAGGTGAAGATACTGTTGCCGTCATCGGTCCAGCCTTCAATACATAAACCGGATTACCTTCCGGATCATATTCTCCGTTGATGCGAAGGGCAGATAGTATGCTCGGTTTGAAACGTAGGATCGATCCATCTTCCAAATGGACTTCGGTCCAACGCTCCGTAGACTCCATAATATCAACTTCGTATGCATCTACGAGTGGGCTTTCTGGCGTGGGAAACGGTACTTGAATCTTTCTTCCGGCCATAAGAACTCCTGTTGTTATCCACGTTCGCGCGATGCTGCAAGCATAGCAGTTTGTCCTGTATATGGGTCGGATGTCAACGTTGTGTGGCCTGCGAATTGACCTTGCCCTCAGAATGCGTATCCCATAACGGTTAGGAAATTGGTAGTCGTGGAGGCTGTGGGAAAGTTGGAAAGCGTTCTTTGCTTTCCTGCTTTTCCATAGCCTGCTTTCGCTGGCGCCGGGTGGCCAGTTCTGTCTTGCCATTCTTGTTCGAACTGCATCGGACTGACGTACTTCAGCGTCGAATGCATCCGTGTCCGGTTATACCAGAGCAGCCAGTCGAGGGTTTCATCCTTGGCCTGGCGGATGGTCTGAAATCGCATTCCGTGGAGCCGTTCGACCTTCAGCGAACCGAACAGCGTCTCCGAGCAGGCGTTGTCCCAGCAATTGCCCTTGCGGCTCATCGAGGGTGTGATGGCGCACTCGTCGAGCACCCGGTTGAACTCGCGGCCGGCATACTGACTGCCGCGATCGCTGTGGAAGATCAACTCCGCGTCCTTGCCGGGCGAGCGCTGCAACCAGGCCATCTCCAGCGCGTCGACGACGATCTCGCTTTTCATGTCGCCGCGCATCGACCAGCCCACGATCCGGCGGCTGAACAGATCCATCACCACAGCCAGATACAGCCATCCTTCCTCGGTTGGAATGTAGGTGACATCGCCCACCCATGCCCGGTTCGGCGAAGCCACGGTGAAGTTGCGGTCGAGCAGGTTGGGCGCTACCGGCAGGCCATGGCGGCTGTCGGTGGTGATGCGAAAACGCCGCTTGCCACGGGCACGAATGCCATGTTGCTGCATCAGCCGCTGCACCCGCAACTTGCCCACGCGGACACCCTGGCTGAGCAGTTGCCGCCATACGCGTGGCCAGCCATAGGCTCCCCGATTCGCCGCAAACACGGCGCGGATATGCACCAGCAGGGCCGCATCGCTCAGATGGCGGCGCTGGGCCATCTGCTTGCGCCGCCTGACGTGCTGGTGGTAACCGGACACGCTGACCCGGAGCACCCGGCACTGCACCGAGATCGGCCATACCCGCTTGTGGCGCTCGACGAAGGCGTACCTCACTTCTGCCCCTTGGCAAAGTACGCCGTCGCTTTTCCCAGGATGTCGCGCTCCATGGTCACCCGCGCCAACTCGGCCCGCAAACGGCCGATCTCCATCTGCTCGGCGGTCACTTGCGCCTTGCCGGACGACCCTTGCAGACTGCCGGCACGATGCGCCTTGAGCCAGTTGCCCAGCGTCTGCTCCACCACGCCCAGCGTCCGTGCCACAGACGCCGGACTCTGACCCGACTCAACCAGCCGGACCGCCTCCTGCTTGAACTCAAGCGTGTAACGCCCTCGCTTCGACTTCGTCATCTTCGCTTCCCCTTCGCATTACAACAGCTCGCTAAGGGATACGTTTTGCGGGGGCAAGGTCA
>DASRLB010000082.1:0-12761 GCA_035648695.1 Acidobacteriaceae bacterium | reverse complement strand
ATAGTGGATAGAGGATAGAGGATAGTGAAGGACGGAGACTGCTGTGGCGAATGAGCTTTATTTTGAGGACCTTCATCCGGGGGTGCTTTTTCCCTCGTTGAGCAACTACAAAGTGACCGCCGACGAGATCAAGGAGTTCGCCGAGCGTTACGATCCGCAGCCGTTCCATCTGGACGAGGCGGCCGGCGAGAGCTCGTTCTTCAAGGGGCTGGCGGCGTCGGGGTGGTTGACTGCCGCGATCGTGATGCGGCTGCGGGTGCAGTCGATTCGGATTGCGGGCGGGATGATCGGCGCGGGTGTTGAGGAGATGCGCTGGATGCAGCCGGTGCGGCCGAACGACGTGCTGCGGACCGAGGCGGAGATTCTCAGTGTGCGGCCCTCGGCTTCGCGTCCGTCGTTTGGCGTGGTGCGGTCGCGGACCGTGGTCTACAACCAACGCAATGAGATTGTGATGCGGTCGGTGGTGAACTTTCTGGCGCCGCTGCGGAAGCCGGCGTAGACGTCTTCGCGGTGTCCAATAGTAACGTGCTGCCGACATATGCCAGGGCCTTCGCTGTGAGCGAGGCGATACTCTGATGACACAGCGCTGCCCACGGGAAGGCGGCGCGATGCGGCGGTGTCGGGATGGGCTTTGCCAATTTAAAGGGATGGGTCTGGTGCTGTCTCGCGCTGTGGTGTTGCGCAAACGCGGCAGCGCAGACGAATTCTCCGCCGGCCGCAAACCCGCAGGTCGTTACATCCCAAGATGGCGGGATATATAGCCTCGGTCCTCGCCCCGGCGACCCGAAACCAGTCGTCCCACCGCCCCTACCTCCAGGGTGGAAGCCGAAACCAATGCGCTGTGTCACGGGACGACCACTCCAAACAGGAATTTTGCCTCCCGGAACCGTTCATCTTGAAGTCCCTGCAGGAGAGTTCACGCTCGGCAAACCGTTCACAATGCATTTGACCAAGACCGGAGAAACGCCTGACTGGGCCTTCGTAACGCAGTATGCGTGGAGTCCCGCATATGCAGCAATGCAGAACATATCGGATGGTGACGGCCTTACACAGGTGACCCATGGAAAAAATGGGGTCGGAAGCTTTTCCCTGATACCGATCAGATCCGGCAGGATTCAGATCAGAGTGGTGGGATTTCTACCGTGCGAAGGTATGTTCAAGGAAGCAACCACGGTAACGGTGAAAGATCCGATTGATAGACCGTATAAATTCTTTTTGAGTAGAGACGACCTCACCAGCGGTGGTGTTGTTGGCCTGAGTCTTGATATACCGACAGCGCACCAGCTTACGCCTAGTATCGCGTCAGGGCCTTCTTCAAATCCACTGCCGCTTGACCCACATTCCGTGAGATACGTTGTGGCGTCCGATCGAGGCAGCCAGGTCATCTCGGTTGATCCTTCAGGAGTCATCCGTCCTGTGGGTGTGGGACAGGCGTTGGTTGAAGCTTCCTTTAATGGCGCGAAAGCTTATGCTTGCGTCGTGGTGAAGCAACACGACAAGGTAGTTGGTCTTGCCAGGGTCCGATGCGAAAGTCTGGCGCCGAAAGGTGTCTTGAAGCAATGAAGGAAGCCTGAGAGTCTATGTTGGTACATCGGACGGCGGTGGATTTCCGCTGCTGCAATCGGCGTATTCTTAAGTCGTGCGGATGACGGTTTTAGCTTCGGGCTCCAAGGGAAACAGCACGGTGATCGCGTCGTCGCGGACGCGAATACTGGTGGATGCGGGGTTGTCGTGCCGCGAGCTTCTGAAGCGGCTGGCGGCGGCGGGGGAAGACCCTGCGGAGCTGACCGCGATCCTGATTACGCATGAGCACCAGGACCACGTGGCGGGGCTGGCTGTGCTGGCTCGGCGGTTGAAGATTCCCGTGTTCTTTACCGAGTCGACGCACCGGGCGTGGGTGAGGATGCTGACTCCGCGGACCACGATGAGTTATGCGAAGTGGCTGGAGCATGTGCAGGCGGAGAAGGAAGAGCGCGCGCGGGCAGTTGCAGCTGCGGAGGCATCCGTGGAACCCATGTCTCAGAATCGAGACATGGGGCACCCAGATTCTCGTTCGGGTGAGGGAATTGAGCTTTCCGGCGAAGCTGATCCGGATTTTGAGCTGCCCGTTGAGGCCGAGGAGCCTTGCGAAACGAACGAGACGCGCGTGGCGGCGAAGGCCGATCCCACATTTCTGCCCGAGGTGGAATACTTTCGCGCCGGGCATCAGTTTTGCATCGGCGACATCGACATCGATCCCTTCACCATTCCGCATGACGCGGCTGACCCGTGCGGCTTTGTGTTCCATGCGCGCGCGGAGAGCGTTCGCATGGCGGTGGCGACCGATCTCGGCTACATTCCGCCGAATGTGAAGCAGGCGCTGCGGGGGGTCGATGTGCTGCTGCTGGAGTCCAACCACGACCTGGAAATGCTGAAGGATGGCCCGTATCCATGGTCGGTGAAGCAGCGGGTGCTGTCGCGGGTGGGGCATCTATCGAACCACGCCGCGGCGGAATTTCTGCTGCGCGATTATGACGGCGGAGCCCATACGATCGTGCTGGGGCATCTGTCCGAGTCGAATAATTTGCCCGAACTGGCAAAGTTATCGGCGGAGCAAGCGATCGGCGAGCGGATGACTCTGCTGGGCAACCGGATCGTGCTGGCGGCGCAGCATGAGGCGTTGGAGCCGATCTGCCTGTAAACGGGCCATTATTTCCGCATCTTTGCGAGGCTTGAACCGTCTTTTGTATAGGTTGGCGTGAACCAGCGAAGTATCTTCGCCGCCAACGTCCTCTTTCCCCCGCGGGCGCAAGCGCGGTAGAATGAAGAGTCAACCATGCCTATCCGCGCAGTTCCATCCCGACCACGCAGAAGCCAACAAGATTCCTGCACCGATGAGGTTGTCGGGGCCATTCTCTCGGGTTGGCGGTATGACATTTCCGGCATCTCGCCGACCATGCGCGTGGACTACGAAGAGCATCTGGCCGAATGCGTCCATTGCCGCCGGCGGCAACACATTCACAGGACAGTGGATCTGCTGCTTTTGTGCGCGACGACCTTGTCCTTCGTGGCGTTCCTGCTGGCGGCGCTGGTCATTCACCGGCTGGAACTGATGACGCACATTGGCAACGTCCATCTGCATCTGCGCGAGCCGGCACTGTCGCACGTTTCTTCCAGCATCACCGTCAGCCTGGAGGCCGTTGCGATCTCCGGGCTGGTTGTGTCGATGCTGCTGTGGATCCTGGTAGCGATTGCAACACCTATTCCCAGCATTGTGACGGGCTTCGTTCGTCAGCGTGTGTCGCCGGAGACGCGCGACCCGCTCTCCAAGCACGCAGCGTAGGCCGCCCCCGATGACAACCGAAATCGAGCGGCAACCCCCCACCGAACACGAGATCGTGGAGAACAGCCAGGCGGCGGACCAATCGACCGCGGTCGAGGCCGTGGCGCGGAAGTCTCCGTCGCTGCTGGATGCTCCCGCGACGTATCTTCTGTTGTTCATCAATTTTTTGTGGTTTGCCGCGATGATCCGGTCGGGGCCGTACATGCAGCTTTGGCACCAGCACCACTACCTGGGCATTTTTACCGCTAACTACAGGTTCGAGGTGCTCGAGTATTTTGGCGGCTGCGATGGCCTGGATGTGTTGCGCAAAGGCCAGTGGATACGCGTGCTGACGGCCGCATTCGTTCACATGAACCCGCTGCATCTGCTCGTCAACATGTGGTGCCTGTGGAACCTGGGACTGTTGGGCGAGCCGCTGCTGGGCCGCCGCGGCCTGTTTGCGGTCTATATGTTGACGGGGATTGCCGGGAACCTTTGCTCGCTGGCATTCGAACCGGGCGCGCTGGTTGTCGGCGCGTCGGGTGCGGTGTTTGGCATTGCCGGGATTTTGATCGTACTGCTGTCCAACAAGAAGCTGTCGCTGCCGTGGAGCGAGTTGCGCGCGCTGCGGCGGTCCGTCATTCTATTCGCGTTGCTGAATTTGCTGATTGGGGTCGCACCGCAGTTCCTGCTGCAGATGGCCCCCGCAAGAGACCTCGACCACCTGGCGAACGACCTGGGGCCGCTGACGCACATCGACAACATGGCCCACCTGGGCGGGCTGGCATGTGGTCTGCTGATGGGGCTGCCGCTGTTTCCGCGGATGCTGACTGGCAGGCGCGGCTACCGCGCACGCCAGAAGGTCACTTTCGCCTGGACGGCGTTCGGCATGGCGCTGTTTGCGTACGGCATCACGAAGTTCCGCGCACGGTAGACAGTTACGATGTCGCGGCGAATTTCCGCACCATCGCCAGCAGCAGGCGGCGGTCGCCCTCGTTCAGGTGCGCCGAGTAGCGCTGCACCTGCGTCAGGAAGCGGATTTCATCTTCGTCCAGCGACAGGCCGGGCATGTCGCGCAGCGGCTGCTCGTCGAACATCTGGCTAAGCGGCAGTTCGAGCGCCGACGCAATCTTTTGCAGCGTTTCGATCGACGGAACGGTGTGGCCGTTTTCGACGCGCGACAGATAGCAGCGCAACAGGCCGGTGCGTTTCTCGATGTCGCCCTGCGACATCCCCTTTTGGAGGCGGAATGCTCGGATGGTTACGCCGATGTTCATTGCAGCGGGCTCCCGGGATGCTGGCGGCGCTGGGGCCGGCAGGGCTGTTTGCATATGTGCCATTAGCCGTAAAGTAACGATAGCCGGAGCAAGTGGCAAGAGGCAAATTCACTTCGACCGTACCATCCGAGATTCATGCGCAAAGCGTTGCCTGACGTGCCTTCCGCGGTACCCCCTGCGCCTTGTGGCTCAACGCAGCGGAGCCACTAGCCCATGTACATTCCGCCATTTACGTCGAGCGTGTGGCCGGTGATGTACCCGGCGCCCTCGGACGCAAGAAAAGCGACGGCAGCGGCAATATCGGCGTCCGCGCCGGCGCGCTGGAGCGGGATGTGGGTGGTCATGGCGGCCTTCTGCTCGTCGGTGAGGACTGCGGTCATGGCCGTCTCGATGTATCCCGGGGCGACGGCGTTGCAGGTGATGCCGCGGCTGGCGAGTTCGCGGGCGAGCGATTTCGTCAGCCCGATCATGCCGGCTTTGGAGGCGGCGTAGTTGGCTTGCCCAGCTTGCCCTATCTCCCCGACGACGGAAGTGATGTTGATAATCCGGCCCCAGCGGGCTTTGAGCATGGGCGAGGCGAGCGCCTGGGTGAGCAGGAACGCCCCGGTAAGGTTGGTGGTCATCACGTCGTCCCAGTCCTGGCGCTTCATGCGGAGCATCAGGCCGTCTTTGGTGATGCCGGCGTTGTTGACGAGGATATGCACGGCGCCAAACTCGGCGATGACGGCCTTAGCGCAGGTCTTGATGGAGTCTTCGCTGGAAACGTCGAGGGCAAAGGGCTTGGCCGTGCCTCCGGCGGCGGCGATCTCGGCGGCGACGGACTCCAGCTTGTCCAGATTGCGCGCGGCGAGGGCGACGGTGGCGCCGTTGTGGGCGAGTTCGAGGGCGCAGGCGCGGCCGATGCCTTGCGATGCGCCGGTTACGAGGGCAATTTTTCCGGTGAGATTGCTCATTGGCTCCTTATAGGTGGTTGTGCGCCCGCTTCTTGGCTTCATGATTTAGCCGGAGTGAGAAGGCCGCCACACCAATCGAGCCGACCACCAGGCTGATAATGCGGAATTGGTGTGGGGATGGATGCTGGTGGCCCGCCCTAAGGAGCGCCTCGCATACACCGTCCAGAACGAGCAGGGGGCCAAGGTAATAGAGGCAGATCTGCTTCCAATACCATGCTGTCCGCCAAAGTGGCCGTTGCATATCCATCACGCTTGTCCTTTCATGGCCAGCCTCATGTTTTGCTCAATAAAGCTCATTCGCTGACGCCCTACGTCCTTCACTATCCTCTACCCTCTACCCTCTATCCACTGTACTCGCGATATTCTTTAGCGAGTCATGTCTGAGCGCCCTAAAGAAAATCCTGCCGCAAATACCACCGAAGTCTACGCCATTCACGGCGCTGAACCCGAAGTTCTGGCCTATGCGATGGCGAAGTATTCGCGGTCGGCGCTGTCGATGAAGGAATCGCTGACCGAGATCAGCTCGCAGCGCGCGGAGCAGTTCCTCAACACGTTCTACTTCCAGTACGGCCACAGGTCGATTGCCGACCTCGCGCACATTCCGTTCGCGATCGAGAAGCTGAGCCTGCTGGCGGCGATTACCGTGGTCGACGAGTCGCGCTGGGATGGGCAGGAGCGCTCGACGCGGTACCAGGATTTCCGGCGCAGCGGCTGGTTTACGCCGCAGCTTGCCGAGCAGCAGCGCGAGGCGTATACGGCGGCCGTGAAGTCGCTGTTCGGGTCGTACGACTTGTTGGGCCAGCACATGCTGGGCGCGCTGAAGGGCGCGATTCAGTGCCCCGAAACGATGAAGCCGGAGAGCTACGAACGGACGCTGAAGGCCCGGGCGTTCGACGTGGCGCGGTATCTGCTGCCGCTGGCGACGAACACTTCGCTGGGGCAGATTGTGAACGCGCGCACGCTGGAGTCGCAGGTGTCGCGGCTGCTGTCGAGTGAGTTTGCGGAGATTCGCGACCTTGGCGGGAAGCTGCGCGCGGCGGCGTCGGAGCCGGCTTGGAATGTGCAGCGGGCGGCGCTGGAAGAGATGGCCGGCGAGGGAAGTGTGCCGCAGGAAGCGACGCGGGAGATTCTGGAAGACTTTTTGCGCCCGGTAAGGACCGCTCCGACGCTGGTGAAGTATGCCGAGCGGAGTGAGTACGTCTGTTCGAGCCGCGCGGAACTGGCCGAGGCGGCGCGGGAGTTGATGAAGGGGGCGGAGATTTATCCGGCGCCGGTAGTCGACCTGCTCGACGATGATGAGGACCTTGAGGTTGAGATTGCTACGTCGCTGCTGTATCCGCAGTGCCACTATTCCTACCGGCAGCTTCGCGGGGCGGTGACGGCGCTGGGAGAGGTCCGGCGGCGCGAAATTTTGAAGCTGGGAGCGGCGCATCGCGGGCGTCACGATGAGTTGCTGCGGGCGTTCAGCGCGGGGCATGGGTTCCGGTTCGATATTTTGATGGATATCGGCGGGTTCCGCGATATGCATCGGCATCGGCGGTGTATTCAGTTGATGCAGCAATTTTCGGATTGCCATGGGTATGACGAGCCGGGGTGTCCGGGGCAACCGTCGCTCGCCGAGGCGGGTTTGGAACAGGAGTATGCGGCGGCGATGGCGGCCGCCTACAACGCCTATCGCGCACTGCGTGATTCGGGCGAGCCGGATGCGGCGCAGAACGCGCAGTATTTGCTGCCGCTGGGGACGCGGTGCCGGTCGCTCTTCAAGATGGATTTTGCGGAGGCGCTGTATATTGCGGAACTGCGGTCGGGCGTCGCGGGGCACTTCAGCTACAGGCGCGTGGCGTGGGAGATGTATCGCGCGGTGGAGGCGCGGCATCCGGCGCTGGCGGGGTTGTTTCGGATTGAGGATGTGAATGTGCCGGTGGACTTGCTGAAGAGGTAGGCGGGAGGAGATTTGCATATGTTTGAGAAATTAGAGTGGGACAAAATTGCGGACCACTTTGAAAAACGTCGGAATACGCATCGCCAACTCGGTGAACTGTTCGCCGCGGGGGATGTCAAGAACTTTGCGAGGTGGGCTGTTGGAGAGGAAGACCCAAGAGCTAATTACAGCGCTTATGTGAATGGCTTAGGTGCAAAAATCCTCAGTGAAAACGCTAATCCCGGGAGGGATATATTTCAATTGGCAACGCGATTTGTTGCATTGAGTTCAGGGGCGGAAATTCCTGAAGCCGTTCGGAGCGCGGGTATTAGATATCTCGGAATTAGTGTTGGTTCCGAGATCGCGTGCATGCTCGATCCGGCGCGTTTTTGGGTAACAAACCGGAAGACGCTTTGGACTCATCTTGTCCTTGAACAAGGGGGAGATTTTGGAATAGCAAATAGAGCTTTGCAGGAATATCTCGGTAAGGACCCTGACTCCACGATGGCTTACAGGAAGTGGAAAGCGATCCATTCTTTACTCGAAAAGAGTATGACGCAGGTATTCGAGTTCGGTTCGAGCCATGCTTCCAATCTTGGCATTGAGGTAGGGTCGGCGAAGTTTCTCTGGGCGGATGCTATCGCTGCGAATCTTTACGGCGAATATCACGGCTAATTTCGTGTCGTTAGCGGCTTATGCGGCAGAAGTCTTCGCCGTCAACTGAATCCCGAGCGCCTTCATCACAGCCAGCGTCGTCTTCAGCGTAGGGTTCCCATTCTCGCTGAACGAGCGATAGAGCTGCTCCCGCGAAAGCCCTGTTTCGTCCGCGATCTGCGCCATTTCCTTGGCGCGGGCAACCACGCCGAGAGCGTGGGCGATGTAGGAGGCATCCTCGGTCTCAAGTGCATCGGCCATGAAGATGGCGATGCCTTCGTCAGAGAGCAGATCTTCGGCGGGATCGTACGTAGTCAATGGCACATCGCCTATCGTAGTCGAAAAACTACAAGGTGATTGGGGAAGAGATGGAACCAGGCCGATGTGAGGAGCGTACCCTTACGGAATCGTTTCTAAACTGGCTCGATGGGTAAGGGGTGGCTGATGGTTCGTCCGCTTGTTTTGGCGTTGTCTGTGTTGTTGCTTGCTGCTGAGGGGGCGCCGAAGAGCGTGCCCGTGGGTACGCCGCCTGAGTTGAGCTACGCCGCCGATGGCCAGATGAATTTCCCGGCGAACTACCGCGAGTGGGTCTACCTGACCTCGGGCCTGGGGATGAGCTACAGCGCGTCGGCGCCGGACCACGCAATGTTCGACAACGTCTTCGTCAATCCGACGGCCTACAAGGCATTTCTCGCTACGGGGACGTGGCCGGACAAGACGGTGCTGGTGCTCGAAGTGCGTGGGGCGGACAGCAAGGTGTCCATCGACCATCATGGACAGTCGCAGACGCCGGAGGTCATGGCGATCGAGGTGCATGTGCGCGATGAGAAGCTGCCGGGGAAGTGGGGGTTCTTTGAGTTCGACCCGGGCGCAAAGAGTGGGAAGATAGTTCCGCGGCCCGCGAGTTGCTACACCTGCCATGAAGAGCATGCGGCCGTCGACACGACGTTTCTGCAGTTCTATCCAACGCTGATTGGGCTGGCGAAGGAGAAGAAGACGCTGAGCGCGGCGTATCTGAAGGAGATGCCCGGAACGGAGTCGACGGCGGGGGCGAAAGCCAAGTATTAGCGGAAGGCTTGAAGTGCCTACGCCGGCGGCTTGTCGGCGAAGCGGAAAGGATTGAAGTTGGTGTGGGCGTCGTAAGCGTCGGCACCCTCTGCACGCTTGAGCCAGTTGATGACCAGGTACGTCATCGGCGTGGCGAGGACCTCGTAGACCACCTTGATCGCGTAGCCCGTGATGATGGTCCTGACGAGGGTGCTTGCCGGAACGGTGCCCACAAAGGTCAGCGTGATCACCAGCGTCGTGTCGACCGCCTGCCCGACCACGGTTGAGCCTACGGTGCGTGTCCACAGCCAGCGGCCCTCGGTGAGGACCTTGAGGCGGGCCATGGTGTAGGAATTTGCGAACTCGCCCGCCCAGAACGACAGCAGGCTGGCGATCAGGATGCGCGGCAGAAAGCCGAAGACGGTGTTGAAGGCCGCCGCGTTATGCCAGCCCGGGTCGGAGGGAAGTTTGATGACGATGGTGGCTACTCCGTAGAGCAGCGCGGTACCGAAGAAGCCCAGCCAGATGGCGCGGCGCGAGGCGGCGTAACCGTAGATTTCGGTGAAAACGTCTCCGAAAATATAGGTGATGGGAAAAAGGATGGTGGCGCCCGAGATCGTCAGCGGACCGACGCGGCAGAGTTTCTGTGCGAGCAGGTTCGAGACCAGCAGGACGACGACGAACGCCGTCGTGAGGGCGTCGAGGTAGCGGAAACGGGGCATGAGGAAGGGTATCAGGCACATCGTTTCCCAATTCGGGCGCGAATAAGGCTATCTTCGCTTTCCTTTTGCTTTATTTCGGGAATTGGTGCTAGACTCGGCTTTTAGTTAAGAGCATTGAGAACCTAAGGAGATCCACAACGTGGCAGACGACCGCAGCAAAGCCATTGAAGCCGCACTTTCGCAACTGGAGAAGCAGTTTGGCAAAGGGTCGGTGATGCGGCTTGGCGCGAAAGATACGATTGGGCCGATTTCGGTCATTTCAACGGGATCGATCTCGTTCGACGCCGCGCTGGGAGTGGGTGGAGTGCCACGCGGGCGTGTCATCGAGATCTTTGGGCCGGAATCCTCGGGTAAGACGACGATTACCTTGCAGATCATTGCGGAGGCGCAGAAGGCGGGCGGGCTGGCGGCCTTCGTCGACGCGGAACATGCGCTTGATCCCGCGTATGCGAAGAAGTTGGGCGTCGATACGGACAACCTGCTTATCTCGCAGCCGGACTACGGCGAGCAGGCGCTGGAGATTGTCGAGGCGCTGGTGCGGTCGAATGCGATCGATGTGCTGGTGGTGGATTCGGTTGCGGCGCTGGTGCCGAAGGCCGAACTCGATGGCGAGATGGGCGATTCGCACATGGGCTTGCAGGCGCGGTTGATGTCGCAGGCGCTGAGGAAGCTCACCGGCACGGTGTCGAAGTCGCGTACGTGCCTGATCTTCATCAACCAGATTCGCGAGAAGATTGGCGTGATGTTCGGCAACCCCGAAACGACGACGGGCGGAAAGGCGTTGAAGTTCTATTCGTCCGTGCGCATCGATATCCGGCGCATCGGCGCGGTGAAGGAAGGCGACGTTGTCGTCGGCTCGCGCACCAAGGTGAAGATCGTCAAGAACAAGGTTGCGGCGCCGTTCCGCGATGCCGAGTTCGACATTCTTTATGGCGAAGGCATTTCGCGTGAAGGCGATGTTCTGGACCTCGCGGTGCTGCACAACATCGTCGACAAGGCGGGCGCGTGGTACAGCTACCAGGGCGAGCGCATTGGGCAGGGCCGCGAAAACGTGCGCGGCTACCTGAAGGAGAACAAGGACACCTTCGCGCGCGTCGATGCGGAGCTGCGCAAGAAGCTGGGGATCAAGGCTTCGGACGATGTCGAGGTCCCGGCGGCTCCGGAGAACGGCGCAGAAAAGGCGCACGAAGTTGTGAAGGCCAAGAGATAGTTGCCAGCTTGGTCCCACGCCCGGAAAGCCGGGCGTGGCAGGGCAATGGCATTTGAAAAAGATTGGACCATGGGTAGCACTTCCGCGGAGTTGCTGGTCATGCCGACGTTGACGACTGGCCGCAGCAAGAGCATCGATGGCCTGGGCTGGCAGCCATCGACAAGGTGAAACGGGTGCGGGAAACCGCGGACAAAACCACAACCGAAACCGCGTATTACCTGCTCAACGCGGCGTTGCCGCCCGAGCGGTTCAACCAAGTCGTCCGGCAGCACTGGGGCGTGGAGAATCGGCTGCACTGGAGGCTGGATGTGGTCGTGAACGAGGACCAGGACAGAACCCGCCTGGGCCTGGCCCGCAAGTACAGTACAGGAGGCGTACCGGTCGACAGCCTATCGTGGAAACGTGCTAAGCCTCGACCAGCCCATACCGCCGCTGCCACTGATGCCTGAGCCGGGCCCACACCGCGTCGATCTCTGCCTGCTCCACGTCCTCGGGCCGCTTCTCGACAAACCGCGCGGCCTCATGCATCGCCAGTTCCAGCAAGTCACGGTCGCGGGCCAGATTTGCCACGTGCAGATCCGGCAAGCCTGTCTGCCGGATCCCGGAAAACTCACCCGGCCCGCGCTGCTGTAGGTCGAGCTCCGCGAGTTCGAAACCATTTTGTGTTCGGACCATTGCATCGAGCCGCTGTTCGGCATCTGGAGAAACGCTGCTGCCGGTGAGCAGAACACAGTAGCTTTTCGCCGCGCCGCGACCAACGCGCCCGCGTAGTTGATGCATCTGCGCGAGTCCGAACCGTTCCGCATGTTCGATTACCATAACGCTTGCATTCGGCACATCGACGCCGACCTCGATCACTGTCGTCGCAACCAGCACATCGATCTCGCCGCGCTTGAATCGCGCCATGGCGACTTCCTTATCGTCCGCGCTCATGCGTCCGTGCAGCAGTCCGAGCCGAAGCCCAGCGAGTGCGCCGTTGCGCAACTCGTCGAACATCTCGGTTGCGGAGCGGAGCTGGGGTTTGTCTGCGAAGAGCTTTGCTTTGGGTCTTGCTTTGCCCTTTGCACGCGGCTGTTCGATTACTTCCTGCTCTTTGACCGGAGCGAAATCCAATTCCGGCTCATCGTCTTTGCTGCCCTCGATGATCGGGTAAACGATGTAAGCCTGACGTCCTGCTTCGACCTGTTTGCGCAGGAAAGCCCACACTTCCTCCGCGCGTTCCTCGGGCATTCGCCGCGTAACGATCGGCGTTCGTCCCGGCGGAAGCTCGTCGATCACACTGGCTTCAAGATCGCCGTAAACGGTGAGCGCAAGTGTTCGCGGAATGGGAGTCGCGGTCATCACCAGCACGTCGGGGTACGCCGCGCCGGTCTTGTGCTGCTTGATGCGTTGTCGCACGCCGAAGCGATGCTGCTCATCGACGATGAACAGCCCAAGGTTATGGAAGTCCACCTTCTCTTCAACCAGAGCATGTGTGCCGATCGCAAGGTCGGCTTCGCCGCGGAAGATGCGCGCACGGGCTTCGCGCTTGGAGCGCTCATCGAGCGAGCCAGTGAGCAGCGTGATGCGGTAAGGCTTGCCGGTGCGCGGCGAGACGACATCCGCGAGCAGTTTGCGCGCGGATAGATAGTGTTGCGTGGCGAGGATTTCGGTGGGCGCCATCAACGCGGTCTGAT
>DASRLB010000081.1:0-6532 GCA_035648695.1 Acidobacteriaceae bacterium | reverse complement strand
CTCGCGCCTAATACTTTCCGCGTTGCGCAGACACCGGAATCGGCACCGGCGCTTCATTCATCGGGTTGCCCTTCTTCAGGGTCTCGTGGTGCATGCAATATAGCGCCAGTTCCAGGCGGTCCGAAACGCCCAGCTTGTCGTAAATCTTGCGCAGATAATTCTTCACCACCTGCTCGGTCGTGCCGATCTGGTACGCAATTTCCTTGTTCCTCATGCCGCGCGTGATGCATCCGATAATCGCCAGTTCCTTCGGCGACAGCTTCGGCTGGACCCGCGGATTGGTCAGCGTCGTGGCCTGTGCGCGATACGCGTCGATTACCCAGCTAATGGACTTGTTGTCGATCCACGTTTCGCCCGCGGCAATCTTGCGCACGCACTTGATCAGCAGATCGGGCGAAATCGAGCGCGGCACAACCCCGCGCACGCCCCGCCGATACAGCTCCACCGTATTGGTTTCATCGCTCTCCGAAACCTGCACAATCAGCTTCGCGTCCGGCGCCCGCCGCACAAACTCGGGAATCGCGTCGGTGGTGCCATTGATCAGCGCCCCTTCGAGCACCACCACGTCCGTCGGAAAATGTTGCAGCGCGGCGTACAGGTTGTCCAGGTTTTCCGCCTGCGCGACGACACGGATATCGTCTTCGAGAGCAAAAATCTTTCGCATCCCCACGCGATAAATCGCCTGGGAATCCGCCAAAATGACCCGAACACTCGGCGCGAGTACGTCTTCCGCGCTATCTCCGGCATCCGCCGGGGCCGTTACGTTTTCCACTGTCATGAATGATCAGCCTTTAAGGAATATTCATCGATTACCGCTGCCACCAGGCTTTTGCCGGCGGTCAGCTGGTGGCGCACAATGCGTCCAACACAATGCAACATGACATCGTCGGGCGCACCCATGATCTCGGCCGGCATCGCAAGCTTGAACTCGATGCGAATGCCGACCGGGAGAGGAGGGTCCGACTCAAATAGAATGCCACTTGCGGAGACATCTTCGGTAACCGCATGGAAGTTACCTTGGTCCCACGAAATATCGACGTCCAGGTGCAAAGGGAAACGCACAGCCGTGCGGACGGGGTCAGTGATGATGGTTCTCTCTGAAATGGGCACCGCTCTCCTTTCAACACTCACGCTGCTCGTTTTGTAACCGGAATGCTTGCACGAATTCTACTGTAGTTCAGCCTCCGTGGGGGCTTTCTGCTGTGGGAATAAACCGGCCGACCCTCCCACCCACGTCCGGTCACGGTTGTGGTCGACCCCCATCATCAACCCCCGGCCCATCCGTACGAGACTGGTCATGGGCGTCATCGCACCCCCATCCGGCCAAACGTAAAGTATCCGAATCTCCGCCTGCGTCATGCCCTCTGGGGTGCGAATCACCGGCTCAAACCGGACCCGCTCCTGCAAGAGATAGTCGTGGCGCTGGTTAGCCGGGATGGCGTCCAGGTCGGCATCGCTCGGCGCGAACTGAATGCCCTTCCCCGCAAAGCTGTACAGCGGCTTGAACACCCAGTTTTCGCGGCCTTCCGGCAGCCTCTCGCGCCCCCGCCCTGCGTACCAGTCGTCCAGAAACACGGCCGCCGGCACCGTTGGGTGGTCCAGATGCGGGATCGAAAATTTGCTGATCCGGAAGTACCAGTTCGGATGCCCGGCCCACTCCACCGCCAGTTCATCACGATAATCGAACGGCAGCCGGACACCCTTGCGCTCCAGTTCGTCGACGATCACGCGGTTGTAGATCCGGTCGATGGGGACCAGCCTGCCGCCGTCGCGATAGTGCAACTTGTTGCCCTGCTTCACCAGTTCGGTAACGTTAACCGTCTTGATGCCGAGATGCCGTTCGTGCATTAAAAAATCCGGCAGCGTCTTCTGGGCCAGCGGATCGACCTCCGCCAGCACCACATTCTCGGGATCGTGCCCAGCCACAATCGCATCCCGCATCAGCGCCCAGTAACCCGCCTCATCCATGCCGCCAAAAAAATATTCCAGCGTCGGATCGAGTCCGAAAACTCCCACGTACTCCCGTGCCAGCAACGGCTGATACCCGAAGATCGACGGAAACGCCTGCATCTCCACCAGCTTCGGCCGCAGCTTCCCCGCGGCGTCGCGCACCAGACCGAAATCGACGGTCATAAAATGCGGATGCGCGTCCTCATTCGGGACACGAAACTCTTCGGGAATCGCCGCCCCCGATTGCCGCATATACTCAGCGTTCTCCAGCAGTTGATGTGTCAGTTCAATCCCAGCCCGCACCATTTCTTCCATCGACTCACGCGGAAAAAAACACGGCGTCTCGGCGATGCGGAAATCGACATGCGTCCCCGTCTCCTCGTCCATCCGGCGCAGCAGTTCCGCATATTTTTCCTGCGTAAAGCGCGCATTGAAATCACTCCGGAACGGCTCAAGCATCCTCTTGCGCTCCCCTTCGCGAAACTTTGCACCCTTCGCGCCCTTTGCGTTAAAGCACTCCCACGCCCCGGCAATCAACCGTGAACCAGAAACTTTCCCTCCCGCATAATCTGTTCTTCGGCCTCCGGGCCGCCAAGCCAGATGTTGAACGAAAGCCCCACCACGTCGATATGCGTCGTCGACTTCCAGGGCGCCCCAGTATGCGCTCCATAAGGATCGCCGAACGCAATATGTATCCCCGGAAACTTCTCGTCCTGCAGAATATTTCCAATCACCCGTTCAACACCAATATTGGTCCCAATCGCAAACTCCCCAACGCGGTCCGAATTCTCATCCGTATGCGTATAGCTCCAGAACTCGCGCTCCAGTTCCTTATTCTCCGAAGTCGCCGACGCAATACGGTTCCGCACGATCTCGATCATCAGTGGAGTGTCCCGCAAAATCCCATAACGCGCGCACAAAAAATCACCCACAACACCGTCGACGACGAACACGCCATTCACCTCGCCCGGCGCCGTAAAACACTCGCCCCCGGGCAGGTTTCCCCACTTCTCAGGGCTGATAATCCCCGAAGTCTTGAACCACTTATAAGCCGGATTCATCTCCGCGCGAATGTCCGTCCCCGCCGCTGTTGTCGCACGCACATACGTCGCCTGGCGCACCTTATCCAGCACCACCTGGCTCAACCGGTCGACCGCATTGAAGTCCGCGCGCATGCCCTCGACCATGACCTCCGGCGTAATGTTGACCATGTGCGCATGACGCATGTGCCGGCGGTTGACAACGTCGGTCATGTCCATCCGCGAGCGCAGCTCATTGGGCTGCACCTGCACCGCAAAAATGCTCACCTGCGACGTTTCCATGTCTTCGAGAACTTCGCGCGGCATGCCATTCTTGAGCGGCCGTTCGGCAATCTGCTCCAGCACAAACGCATTCCACACGCAGCCGATTTTATCCAGCTCCGCCGCCAGCGCCGCCGCAATCTTGATGCAGCTTTCATCGGTGATGACGGTCACCTTCTCCGTCGGCTTAATGCGCAGACAGGTCGTCACAGCATTGTGCGCGCCTTCCAGAAATTCCGTGGGAAATTCCACGTCGCGAAGGTCGGTAATCGTACTATCTTTCAACTCACTCATCCAATTTCCTTCTTATAGATCTAATCCAGCGCGAGTTTCTTCGGCCATGTAATCGACAACCTTCTTCAGGTCGCCGGTTTCGCGAAATACCTTCAACTGCCGGTCAGCGCCCGACCCCGTCTCCAGCATAGTTTTGATGTAGTCGATCGCACTGCGGCTCCCCAGCTCAGGAACAACATCGTCAATAAAATTCAAATACTCGCCGATCAACTCACGCTCATCGACTTCTGCCTCTTTACCGAAATCGATCAGCTTGCCGTCCAACCCGTAACGCACCGCCCGGAATTTGTTCTCCATCAAAAGCGCCCGCGAATACTGGCGATAATCCATGTTGCCTTCGTGCAGCTTCCACAACTTGCAGGCCGTCGCCTGGATCAGCGCCGCAATCGCAACCGTCTCTTCCGCTCGCAGAGGAATGTCGCACACCCTTACTTCCACCGTATCGAAGTAAGGATGCGGCCGCACATCCCACCAGATTTTCTTGGCATTATCGATGCAGTTCGTCTTAATCAACAAATTCACGTAATTCTCAAACTCCGAGTAACTCCCGAACGAATCCGGCAGGTTCGTCCGCGGAAAGTTCTCAAACACTTTCGCGCGATAGCTCTTATAACCCGTCTCCATCCCTAGCCAGAACGGCGAGTTAGTCGAAAGCGCCAGAATATGCGGCAGAAAATACCGCAGTGAATTCATGATCTGGATCGCGGCTTCCTTGTCCTCGATCCCCACGTGAACATGCAATCCAAAAATAAGGTTCGACCGCGCGACAAGCTGCAAATCCTCGACCACCTTGTCATACCGAGGGTCCGGATAGATCTCCTGGTCGCGCCAGTCCGCGAACGGATGCGTCGCTCCGGCCACCAGCACCAGCCCATTCTCCTCGGCGAGGTGGATCATGTTGCGCCGCAGATCGTAAATATCCTCGCGCGCCTCTTCGACGTTCTCGCAGATCCGCGTGCCCACCTCGATCACCGACTGATGCATCTCGGCCTTCACCCGCTCTTCCAGCCGCAGCCTGCCCTGGGCCAGCATCTCCGTCTGGATATGCGAGCGCAGATCCCGGCTCTCCGGATCGATCGTCTGATATTCCTCTTCAATACCTAGCGTGAAGGTAGGTCGCATCGTTGGTGTCCTCAGTTATCGCTTGGGTAGCTGTGAAAAGTTCCATAGATGCAGTAGTTCTGATTCCTGTCTGTGTCTTCGAATTGCTCCGCTAACTCGTCGTCAACAATGCCACGTTCCTCCGCTTGTACAAATGGCATCATTTGCTCAGCCTCAACGATAAATAGGCCATAATCCGCCATCACTTCAGACGCTTTTCTCTTGTTAAGTTTCCTTAGTCTCAGCCCAACATTTGACCCAGGTAAAAGCGCCTTTACCTGACAACGTAATCTTGTGATCCATACCGGGAAGCTGACGGACCTCGACAAAGCCAACCCAGATTTCCAAGCTCATTCTATTTGCTCGCAGTCGCCTTCTTCGCTGCCGCTTTCTTCGCGGGAGTCTTCTTCACAGCCTCCTTCGGCTTCGCCACACTCTCCGCACCCAGAAAGCTCGCCCAGCGAAACTCCTGCGCCTTCACCGGATTCTGCGCCTTCTTCACCGCCAGTTCCGCCACCTTATCCACGATCCACTGGAAATTCTCTTCACCCACCGAATGCCGGTCCGCATCGGGCGCCGGATTCATAAAGTCGATGGCATACGGCACGCCGTCCTCCACCGCAAACTCAACGGTGTTCAGGTCGTACCCCAGCGCGCGGCACAAAGTCAGCGCATCCTTTTCCACCCGCGCCAGCAGGCCCTTTGGGTACACCTGCGGCTCCAGCACATACCTGTGCTCATGCGGACGCCGCGGGTCGTACGCCATGATGCGAACATCCTTCTGCCCGACAACATAACACCGGAAATACTCCTTGAAATTCACCGCCGCCTGCAGCGTCATGCACAGGTCGCGCGACTGGTCGTACGCATCGAAAAACTCTTCGCGATTATGCACGTGATACACATCGCGCCACCCGCCACCATCATGCGGCTTCAGGAACGCGGGAAACTTTACATAGTCGAAAATCGCATCCCAATCCAGCGGAAACTGCAAATTCCGAAAAGATTTTTCCGTAGTCATCGGCGGATAGTACTTATGCGGAAGCAGCACCGTCCGCGGCGCGGCTACGCCAACCTTCTCCGCCAGCGCGTAGTTGAAAAACTTGTCATCCGCCGACCACCAGAACGGATTATTAATCACCTGCGTCCCGGTCAGCACGGCATTCTTCAGGTACGAGCGATAGAACGGCACATCGTGCGATATCCGGTCCACGATCACCGCATACCCGCACGGCTTCGCCATCTCCACGCCGCCGACTTCCACAAACTCCGCCGTCACGCCATCCACTTCCATCGAGTTGATCTTCTCGACCAGCGCCCCCGGAAACGTATTCTCCATGCCAAACAAAACACCGATCTTCTTCATCGTTCCAATCTCCCCATCGTTACAAAAATTTCTGCGCCATCCGCTGCCACCACGGCCAATCGTGTCTGGCATTGTCGCCCCAAACATCAAGCTGCACCGGTATATCTTTGTCTCGTAGGATGCGCGCGAGCTGTTCGTTGTCGTTCCAGCACTGGTCATGCACGCCCGTCGCCAGCACATACGTGTTCTGCCGGTAGCGGTCGAGATACCACGGGTCGTGCATGTTCGGCAGATACTGCGTCGGCTGACTCATATAGACATCGTTATCGTGATAGCCGTTCAAAAATCCCAGCTTTGGCAGGTCGAACGCCCCACCCATCGACAGAAACCCGCTGAACTTGTCCGGATACCGCAACGCAATATTCACCGCATGATATCCGCCAAAACTGCAACCCACCGTCGCCAGCTGCGGCCGGCCATTCATCCCCCGGACCAGCGGCAGCACTTCCTCCACGATGTAGCTTTCATACTGCAAATGCCGTGCGACCCGCCAGCGCGGCGAAACAGCGCGGTTGTACCA
>DASRLB010000080.1:0-4758 GCA_035648695.1 Acidobacteriaceae bacterium | reverse complement strand
GTCCGGCCTGATGCTCATGCGCCCCCAGGTACATCACCAGCCCTCCCACCAGCCCCAGCACCACCGTAGACGACAGAGTCATCACGGACTGCGCCGTCAGCGAACTCACCACGTTCGCCAGCAGGCGTTGAACACCGGCGGCAAACACTCTCGCCTCGCTCGCCTCAGCGTGATAGCCCTTCACCACCCGCACGCCGCCAAGAGACTCCGTGAGCCGCCCCGACACCTCCGCGCTGATCTTCGCGCGCTCGCGAAAAATTGGCCGAATCGTCTTGAACGCTCGCTGCAAAATGAAGCCGAACACCAGCAGAATACAGAACGTCAGCAGCGTCATCCGTGTATTGATGTGGATCAGGAAAGAGAACGCGATGATCGCCGAAAGAATGCCGCCGACGAAGTCCACAACACCGGTCCCCACCAGGTTGCGCACGCCTTCCACGTCGGCCATGATGCGCGTCACCAACACCCCCGTGCGGTTCTCATCGTAGAACGCCACCGGCAGCCGCCCAATATGCTCCTGCACTTGCGTGCGCAGCTCGGAGATCAGCCGTTGCCCGCCCTTCGACAGCATCTGCGTCAACGCATACGAGGTCGCTCCCTGGATCAGCGTCGCCCCAACCACCGCCACGATGATCCACGGCAATATCGCCATATCGCCGCGCGACATCACACGGTCGATCAGCGGCTTCAGCGACAGTGGCAGCACGAACGACGCGCTGCGGTTGACAATCATCAACAGAAAGCTGAACGCGAGCAGGCCCGCCCGTGGCTTCACGAGCTTCCAGACTTCAGGAAGCACTTTTTTCAGCGGCGGCTTTGGCCGCGCCTTCGTCATGTCCGCGGACAGGGCTCTACCCATGCCCCGCGGCGACCGCTCGCTGCGGTTCCCGCCACCGCCCATTGTCGAATGTCCAAAGCTTCCCATGCAGGTTCAAGTGTACGTTGCCGCGGCGGAGCGCACTCGCCGAAACTCCGCAAACCTGCCGCGCCTTTGGCCGCTTACGACGCAGCTCTCCGCCCACGCCGCGCCGCAATAAACGACCGCACGCACAGCGCCACAAAGATGAGGCAAACCACACACATTGCGACCCGCGATTCCACCGTCATCGGTTCCCCAAACGGCTCGCCATGCGCCCACACGAACTCCATCACCACCACCGCTCCGCTCGCCAGAAACCCGAGCAAGCCAAGCGTGACGGCAACATGCATCCACAACATGCGCCGCTTGCTGTTCTCCGTATTCGCCAGCACGCCGCACAAAAAGAGCACGACACCCAGCACCGCCGGCGCCAACTGCGATCGATGCATGCTGTCGGTCAACAAATACGCCGTCACACCCAGCGCCACCAACAGCACACCAAAAAACATCGTCAATTTTCCCAAGCCCGTTCTCCTCTTCCTCTAAGCTGCTGCCTTGTCGATCTGCGCCAATAGTGTACCCGGCGTCCAGTCGTTAGTGGGATAGTACGCCACCACCTTGCCATCTTTGCCCACAACCACCGTAGCCAGCGAGTGCATCAGGCTCCCCGAATCACCGGCCGTTACACCCAGGTCGAAAAACTGCTCCACCTTCGGCAGGTCCGCCACCGAAGGCGCCGCGAAATCCCAATGCGCGAATTTCTCGTTCGTATACTTGCCGGTATACGCTCCGCCGTAGCTGCGCAGCACCTTGGGAGTATCGTACTGCGGGTCGAAGCTGATGCTCAGCAAGTGCGTCTTCGCATAGATCGCCGGATTGGCCGCCAGCGCCTTGTCGATCGCTGCAAAATTCCGGCTCATCTTCGGGCAATAATCCGCCACCGTGCAACGCGTGTAGATAAACGTCAGCAGCACCACCTTGCCGCGAAACTGGCTCAGCCGAATCTTCCGTCCGCTCTGGTTCAACAGCGGAAAATCCGGCACAACGTCTCCCGGGGCGGGAACGTGATACACCACCGCCGGCTTGGTGTCCGGCCGCGCCTCGGCGATCACCACAAAATGGTCCAGCCGCATGTCCATCGGCCCTTCGGGGCCGGCCTGCGTCATCAGCGTCGCCGTAATCACATCGCCGGGATGCAGCTCGGAAATGATCGTGGGGTCCTTCAGCTTGTAGGGCATCGTCATCGCTTCCATCAAGCCCGGGATCGCCTCATGTTTTAAGAGCACTTCACCCTTGTCGGCATCACTGCTCACGATCACCCCTCGCACCGGATACAACTTCTCTGCCGCCGGCGAGTTCGCATTCTGCCCGCCGCGGCATCCGTTCAGCGCCCCGGCCACCACCGCGAACGTCAGCAGCGCCGCCAACACCCGCCCTCCGGCCACACAGAAAATATGTTTCTTCGATAGCTTCACATTCCCATGATAGCTGGCCGCTTTGATACCGCCCATCGCTCCGTGCTAGCATCACACCCATCAGAGGTTTCTCGAACAGAGTCGACCGAGTGCGGCGGCTACTGCGGGCTTGAAACTCGCTTCACCTGACGCGCGATAGCGTCCCCGTGCAACTCCGCACCGTGTCTTTTCACGGAGCAGCGTTCCTTGAGTTCGCCACAGAACACGACGGTCCCCAACCCGCAATCTTCTGCCGGCCCATCCATATTCTGGCTCTGTGTAGGTTTCCTGCTCGCGGGCATGGGGACCATCCTGCTTGGCCCCATCCTTCCCGCCCTTTCGCAGGAGTGGCATCTGCCCGACTACCAGGCCGGTATGCTGCTCTTCGCAAAGTTCCTCGGCGCCTTCGTCGGCGGCTCCACTGTCCCCAACAAGCTGCGGAACGGAATCTTCTTCGGCCTGCTCGCCACCTGCGCCGGCCTCAGCGCCTTCGCCTACGCCGGCGGCCTCTTCACCGGCTCCATCGCCCTCTTCGTCACCGGCGTCGGCCTCGGCCAGTTGATCGCCTCCACCAACATCCTCGCCGGCCGCCGCTACAACAAGCGTACCGGCTCCGCGCTTTCCTTCATCAACTTCTTCTGGAGCCTCGGCGCGGTGTGCATCGGACTCCTGGTCGCCGCTCTGCTGCCGCACCATACCCTCCGCGAATTCCTGTTGACCTTCGCCGTCGCGTTCATCGTCATCGCGCTTGGCGGACGGCTTCAGTCCACGCATCCCGACGACTCAGATATACCCTCGGAAGAAACTTCAACTATCGTTCTACCCAGGCAAATCCTGATCTGTTTCTGCGTCATGCTTTTCCTCTACGGCGGCCTGGAAACCTGCCTTTCGCAATGGATCACGACCTTCACCAAGCGCTACGCCGGCGGCCACGTCCTGGCGGGCCAGTCCGCGATCGTCGTCCTCTGGACAGCCCTGACCCTCGGCCGCGCCCTGTCCTCGCTTGCCCTCCGCCACATGCGCGAAAGCACCTTGCAGCGCGGCGCGATGCTCTGCTCCGCGCTGCTGGTCCCGGTGTTGGCGAAGTGCAGTTCAGCAAGGTCCCTCTCGATTACCTGCGTCCTGCTCGGCCTCAGCCTCTCGCCATTTTTCCCATCGACCTTCGCCCTGCTGCTGCGCCGCCGCCCGCCCGCCCGTGTCGCCGGATTCATCCTCGCGGTCTCGGGCCTCGGGGCCGCTTCGCTCACCTGGCTGATGGGCGCAATCTCCTCTCAGGCCGGGTCATTGCGGGTCGCGATGGTCGTCCCCTTCCTCGCGGCCCTCGGCCTGCTCGCCGCCAGCTTCTGGCTCCCGCCTCTCGAAGCCGGTTCCGCTGTCTTTCCCAAACTCCCCAAATTTCAAGACCACGCCAAAGCGTCGCACTGATCGTTCCCCAATATCCACCACCCAAAGCGATACCCTGTAATCCATGCAGGAGTCGCCGCAACGCAATTCGCTTTCCTCCGTGATAAGCGAAGGTCTCGCTCGCGGCGCGACCGTGCTTGCGCCCAACGAGCGCGCCGCCGGAGACCTCCGCGCCCGTTTCGACCGCAGCCAGTCCGCCGCAGGCCTCAACGCATGGGAGCCCGCGCAGATCCGCTCGTGGAACGCGTGGCTTGAATCCCTCTGGAGCACCCTCGTCAACCAGGGTGCGGAGCTGCGCCTGCTGCTCAACCCGTCTCAGGAGCACATGCTCTGGCGCGAGATCATCGCCGCCTCACCCGCTGCACCTTCGCTCGGCTCACCCGACTCCGTCGCCGAACTCGCCCAAACCGCCTGGCGCCTCGCCGCCAGCTACGAAGCCACCGCCGACCTCCGCCGCTTCGCCGCCACGCACGACTCGAAGACCTTCGCCACCTGGGCCGCAGCCTTCGCCAACCGCTGCGCCCGCAGCCAATTTCTCTCCACCGCCGAACTCCCCGCCGCCATCCGCGAACACGTCGCCGACGCCTCCGTCACGGCGCCCGCGCAACTCCTCCTCATCGGCTTTGACGACGACACACCCGCCCGCACACCCCTGCTGACCACCCTCGAAGCCGGCGGTTGCACCATTGACCACCTCGCCATCAGTACCGAAGCTGTCCTCCACACCATCGTCCGCGCCACTAACCCACAAGAAGAACTCCGCACGGCAGCCCACTGGATTCGCCGATTCATCGAAACCTCACCCGAACCGCCTCGCATCGCCCTCATCGTCCCCAACCTCGGAGCAGAACGTCCCACCCTCGAAGCCACCCTCCGCAACATCCTCGCTCCCGAACTGCAGTCCATAGACGCCGACCTGTCATCGACTCCCTACAGCTTCTCGACCGGCACCCCCCTCGCCGAAACCCCCATGGTGGCAACCGCCCTCGAGTTCATCCGCTGGCTCGGCGGCCCGCTGCCGCTCGACCGCGTCTCCACACT
>DASRLB010000079.1:0-15373 GCA_035648695.1 Acidobacteriaceae bacterium | reverse complement strand
GTATCCGCGGGGCCGAAGCGAAATCCGACATCACATTCGGCCGGTTCGTCAAAATCAGCAGCGGAATCAGCGCCGCCGGCAGCGTAAAGCTCAACACCGCCTGCGACAGCACGATAATCTTCAGCGGCGACAGCCCGACCGCGATCACCACGATCGCCGGGATCACCGTAATCAGCCGCCGCAGAAAAATCGGAAAGCGTATGTGCAGGAAGCCCTCGATAATCACCTGCCCGGCCATCACGCCCACCGTCGAGCTGGACAGCCCGGAGCACAGCAGCGCCACCGCGAACGCCCCTGCCGCCATCGGCCCCAGCAGCGGCCCCAGGGTCTTGTACGCCACCTCGACGTCGTCCACCACCACGCCATGGGAAAACGCCACCGCGGCCATGATGATCATCGCTGAATTAATCAGCCACGCCCCATTCATCGCCACAAACACGTCGATCAGCTCATACCGCAGATACTCCCGCAGTATCGACGGCCTGACCCGCTTTGGAGGCTCCACCAGTTCCACCCGCCGAGGCTGCACCAGCGCCGAGTGCAGATAAATCACATGCGGCATCACGGTCGCGCCCAGCATCGACACGGCCAGATACACGCTGCTGCTCAACTCCTTCTTGCTGCCGGTAGCGAAAGTCGGCAGCAGCGTATGCAGCGCCGCCTGCTGCCAGTCCGGATGCACCAGGAAAACCTCAACGGCATAGCAGCCGCCGATGATCGCCAGAAACACCATAATCCCGCGCTCGAACCACCGGAAACCCGCCAGATCCAACGCAAGGATCGCAAACACCAGTACCGTCGAAACCAGCGCCGCGGCCAGCAAACTCTGCGTCGGGGTCCATCCACGCGCCAGCAGCGCCGGCCCGAACAGCAGATAAAGCCCCAGCGCGGCGCCGATAAACTCCGCCAGATCGGTCGCGATCGCCGCAATCTCCGCCGCGACCCAAAGGAACATCGTCATCGGCCGCGAGAAGTGTTTGCGGCAGTTCTGCGGCAGCGTCAACCCGGTAACGATGCCCAGCTTCGCCGACAGGTACTGGATGAGAATGGCCATCGCGTTCGACCACAGCAGCACCCACAGAAGCCTGTAGCCGAAGCGGCTTCCACCTTCTATATTGGTAGCAAAGTTCCCCGGATCGATATATGCAATGGACGCCACAAACGCGGGCCCAAAGTACTTCCACACCTCATTGCGCCGGAACGCCGGAACATGTCCACCTGTCCCCGGCTCAGCCGTCTCAGCCGCTGCCGCAGCTTCTCTGCTACTGTCATCGGAGTTGAAGTGAGGGCCATCCATCCTCTATGAGTATAGAGAACAGCATCTTGCACGCCTGAACACAGCCTCATAAAGGAGCGTTCGATGACCAGCCTCACCGGCAAAGAAGTCCTCACCTGGAACGACAGCAATGCGAAGCGCTGGCGCAACCTGCTCGGCAAGCATCCCAACGCGCTCTCCGTGCGCTGCGACATCCGCGGCGGTTCCACCGTCGCCGACCTCCTGCAACACATCGTCGCCGCCGAGCTCCGCTACGCCGAGCGGCTCCACGGCGAGCCCGTCACCGAGTACGAAGACATCCCCAAAGCCAGCGTCAACGACATCTTCGACACCCACGACCTCGCCTTCGCCAAATACCGCGGCCTGCTGGAGAACGACTCCTACGAATGGCACACCGACATCGAGTTCACCACCAAAGACGGCCTCGTCGTCGCCCCCCGCCGGGTGGTCCTCTTCCACGCCATGCTGCACTCCATCCGCCACTACGCGCAGCTCGCAACGCTGCTCCGCCACGCCGGCATCGCCGCCGGCTGGCAGCAGGACTTCCTCTTCACCACCGGCCGCCTTATCGAGCGCCGCGTCTCCGGCACCCGCGCGTCCAGCGCCCGCATGAATCCCTCCGCACGCGCCATCATCTAACCCGTCTGGGTACTGAGTCGACGTATCCGGAAGGGTTTACCCGTCATGATCACGATGCGCCCGGCCGCCGAACGCGGCCACGCCAACCACGGTTGGCTCGATGCCAACTTCACCTTCAGCTTCGCCAACTACTACGACCCGGCCTGGATGGGCTTCCGCGCCCTCCGCGTCATCAACGACGACATCGTCGCCCCCGGCCGCGGCTTCGGCAAGCATCCCCACGACAACATGGAGATACTCACCTACATGATCTCCGGCTCCCTCGGCCACAACGACTCCACCGGCGGCTCCGGGGCCATCACCCCCGGCGAGCTACAGCACATGTCGGCCGGCACCGGCATCTTCCACTCCGAGCAGAACGCCTCGCAGACCGAAGAGTCGCACTCGCTGCAGATCTGGATCCAGCCCAACCGGCGCAACGTCAAGCCGGTCTACAACCAGCGCCGCTTCCGCGTAGCCGAGGAGCCCAACAAGTTCCACCTCCTCGCCTCCGGTGGTGATACAGCCGGGCGCGACGACAGCTTCGCGATGTACGCCGACGCCGACCTCTACGCCGCCGTCATCGAACCCGGCGCCACCGTCACCCACGCCTTCGGCAAACCCTACGGCTGGCTGCACGTCGTCCGCGGAGAAGTAACCCTGGCCGGCGCCAGGCTCAAGGCCGGAGACGGCGTCGCCCTCAGCAACGAAGAGGCCATCACCCTCACCACCCCCACCGGCGGCGAAGTCCTCCTCTTCGACCTCGACTAAGCAGCATCGAGTGCGCATCCTGGCAAGCGCAGCGCTCTCTTCCACTCGCCACCAAATCCGGGGTGACCCATCTACGGCGCGGCTTCTCGCGCCTTAGGTGGGCATCGCGCTTTGCGCGACGCTTTCTCTCACCCGCCGGCAACCGAGTGCCCCGTATCCAAATTTTCGGACCGGGGCAACATCGCTTACGAAACTGATGTCTCCGTTTACCTGCGCATCCGTCGCACGACGGACGCTCCGGCACTCAGACCCAACAGGCAAAGTGAGATCGAACTGGGTTCCGGCACCGGAGACGTGGCAGGAACCGCGCTGAACGTGAGTCCACCAATGGATGGGTAGTTGTTGATATTCGTTGTCGCGTACACCTGAAACACGTCCGTCGATAGCGCATTCGTAACGGTGTACTTCGTGAATTCATTGGTGCCGGAGGTGAAATTCGACGCCGTCGCGACCTCCGCGCCACCATTCACTCCCAGACCGACACTCGAATTGCCCACGAAAATCCCGTCGGTATTCGCGTCCAGAATGTATACCGTAAAACTCCCAGCCGCATCGGGACTAAACGTCGCAAGAAGGTCCGTGTGCGGTGTGGTGTTGGGATAATTCGCGGGAACCTCGGTGAGGATACCCGTAGTGAAAGCGGACGAGCCGCCCGGAGCGACAATCCTCGTGTAGTTTCCGTTGCCCTGATACACGACGTTGGCGAGCGGATCCACCGTGAAGTTCGTAAGGTTCACGGGCTGATTTGCGCTCGCCCCTCCATTTTCGGTTGCGACGTTTCCGAAGAAGTCGTAATTCGCCGAGGAACCCGGCGCGGTTCCACCATTGGAAACAGTGCTTGAAGTTCCGGCGGAGATGGTTGTAGCATGGGCCGCCGTTCCAAGGCCAAGGCCAAAAACGGTGCAGACGGTAAGGACACGGGCGAGCATTCGATGGTTCTTCATGTGTTTAAACTCCAGGTTTGGGATGAGATCGTGTCCCTCCGAGGTCGCCGGGGCACGTCTATATAATTGGGCCGACGCCCATAATCACCAAGAGCTATGTCGAGCCAGGTCGTGCCACGTCGTGCCAGTGCCTATTCAACCCGCCTTCGGCCCACAGGAAGATAAAGTACGGCGGGAAGATCGCCGTAAGCCGCCCCCAAAGCGCCTGAATTCGTGGAAAGAAATCGCCGCGCATCTGAAATGTGGCGAACGCACCGCAAAACGTTGGGAGAAGACAAGGGCGCTCCCCATACGCCGTTTGCCCGGGGGCCCCGGTCTTGTCTTCGCCCTGACATCCGAGATCGAAGCCTGGCAGTTAAGCAACGCCAGATCTGAAGACGCTGTCGGGAGCAGTGATGCGGAGCAGCATTTGCTTCCCGACGAGACCCGTTCCCCAACTCCTGGCTCGGCAGCAACTGTTCCCTCTACACGGCGCCTGCTGACAGGTCTTGCCCTGCTCGCTCTAAGCGTGGCCCTGGTATTCGGATTCATATGGCGCCATCGCGGCAAGCCGGCCGCGACCGCCCGGCCCCATATCACCACCCAGCAAGCGCGCAACCTCTACCTCAGCGGCCGTTTTTATTGGAACAAAAGGACCGCGGCCGACCTGCAACTGGCGATGCGCGATTTCCAGGCCGCCGCCGCGCTGGACCCGCGGTACGCCGCCGCTTACGCCGGCATTGCCGATTGCTACGCTCTTTCTCCCGAGTTTGCAGCAATGTCGCCGCAACAGGCGTACCCCAAAATGCTGGAAGCAGCACGCCGCTCGGTCGCTCTCGACCCCAATCTTCCAGAGGCCCATCGCGCGCTCGGCTTCGTCCTTTTCTACTGGAACTGGGACCGCGCCGGTTCTCGCCGCGAGTTCGAGCGAGCACTCGCGCTGGATCCGCACAATTCAACTACCTTCCATTGGTTCGCCAATATGCTTATGCAAAGTCAGGATCGCGCGGCGGCGCTGAAAATGATCGACAAAGCCCGCGAACTTGACCCGACTTCCCCCGCGCTCCTCGCAGATCGCGGCCTCATCCTCAGTTGGAACAACCAGAAAAAGCAGGCTATTGAAATATGGCAGGGTCTGGAACGGAGTGACCCGTCCTACTTGCCTTCTCACCGCTATGCATTGAAGGAATACCTCTACGGACACAACCCCGTTGCGTATCTTGCGGAGCTGCGGGCAATCGCTCAAGTCACGCGCGCGCGTGCAGACGCCGACGAACTGGCGGCATGCCAGGAGGCATTCCTTCACCACGGAGAAGATGGTTTGCTCCAGGTCGTAGCCGATGAGCACATTCGCGACGTCCAGCGATCGGGTTTCGGCTATCTTGAAGCCGCGAACATATTGGATCTGGCCCATCGCAAGGATGCCGCGCTCGATTACGTCGAAATGGCGTACAAGCACCGCGACCCCGAATTCCCCACGCTCTCCAACCTCGAATCATTCTCCGACCTTGTCGGCAATCCTAAGTTCGACGACCTCCGCTCCCGCAGCCGTCTGCCGTTTCCAGAGAACCGGCCGGCATCGCTGTCCGAAACTTCCAGCGCGAGCGGGTCTCCAGCGCCATTGCCGGCAACCCGTTCCCCGACAAAAAGAGAACGCTCGCATCGGGCGCCTCTGCTTGGCTCCTACTGCCCCGTCGACCCAAACCCCGCCACACTCCGCGGAGCCTCCTCCAGAGTATCCGTCTCCTCAAACACCGCCTGAATCCGCTCCACAATCCGCAACTGCGCCATCCGATGCCCCGGAGCAATACTCTGCGGCTTGGGCGAAAGGTTCGTCAGCACCACCTTCAACTCCCCGCGATACCCCGGATCGATCACTTCGCCAGCGTCGTCAACCCCCGCAACGCCAACCCGCTGCGGTCTTCCACCAGCGCTCCCTGCATAGAGCTAAAAAACAAGGATTCAATAGAATTCGTCGCCTTTGGCTCACTCATATTGGTTCCCATGCGGAATTTCAACTCTTCGCCAACTCCGCCTTCACCATTTCGCTGACCACTTTGCCGTCCGCGCGGATGCCGTCGGCGAGCAAGCGCTGCTGGACGACCTTCATCACCGTTCCCATGTCGCGAGGGCCGGGGCGTGTGCCGGCGGCGTCGGCTGTGACGTGCTCGATGGCGCCGTGGACGACGGCGCGGATTTCGTCTTCGCCCGCGGCCTGCGGCATGTAGGCGTCGATGATGCCGATCTCAATCTGTTCCTTCGCCGCGAGCTCTGGGCGGTTGCCCTTGGTGAAGCTTTCCACACTCTCACGACGCTGCTTTAGCAGCGTCGTCAGGATAGCCTGCTCCTCGGCGTCGGTCAGCGGTTCGCGCTTGTCGATCTCTTTGGACCTCAGCGCGGACTTGACCATGCGCAGGGTCGTCAGCTTGTCGGCCTCGCGGGCCTTCATTGCGGTGATGATGTCTGCGCCGATGCGCTCGCCGATCTTTGCCATGGTTCTCGCCTCCGATACCGCCATCTACCAGAGTATCAAGTCGCGGGGCCGGTAGAATAATTGCATGATACGCAAGATCCGTCTTTTTACGCCTGGACCGACGCCCCTGCTTCCCGCCGCGCAGTTTGCCATGGCGGCCGCCGACATTCACCACCGTACGCCCGAGTTTCGCGCGCTGTATACGCGGGTGCTCGCGCAGCTGAAGGATTTTGTGGGGACGAAGAATGATGTGATCATTCTGTCGTCGTCCGGGACCGGCGCGATGGAGGCGTCGGTGTCGAATTTGACGTCGCCTGGGGACCGCGTACTCGTGCTGAGCGCGGGTAAGTTTGGCGAGCGCTGGGCTGGAATTTGCAAGGCGTTTGGCTGCGAAGTCGACCTCGTCAGCGTGCCGTATGGGCAGACTTTCAATTTGGATGAGGTGAAGGCCGCGCTGAAGCTGGAGACGCGCGCGGTGTTCGTGCAGGCGAACGAAACATCAACCGGAGCGCGGCATGATGTGAAGGCGCTGGGCGAAATTTTGAAGGCGGCGAAGTCCGAGGCGCTGTTGATCGTCGATGGGATCACCGGGCTGGGAACTTCCGAGTTGGATATGGATGCGTGGGGGATCGATGTGCTGATCGGCGGCTCGCAGAAGGCGGTCATGATTCCGCCGGGGTTGAGCTATCTCGCCATCAGCGAGCGGGCGTGGGAGCGGATGGAGGCGACCTACAATCCGCGCTACTACTTCGACCTGCGCAAGGAGCGCAAGAACGCGAAGAACGGCGAGAGCGCGTACACGCCGGCGGTCGCGCTGATTGCGGCGCTGGGTGCGGCTTTGGACTGGATTGCGGCGCAGGCGGACGGGGATCTCGCGGCCGGGCGGAAGAAGCTGGTTGATAATGCGGAGACGATTGCGGCGATGACGCGCGCGGCGATGGTCGCGATGGGGTTCAAGCTGTTCGCGGCGACTCCCGGGGCGGCGGCGACGGCGGTGTATGCGCCCGAGGGCACGGATTCCGGCGTGGTGGTGAAGGAGCTGAAGTCGCGCTTTGGGGCGATCATCACCAACGGCCAGGGCGAGATGAAGGGACAGATTTTCCGGATCGCTCACCTTGGGTTCTTCGACTTCCTGGATACGATGTCGTTGATTGCGGCGATCGAGCAGGTGGTGGTGAAGTCGCTGCCGCAGATGGGCGTAGAGTTCGGGACGGGGTTGGTGGCGGCGCAGAAGGTTTATGCGGAGCATTCCACAAAGTAGTCGAAACGATCCACAGGGCATGGCGGCCTTCGGGCCGCCATTTTTCTCGTATATTTCAGGGTCTTAAACGGTTGTCCACTCTTCCACCATGAGCTAAACCATCCCGACGAAAGCGCGTCTCTACACTTAGGAGACCCCACGGGGAAACGCACAGGAAAGAACGAACCTAACGCTCAATGGCAGCTTTGACTCTAGTTTCGCCCGGCGACGGAATGCCGTCGTCTCTTCATACTGAAATCGCCATTCTTGGCGCGATGCTGCTCGACGCGGTTGCGATCAGCGATGCGACGGCGAAGTTGCGTGCAGAAGACTTTTCTCTGGACTCGCATCAGCGGATTTATCGCACGATTCTCGATCTGCTGGCGGTGAACCATGCGGTTGATTTTCTGACCGTGCAGGATGCGCTGGCGAAGAAGCGCGAGCTGGAAGCGATTGGCGGGCCGGCGTATCTCGCATATCTGACGGAGGGCATTCCGCGGAACCTGAACATCGAAAGCTACGTCCGCATCGTCAAGGACAAGAGTCTGCTGCGGCAGTTGATGAGCATTTTTTCCGAGGGCATGGCGCAGGCTTCCGACCAGACGGAGGAGGCGACGAAAGTCCTCAACGACGTGGAGGCGCGGCTGGCGGATGTGGCCGACTCCGCGATCAACCGCGGCTTTTCCGGCATCGGCGAGATTGTCGCGAGCTCTTTCGGCAGCATCGACGCGCTGTATGAGCAGGGCCGCGAGATTACCGGGCTCGCGACGCACTACATCGACTTCGACAAGATGACCAGCGGTTTGCAGCCGAGCGAACTCATCATTATCGCCGCGAGACCTAGTATGGGAAAGACGGCCTGGGCCATCAATATCGCGCAGAACTGCGCGGTGCGCGACAACAAAGTCGTCGCGATTTTCTCGCTGGAAATGTCGAAGGAGTCGCTGCTGCGCCGCATGTTGGCCAGCGAAGCGAACGTCAATTCGCGGCTGATTCAGACGGGATTTATTCCGCGCTCGGACCGCGACAAGCTGATCAATGCGCTGGAACGGCTGATGAGTTCGAAGATGTTTGTCGACGATACTCCCGGAATTACGCTGGCGGAAATGCGCGCGAAGGCGCGGCGGCTGATGCAGCAGGAAGGGCGGCTGGATTTGATCGTGATCGACTATCTACAGTTGATGACAGGCTCTGCGGGGTCGAGTCAGAAGAAGTTTGAGAACCGGACGCAGGAAGTGAGCGCAGTGTCGCGCGGATTGAAGGCGCTGGCGAAAGAGTTGCGCGTGCCGGTGGTTGCGCTGTCGCAGCTTTCGCGTGGATCGGAGCAGCGGGCGGGCGACAAGAAGCCTCTGCTTTCAGACCTGCGCGAGTCGGGATCGATCGAGCAGGATGCCGATGTGGTGGCGTTCATCCATCGCGAGGAGTATTACAACCGCGAGGACGAAGACCTGAAGGGCAAGGCGGAAATCATTATCGCCAAGCAGCGCAACGGGCCGACGGGCGTGGTGCACATGGCGTATATCGCCGACTACACGCGGTTTGAGAATTTGGCTAAGGGCGACTCCGGCGGCGACGCGTATTAAGCAAAACCTTGATCTGCAAGGCAGAATTTCGTCTTTTGTCTAGGATGAGGATTTCCCTCGCACTGCCAGTAAAACCATTGATCTCCGCTTTTCACACGGCAATAGAGTATGAAAATGCAACCTGGTTGGAAATGGTTTGTACAACCTCGCGCATATTGAGACAGCTTGGCAGTGATTCGCGTTACATCTTCAGAATCTCTCGCTCTACAGATCAACATTTTCAATGGCGAGAAGACGTAGAGAAGCTTCTCAAAATCGTTGAGAAATGGACGATCTTCCCGCAAGGCCTTGCCTGTAGCCCTTTCGCTCTCAGCGACCAAGTAAATACCGTTCTGATCATTTGAGGCAAGATAATCCCATAGAAACTCTGTGCCATTGGACTCGTTTGGCTCTTTCCAACCATTGCGATGCCGGTAGTATTTGCATAAATCAAATTGAGGTGGAAGAGCGTGGTTCAAGGCGAGGAAGTTTGCCTCCGTCCATACAGCCGTTCGGTTTTGCTCTAAGCTCTCTTTGAACGCCTCGACGAGTTGTTTGGCCGCTCGTAGGATGTCCTTGGGGGATCTAAAATCGTACGGGTAGTCATCGTTCATTCGAAACTCCTTTCGGATATCCTAGTGACTATACCCTCGAAGGACAATATCATATCCTGACAAGCTACTGACACAATGCTGTCAGTAGGGCTGTCCTACTCTGCGCATGTAGTCAAAATCATGATGCAGAGGAGAACACCGATGAGCAAATTTGAAGGCAACGCCATTACCTGGTTTGAAATTCCTACCGCCGACATTGAGCGGGCGACACAGTTCTACGAAACGCTGCTGGCTGCGAAGATGCTTCCCTTCCCCGGCGACGAGCCTTGCATTATGTTTCCGTCCGGCGAAGGCGCCGTTGGCGGATGCCTGGTGCAGCGTCTGGGGCAGAAGCCGTCGGACCAGGGAACGATGGTGTTTCTCAACGTCGATGGCAAGCTGGACGATACGCTGGAACGGGCGGACTCGATTAACGCGAAGGTGCTGGTTCCGAAGACGCAGGTCCCGGGAGGATATGGTTTCTATGCATGTCTGCTGGACTCCGAGGGCAATCACTTTGGCCTGCATAGCCGCTAGAGAGGCGTGCGTATGAGGCGCGCCGACCGGCTGTTTCGCATCGTGCAGATGCTTCGCTCCGGACGCCTGAAGACCGCTCGCGCGCTGGCGGAGCGGCTCCAGGTGTCGGAGCGCACGATTTATCGCGACGTGCGCGACCTGCAACTTGCCGGGCAGCCCATCGAGGGCGAGGCTGGCGTGGGGTATACGCTGCGCCGCGAGTTCGATCTGCCTCCGCTTATGTTTACTCCCGAAGAACTTACGGCGCTGGTGCTGGGCGCTCGACTGGTGAAGGCCTGGGGCGGCGCGGAGAGCGTTGCCGCGGCCAGCGCGGCGCTGGCGCGGATTGAGGCCGTACTGCCGCCGGCGCTGGCGGAGCGGCTGGACAGCATCATGCTGTACGCGCCGGGATACAAATTGCCGCAGGCGCAGCGGAAGCTGCTGGATAAGCTTCATGCGGCCTGTCTCAGTTGCCATGCGCTTGAGTTTGGGTATGAGCGGCTCGATGGCGCGGCGTCGGAGCGCGTGGTGCGGCCTCTGGCGTTGTATTTCTGGGGTGGGGTTTGGACGCTGGTGGCTTGGTGCGAGTTGCGGAAGGATTTCCGGAGTTTTCGGGTGGACCGGATTGCGGATTGCCGGGTGTTGGAGAGGACGTTCGAGCAAAAGCGCGGGCAGAGACTTTCGGATTATTTGAAGAAGGTGCAGAAAGATGTGGATGCCTGGAAAAAAGAAAATCCAACTGCCGCACTCATGTAGCGCAGACAGGACGGTTCACAGGTCGGCAGCAATCATCACCCATGAGATGGATGACAAAAGTAGCAGCGAGTATTGTGCGATAAGAAGCGGAACCCTGCCAGGTGCGTGCTTTCGGCGTCCGTCCACGGTGCTTGCAATCAGAAATAGAAAGCCAAGCAGCATGCCGAGCATTTCCCGACTGGAATCGGTTATCCAACGCACGAATTCGAGGTGTGCTGTTGATTGCGAAGTGAACATCTGAAAAATCCACACCGTGTTGAGCACAACGGAACACGTCAAAAGTAATTTCGCCCTGTTCAAATTGCTGTCGTCCGGCTTAGCTGGCGTGACCCAGCCAAGCAGCCACGCGGACAGCATGAACGGCAAGCCGATCAAAAGGTTCGCGGCGATAAGGACGTAGGTGAAGACAGCCTCTTGGGCATGAGCGAACTCCATGCGAAATGTTCTCACCTTTACGCGATCGGGTCTGCCATTTCTTCTTGTAGAAATGGCGGAGTCATATTACGCGGACGCGTTACACCGTCTCGCCCGGAGTCAGTTTCGGATCGATCTTCGCCGGTGCTGAGGGATACGGCATGCCCTTGTCGAGGATTTGTTCGAGCTGTTTGTCGTAGCTGTAGATGTCGTCGAAGAAGTGCGTTGTTCCGTCTTCGTCGGGGACCGCGGTGAGGTAGAAGACTACGACCGGAAGCTGTTGTTTGAGGATGACAGTCCGGTTGTTCCTCTGGTCGTTGTTCATGGCGTCGGCGATTTTGTCGGCTGTCCATTCGGGCTGTGGCGAGAGCACCCAGGCGGCCATCTGGTCGGCGTGTTGCAGGCGGACGCAGCCGTGCGAGCGGTCGCGGCGCGTGAGGTTGAAGAGGCTTAGCTCCGGCGTCGAGTGCATGTACACGTCGTACTCGTTGGGGAACATGAACTTCACCAGGCCAAGGGAATTCTTGGGGCCGGGCTTCTCGCGGACCACGTAGCGGAGGTGCTCGATGTCGTGCGGCGTGTAGCCGGTGACGACCGTGCCGTCGGCCTTGCTGACTTCAAAATTCTTCTGCGCGAGATAGCCGATGCCGCTCTTTTCGATGTGCGGGACGAGATCTTTCTTGATGATCGACGGCGGCACGTTCCAGTAAGGGCGGAAGACCAGGTAGCGCATCGTGCGGGTGAAGATGGGGGTGTCGTGGTCGCCCTTGGCCTGACCGTCGACGGCCTTCATTTTGAAGGCGAGGGAGTGGTCGGGGTTGTAGGCGCGGACGATGAACTCGGGGAGGTTTACGAGCAGGCGGGGCTCGGCGTACGGGTCGGCGAGCCAGCGCCAGCGTTCGAGCGAGAGGTCGAGTTGCTGCACGCGGACGTCCATGGGGACGTTGAGCGAGTCGATGGTGGCATGCGTCAATTTGCCGTCGGCTGTGAGGCCGTGGCGCGACTGATAGTGCTTGACGGCGTCGGCGAAGTCCTGCGTATAGACCGTGCCGACGGTGGAGATGCCGGCCGGAGCTTCCTGCATATCGCCTTCGAGGGCAAGGCGCGAGCCCAGCGCGAAAAGCGCAGCCGCAGGATAAGGCTGGCCTACAGTGACGGGTTTTGCGACTGCGGCGAGAGGCGTCGCGATGGGGTTGGCAGCCCCAGTTGAATCCGGCTTGGCGTCCTGCTGGTTGGCGAGTGCCATGTATTGCTGGAGCGCCTGCAAAGTCGCCGTATACATCGCGTTTTGGGGCTCGATTGAGGCAATGGCGCCGGAAACGTCGTCGGCTTCGACGACCTGGTCGTTGAGGAAGGCGGGAAGGTCGAAGGCGGCGCGCTTGGCCGGGACGTCGATATCGAAGTTGAGGTGCTGCGGGTTGACGCGGCCGGAGTGCAGGTCGGAGATGTAGCGCATGGCCGAGATGGTCATGGCGGCGTCGAACTCGGCGACGGCGTCCTGCGCGGCGGTTGAGGTGTCGTGCTTGCTCTGTAGCGCGCCGAGATGGGCGATGCGCTGCGGCCAGCGGTCGGCGTCGTAGTCACCGGGGCGAAGGCCCTTCTGGGCGGCGTTGGTGAAGGCCTGGATGAGGGTGTCGGCCTGCTGGGTGGGGGCGCCGTCGTCGGTCCAGGCGAGGGCGTAATCGCGGGCGTCGTAGAACTGCTTGACCTGCGGCTGGTAGTCGGAGAAGTTGCTCCACTTGAGGATGGCCAGTTGCGGCGAGGCAACAACGTGCTGGACGTTGGTGGCGAGGTCAGTCGATCCGCGGTGTTTGCGGCAGCCGGAAATGAGGCAAAGGAGGCAAAGTGCAAGCGCGGGAACGAGCAGTGTTCGGCGCGGCGATACGGGCGGCTTCATGACGGTCCTTCGGGGTAATGGGTACACACTACAGGATAGCTGGGGATTGGATGCGAATTTCTATCGCGGTGACTCAGCCTGCGAACACGGCGAGCCAGCCGACGCACAGTGCGGCCTGTGCGACGACCAGGCCAGAGGTGGCGGCGAGCATCAGGCGGCGCTTCTGCGGAGATTTTCGAGCAGCGTCGAGCACGTCGGCGAAGACTCCGCCGATGAAGGTGAACAGGAACGGAAGCGCCCACAGCAGAGGCGAAGTCACCGTCTGCGTGGTGTAGATCGGCATAAGCAGCAACGCGATGACCAGGGGGACCGTGTTGCCGAAGTAGCGGCTGGGCCGGGAGATGCAGTACACGACGATCGCGAAAAGGAAGGCGATAAGGATTGCACCGTGGATTGGCAGCGGCGCGTTCAGCTTGGGATAGACGACCGTGGCGGCGATAAACGAGCGGATGTTTTCGAGCGTGAACCAGAAGCGCGCGCTGCCTCCGGTAAAGACGTACAGGAACGCCGAGATGCGGAAGCCGAACGAGGCGAAGACCATCGCCACGGCTCCCAGCGAACAGAAGATGAGGATTTGCGCGATGTGGCTGCGGCGGCGTTCGGCGAGGTAGGAGAGCAGTACGAACCCTATGGCGAGCCCGATGAGCGCGGCCAGCAGATGCGCGCAGACCGTCATGCCGAGCGCGAAGGTCAGCAGGATGAGGCGGGGACGCCATTTGCGGCGCGGGCCTTGCAGAGCGTGGGCGACCCCGATGGCGGTGTAGATGAGGCCGTACAAACCCCACAGCGCGAGAATCTCGTTGTTGGGCGACGACGCGCTGCGGATGATGGCGGGGCAAAAGACGTACAGGGCCAGCGCGAGTCCCCCACCCTCGTTGCCGAACAGCCTGCGCGCGACCCACCACAGGCCGCCTCCCAGCCAGAGTGCGAAGCAGACGAACGGCAGGCGGAGAAGGTATTTGACGAAGCTGAGTTCGTGGCGGGACTCCCAGGTCGAGCCGCTGAGGCCGCCCGGGTAGAGACGGTTTTCGGGCTTGCGGAAATGGTCGATGGAAAGCAGTGTCAGGCGCTGAACGGTGAGCGGGAGGCCGGCGAGGCGGTAGCCGAATGTGCCGTCGCCGTTGAGGTTGCCGCAGGTGGTGAAGTAGCCGGCGAGCGGCGAGGGCTTCTCCCACATTTCGCGGCCGCAGCGCGCGAAGCGGTAGTCCTGCGGAGAGAGCGGCTGCCGCGCCACCATCCACAGACACTCGAAAAACATGCACAGCAGCAGGGCCGCGGCCACTCGTTGCGCACGTCCGATGTAGAAGCCCTTGAATCGCATCGTTGGATTAAGTGTATCGGAGGGCAGGAAGGAAGGTTCTCGGTTCCGGGTTGTCGGTTCTGGGTCCGAGAACCCACAACCGAGAACCCAGAACCTTCTCGCTGTACCCTAGTCTTAATGGATTCGCTCACCTTCAAGCCCGGTCGCGCCTTTTTGTCGTCCAACTCGCCTTCACCGCCGTGGACTGCCGTCTTCGAGGATGAAGGCCCGGCGGGGTATTTTTATGCCTGCGACCGCTCGCGCGAGACGCAGGAGGAAAGCATCCTCGACGCGATGCTGATCTATACCGGATCGGCGCTGGACGATCGCGAGAAGGAGCGGCTGGCGTCGGTGCAGTGGTCGAGGGATGGGATGCAGGCGGTGTTGTATCTGGACGGGACGGCGCAGGCGCTGGTGGATTTTGCGGCCAGAATGGGGGTCTGCCGGTCGAACTTTCCGAACTTTCTGGATGAAGGCGGCGGCAGCGGCTGGCGGAAGGCCTCGCACCAGTGGAGCGACGAGGCGTTGCAGCAGTTCGAGGCGCAGCTTTACAGCGAATAGCCTGTTAAAAACAAAAGGACGGCAGCGTTCGCCGTCCCCAGGAGTGGATAGTGCAGTTGAATCAGTCGCGCCCGGGATCGATTCCGCTAACCCGCAGAGCGACGACGCAGGGTGAGAGAACGATCAAAACGAACATGGCTGCGATCAGCAGGCTGTGCAATGTGTTTCTCCGTAAGCAGCCTGAGTAGCTGTCTGAAAGTAGTTTCGGCTGTTCGGAGAGAATGCGACATCCCGCGATAGTCGCTGACGGGCGAACGAACGAGGCATTACCCTATTTGATCGTCCCGCGACAAGGCGAAACTACAACCGCCAGACGCGACAAAGGGCAGGGTTTGGCCCCTGCCCTTTATGCGAACTTCAAATTCTGGTGCCGAAAAGAGGACTCGAACCTCCACTCCCTTGCGAGAACGTGGACCTGAACCACGCGCGTCTGCCAATTCCGCCATTTCGGCCCACTGCACGAGCGCAAAACG
>DASRLB010000078.1:0-7096 GCA_035648695.1 Acidobacteriaceae bacterium | reverse complement strand
GCAGACCTGATGCCTTGGCAAAAATCAGTCGACGTTCACCAAAATCCAGCCCACACATCCCCCACACACCTCAGCACACACAGCTACCCCACTCTCATCAGCAAAAAACATCACATGCTTACCTCTCGTGAGAAATGCGGGTTAGCTGCGAGGACGCGTCAATTCACTCATATGGCCGGCGTCACGATTTCAAGTCGCAATAGGTGCAAGCATCGCCAGTTATTGTTGGATCATGCCGAGGCGGAACGGAATCGTTACCACTGGATTCATACCGACAAAAGTGCCACCAAAACCAAAAAGGCAAATAGAGGGGCTTTCCCTGTTCGCCTTCAAGCTTCTGATTTTATTGAGGTTTTGGTAGCGTTACCGGGGCTCGAACCCGGACTCTTCGCCTTGAGAGGGCGACGTGTTAACCAGTTACACCATAACGCCACGGCACGGAAGAGGTTTCCGTTGCGACTTTGAAAAGTATAGCAAACATCAGGCCGAACGATTCCCTACAGCCCGAGCTTCTTGACCTCGTCGTTGTAGTACTTGCGGTACAGGATGTCCCACTCCTGCGAGCCTTCCATGATGATCTTGCGCTGCGACGCGATCTTCTGCCGCGCCGCCATGTCCAGCTTCGTTTCCGCCAGCAGCAGCGCCTCAAGCGCCTTGCGCGCCTCCTGCCGGATCGTGTTGCGGTCCTCCAGAAACTCCACTTCGTCGATCTCGGCGAGCGTGTCGGCGACCGTGTGGGCGAGCTTGTTCAACTTGTCGCGGCTGACCCTCATAGCACCGCCTTGTACTTGCGGGCAAGCTCCAGCTTCACCTTCTTGAACATCTCCGGATAGCTCGCGCCGGTCTTGAGCATGTCCTCCTGGAAAGCCTCCAGGATCACGCGGACCTCGTCGTTGATGCGGTCTTCCAGAGACAGCTCTTCGATCATCCCGGCCGTCACGCGTTCGTTGACGACCTCGTATTTATCCGTCTTGATCATCTTCGTGGCGACGAGTTGTTTCACCGTCTGGCGCGCGAGATAGCCTACATAGTCTTTGGAGAAAATCATGTCCGCTTACGAGTGTAACGCATCGCGGCAGCCCCGTTTGCCGCTCTCCAAGAATCGCCGCCGCGCGTCCGTATGCCGCGGCCCGTTTTCTGCGAGAATGGCAGGATGCCTCTCGACGACTTAACTCCATTGAAGGACGACATGGTCGCCTTCATCTCCGGCCACGGATTGCGGCGCATGAACGCCTACGTCACCGAAGACGTACCCACCGTGATCTTCGAAGACGACGATGCCGACGGCTGGAAAGACTTCGTCGAGCACGCCAAAGCCTCGGGCGCCGCCTTCCTCACCATCAGCGAGGTCGTCCTCGAGCCCGAGGACGTTGCCACGCTCATCGGCCAGGTGCGCGACGAAGACTTCCCCGAGCACGACGCCATGGCCCTCGACGAGGCCCAGGACCTGCTCCAGCACACCGGCAAAACCGGCTATCTGCAACTCGGATTCGCGCACCAGGGCGTGATGTTCCTCTATGAAGCGGCGACCGAGTGGTACGACCAGTTTCAGGACCTCATGGAAGCCGTCTCCGACCTCGGCGGCCTCATCGTCGACGACGACGAAGGAGACGACTAGCTCTCCGTGGACGCCGCGGCGAACGCTCGCTGGGTCGCGCCCCCGCAGGACGAGGCTGCGACGCGCGCCCTTGCCACAGCTCTCGGAATCCCGCTGGCGATTGCGCATCTGCTGGGGTGCCGCGGCTTTTCGGACGCTGAAGCTGCGCGGGCGTATCTCAACCCCGCGCTCGACCAGCTCCACGACCCCTACCTCATGCTCGGCATGGACCGCGCAGTGGCCCGCATCCGCACCTCCCTGCAAGCCTCCGAACCCATCCTGATCTACGGCGACTACGACGTGGACGGCACCGTCGCCACCGTCCTCCTCAAGACAGCAATGGACCGCGTCGCCGCGATGCTGGGCGTCCCCGCCGAGGTCCGGTACCACATCCCGCACCGCATTCGCGAAGGCTATGGCATGACCGAATCGCGCCTCGAAGCCGCGGCGGCCGAGGGGGTGAAGCTGGTCGTCAGCGTCGACACCGGCATCCGCGCCTTCGCCGCCGCCCGCGAAGCCGAGCGCCTCGGCCTCGACCTCATCGTCACCGATCATCATCTGCCCGACGAGGCTGAGGGAGTTCCAAACGCCCTCGCCGTCCTCAACCCGAATCAACCCGGCTGCCCGTACCCCTATAAAGAACTCTGCGGCGCAGCCGTCGCCTTCAAACTCGCGCAGGCTCTGCTCGAAAGCGCCGCGCCAACCCCCGGTGACTTCGATCGCCTTCGCGAAAAGACGCTCCCCTCTTTCCTCAAGCTGCTAGCCATCGCGACCATCGCCGACGCCGTCCCCCTCACCGGCGAAAACCGTGTCATCGCCGCGCTCGGCCTCATCGAGCTGCGAAAGCCCTCGCAATCCGGCCTCCGCGCGCTCATGGAACTCGCCCAGATCGACACCTCCATCCCCATCTCCGCCACCGACATCGGCTTCCGCCTCGCTCCGCGCATCAACGCCGCCGGCCGCATGGACATCGCTTCCGATGTCGTCGAAATGTTTCTCTCGCGCGACCCCGCGGCAGCCCGCCTGCTCGCCGAAAAACTCCACGCCCTCAACGACGACCGCCGCGCCGTCGAGGCCGAAGCTCTCCGCGACATCGAAGCCCGCATCGAGACCATGCGCGAGCACCCCGACGGCCTCGCCGCCTGCCTTGTCCTCGACGACGCCGCATGGCATCGCGGAGTCATTGGCATCCTCGCCTCGCGCGTTTTGGATCGCACCGGCCGGCCCGCTCTCGTCCTCGCGCACGAGGACGGCCAGGCCTACGGTTCGGGGCGCTCAATCGCCGGTTTCCACCTGCTCGACGCCCTCACCGCCGCCCACACCTCGCACCCCGAAAAACTCTTTACCCGCTTCGGAGGCCACGCCCACGCGGTCGGCTTCTCGCTGCCTTCGGCGCGCGTCGAAGAACTCCGCACCCGCATGGCGCAGCAGGCAAAACACCTTCTCGCCGGAGACCTCGTCATCCCTGACATGGAGTGCGACGCCGAACTCCGTCTCGCCGATCTGACGCCCGATTTCCTCGCCTGGCTCGAACGCCTTGGCCCCTTCGGCATCGGCAACCGGGAACCGCTGTTCCTCTCCCACGGCCTCCGCCTCACCGCGCCGCTCAAAGTTATCAAGGATCGTCACCTGAGGGTTGCGGTTGAGGACGCGGACGGCAGCGCGCAATTCGGCGGCATGGCCTGGAGCCGCCGCACCAACTGGGCTGAATCCGCTGCAACGTGGGGCCTCGCTCCCGGCGCCCTCGTCGACCTCGCCTACCGTCTGCACAAGAACCGTCACCCCGATTTCGGCGGCTGGGAACTGGAAATCCTCTCCCTCCGGCCCACAGGTTCCCGTCCTGGCAGGCAGTAAGGTCCCATTGGAAGGAAGCAAAATCTTTAACGCAAAGGGCGCCAAGGAAGCCAAGTTTCGCAAAGGGTTCCATAGCGAAACTTGGCGCATTTCTTCGCGAACTTTGCGTTAAGGTACTCCTACCCTCGGCACGACTGCCCACCCACAGCCGCAGTTTGAAATCCGCCGCACGACCGCTTCAAGCAGCCGCGCCCAGCCGCTTCAAAATTTTCCTCGCCCGCCGAAACCAAGGCCGCTCCCGCCGCCGTTGAAACCCGGGAATCGTCGGCTTCTTGTCCAGCACCTTCTGCGCCCATCCCCGCGCCTCGTCTATGCGACCCTCGGACTCCAGCAACTCCGCAAAATTCAAGTACGTCTCCGACACCGTCGACCGGTCCGTCGCCTCCCGAAACACCGCCTCTGCCTTTTCCTTCTGCCCGGTCTTCGCATAAGCCTGCGCCAGCAGCCCAATGGCGCGGTTGAAGTCGTACCGCGGCTCTTCCTTCACCACTCGTTCGAGGTCGGGCAGCGCCGCCGCGGCATCGCCCACCAACAGCGCGCAAACCCCGCGCCGGTAGAAGCTGTCGGTCGTGTCCGCCCGAGCGGCGATGGCCTTGTCGAACGCGCCGCGGGCCTGCGCCAGCTTGCCGTCGTCCATATACAGGTCGCCAAGTTCCTCGTAATTTCCCGCCGACGGATTGTCTCGAATCGCAATTTCCAACGCGCCAATCCGCTTGCGTCGCGGAAAGACCTTGAACGACTCGCCCACCAGTCCCGCGTCGGGAACCGCCTCGACGAGGAGGTACACCAGCGCCCCGATCGGCCCCAGGAAAAGGATGATGAAGATCCAATACGTGTCGGGCCGGCGGCGGATGAAATGCACGATCGCCAATCCCTGGAGGATCAAACCCCATGGGTACAAAATGTGGCCGAAGTATCCCATGAGTGCTTTGTCCTTGCGCAGATTATAGAGCTTGCCCGAAGTTCATCCGGCCGTCATCTTCGCCGGAATCTGGGCTGGTGCAAAATCTTTGGTTCGCGGGGATGCCCTCGCACGTCTTATATACTGGCGCTTCGCTATGGCAGAAAAATCGGCAAGTTCAGCTCGCGGTTGGATCGTTACTCTGGTCGTGGCCGTGGTGGTCGTCGTCCTGATCGTCGTCGCCAAATCCGCCCTCAAAGAAAAGGTCGAAGTCCGCGTCGCGAAGGCCGCACGCACCGACCTCGTCAGCTTCGAATCCACCAACGGCCAGGTTGAGGCGATCCAGGACTACCAGGCCCACGTCGCCGCTCCCGGCGTCATCAAGAAGGTGTACGTCGAAGTGGGAGAGCATGTCCAGCGCGGCGCCGAGCTGATGCGGATGGACGACACCGACGCCGCCAGCCGCCTCGCCACAGCCCAGGCAGCGCTCGATGCGGCCATCGCGAACCTCCAGAACATGAGGGCCGGCGGCACCAACGACGAGATGCTCGGCCAGAAGTCGGATCTTGCCGCAGCCCAGTCGCAGCAAAAGCAGACAGCGGCAGCCCTCTCCACCATCCAGGCGCTGCAGGCCACGGGTTCCGCCTCCGCCAACGAAGTCGCCGTGGCGCAACAGCATCTCACCGACGCCAATGCCAAGGTCGCGCAACTGCAAGCGCGCATCCACAACCGCTACAGCACAGGCGATCTTTCCGTCCAGCATGCCCAGGTCGAGCAGGCCCGCGCCGCCGTTATGGCCGCCAAAGCCGCCTATGCCAGTGTCGATTTCCGCGCTCCCTTCGCCGGCACGGTCTATTCGGTCCCGGTCTCCGATTTCGACTTCGTCCAGCCTTCGGACGCTCTGCTGAACCTCGCCGACCTTAACCATCTCCAGGTCACCGCCTACTTCGATGAACCTGAAATCGGCAGACTCCGCGTCGGCCAGCCGGTAAGAATCGTCTGGGAAGCCAAGCCCGACGCCGTGTGGCACGGCCGCGTCCTGCGCGCGCCCACTACCATCATCACGTACAACAACACGCGCCACGTCGGGGAATGCATCATCAGCGTCGATGACGCCCAAGGAGACCTGCTGCCCAACACGACCGTCACCGTCACGGTCACAGTGTCGGAGCTGCACAACGTCCTCACTCTTCCGCGTGAAGCCCTCCGCCCCCAGGGCATGAAGAACTTTGTCTACCGCGTCGTGGACGGCCATCTGCACCAGACGCCGGTCGAAGTCGGGGCCTCCAATAACACCCGCATTCAAATCACCGCCGGTCTCAGCGAAGGCGACGCAGTGGCGCTTGGCTCGCCCACCAACGCCGAGTTCCAGGAAGGTCTCCAGGTAAAGGCACTGCCGCAATGATGCGAGCGTTTCAACGCGGGCCCCTGACCGTGTGGATGGCGGTTCTTTTGATGCTGACCCTGACCTCCCTTCCTTGTCGCGCCGACGCCCAGAACGCCGCCGAGCGCGCCCTCCTGCTCGGCCGCGTGGACGAAGCCGCCACCATACTCCATGCCCGCATCGCCGCAAATCCTGGCGACGGCGCCGCGCACCTCCTGCTCTGCCGTGCGTTCTACGCGCAGGACCTCGCCGACCCGGCCGTCGGCGAATGTGAGGCCGCGCTCGCCAACGGCCTCGACGGCAACAGTCAGGCGCACGACTGGATGGGCCGCGCCTACGGCAAGAAGGCCGACAATGCCGGCCCTATCGCCGGGATCAAGCTCGCCGGCAAAGTAAAGAACGCCTTCGAAACCGCCGTCCAGCTCGATCCCGCCAACGGCCCCGCCGCCAACGACCTGAGCGAATATTACGTCGGAGCCCCCGCCATCGTCGGCGGCGGCCTGGACAAGGCAACCGCCCTCGCGGACCGTGTCGCCGAGCGCCTTCCGCAGCCCGCACACCGCATCCGCGCGCTTGTCGCCGAAAAGAAAAAGGACTACGCCGCCGCCGAGCGCGAGTTCCGCGCCGCTGTCGCCGTCGCCGGCCACCCCGACGCCTGGACCGACCTTGGCGACTATTACTCCCGTCGCGGACAAAACGAACAAGCCGTCGCCGCACTGCGCAAGGCCCTCGAAGCCGACGTCGCCAAAGACGCCTCGCTGGTCGACGTCGCCAGCATCCTCGGCGCCATGCATCGCGAACCGCAGTTGGCCCAGCACGCCCTGCGCGAATATCTCGCGTCCAATGCAAGGACAGATGCAGCACCCGCGTTCCGGGCGCACTATCAGTTGGGACAATTGTTGTCGGCGGCCGGTGGCCGCGCCGCCGCAAACTCCGAATTCGCCGCGGCGCTCGCCCTGGCATCAAATTTCGCGCCCGCCCGCAAGGCGCTTCAGGCACAATAAGGGGCTACAAGGAACTACGGATGAGGATTTCTAAATCGCAATGGCTGTCGATACTCATGGGGGCACTTGCCGTCGCGGCGCCGTATGCTTCCGCGCAGATATCGCTCTCCACGGCCGTCGATCTCACCCTGCGCAACAGCCCTAAAGTGAAAATGGCCCGGGCCGATGTCGACAAGGCCAACGCCGCCCTTGCAGAAGCCCACGACGCCTACATTCCCGCGATCACCAGCAGTGGAGGCATCGGTGAGTCTGCCGGTGTACCCCTCAGTTTGCCTGTCATCTTCAATATCAGCGCACAGTCGCTGGCCTTCAATTTCTCTCAGCCCGACTACGTTCGCGCCGCCCGCGCCGGCATT
>DASRLB010000077.1:0-6550 GCA_035648695.1 Acidobacteriaceae bacterium | reverse complement strand
GCCCCGCTGTCCTTCCCCCTCGACAAAATCCTTCGCCGACGCGATAGTCCCAACCGCGGCCAATGGAACAGTTGCAAGAAACGTGCGACGACGCATGGGCATTCTCCTTGAAGCTGAAATCAAAACGAGGTTACAACCATTTCAAAGGTGGAAAGATTACGAAGTTAGAAAGTTTGTGCGGTCTCGTGGCGAGTCGCAAATTTGCGCCCCTTGCAAAGGGCCAAAGGCCCGACCCATACCAGCCTTGTATCTTGCGAACTGAGGCGTAACGGTTGGCGGAGAGAGCAAGTCCGTTCGTCGCGGACGCGGGACGGCGCCGAATCTCAGCGTAGCGCCAAGGAGGTTCCATGAGCAAGACTGGGGCCGTGGCGGTGCAGTCCGATGGGGCCACTTTCCGAGGGCCATTGCTTTCCTTGAGAGAGCATTGCATGGGCCGCTGGGGGCTGGGGGGCCCTGCCATACTCATTGCGCTACAAAACCGCATTTTTGCGCAATTTGGCGCAAAAACGTCTTAATCGCGATGCCGGAAGTTGTCCAGCAGAAAAAAGACCGGCACCGCGACAAGCGTATTGCAAACCGCCTTCAGCAGTTGATACAGCGGGCCCAGATGGGCATTGGGATCCGCCACCAAAAACCGCGCAATCCCATACAGCAGCACGCTTTGCAGCAGGCAGAAGACAAAATTCATGGCCACGCGGTTGATCAGGTTGTCGACGTCGACCGCAAACCCCACACTTGCCGCGACATATCCGATGATCGCCTTCGCAATCCCGTTGATGCCGAGCGGCCGGCCCGTAAGCCCGTCCTGCAACAACCCAATCACCGTGCCCGTAATTGTGCCGGCAACAGGACTCCGCCTCGACACCGCAAAATAGATCACCACGATCAGCGGCAGGTCGAGAATCTCCAACCGCCCCCAAAGGCGCGGCAGCACCGACTGGAGCAGCACCGCCGCTACCGGCACCAGCACCGTGACTGCCGGATGGAAAACGTATTGGTCGAGTTCGCGTCGCGAACTGTAACTATGTTCGGGCATGGAGGTCAGGTCTGCGGCTTCGGTGAAGCATCACTTTCCGGAGGATGCGGCGCAGCAGCCGGACTCGAACTGCCCTTCGGCGCCCCGGGGGTAAGGTCCGCGGCCGGCGGCGTCACTCCCGGCGTATAGCGGTCGGGATGCAGTGCAGGCAGCGGACGCGGCACAACCGGAGCAGCCGGCGTCGCACCTGCCGCTGACGCACCTGCCGCGTTCGGACCGGCCGCCGGTTCGCCATCGTGGATGCTCGGCAACTTGTCCGCTGCCAGATCGGCCGCGCGCTTGGCGTTTGCGGTCGCCGCGGCCATGTCCTCATCCTGCTGCGCCTGCGGCGGCAGAGTCGTCTGCGTTCCCGTCACCACCAGCACTTCTTCCAGCCGCGCCAGGTCAGCCGCAGGCTTAATCATGATCGCCGTATACGGCTGGTGCTCCGGGTCGGGCGCAATCGACTCGATCACCCCCACCGGCAGCCCGCGCGGAAACACCCCATCGCCGCCCGAAGTAATCACATGCTCCCCCGGCTTGATGCGGGAGTCGGACGTAAGGTTGTTGATCTCCACTTTCCCATTCGCCGCTCCGCGAATGATCCCGCGAATCCGGGTCGACTCCAGAATCACCCCCGCGCCTGAGGTCGAATCGTTGATCAGCAGCAACTGCGCGCTATGCGCCCACACATCGCGCAGCTTGCCCACAATGCCATCGGGAGTAATCACCGCCTGGTCCGGCTTCAGCCCGTCCTTCGACCCCTTGTCGATCAGCAGCAGCCGCGACCTGTCCGAGCCGCTCGTCCCCACCACCTGCGCCGCCACCGTTTTGGCAATGTACTGGTGCTGAAACCCGAGCAGCGCCTGCACCCGCCGCCCCTGCTCGGCGTCTTCCGCGAAGGCTGCCTGCTCCTCGCGCAGCCGCGCAACCTCGTTCTGCAACGCGATGTTTTGTTGCCGCGTATGCAGCAGGTAGAGGTAGTTCACCCACACACTTCGCACATGGCTTCCGCCGCCATGCAGCACCCGCTCGAAGGGAGTCACCAGCAGCGTGCTCCAGTAGCGAAGCTGCGAAATCTTCGCGCCGTCCGCCGGATCGCCCCCCGGCCCGGAGCCTCGCTGCACCTGCACCGCCAGCCCGATCGTCTGCAACAGCACGACGGCCACCAGCACCAGCGGATTTTTAAACCGTGCAAAAAACGAGTCCATGAGAAAACGCAGCCTACCCCGATTCTAGCGGCTCATACGCCCTCAAACCTCGGCGGAAACCGCGTTCCCTCGACCCCGCATCCAATGTCTCAATTGCAAGGAGAGAACGACATGCCCAACACCCCCGGTCAACGCGCCATCGAGTTTCACAACCTCGCCGCCCAGGCCCACCTGGAAGCAGCCGCTTCGCACAACAAAGGCGACCACCTCAGTGCCCACGAGCAGTCCCGCCTCGCCAAAGAACACGCCGAAGAAGCCCACCGCCACTCCGAGGCAGCCGTGGCAGAAAGCAAATAGGAGACGGCCGCAGAACCACGCCGCTCCCACCAGCTAGACTAAGCTTCGAATGGGCGACCGACCGGTTTATTGACTGAAACCCAGTTCCGATCGGAACCGCGGGATGGGCGGCTCATAAAGGTAAAGCCGACCTCAGTGGTTTCTGCCAGGGTGCTTCGCTTGAGACGGATCCTCTAAACTACTGAAAATAAATCGCTGTAAAAAGTGGGCCTTGGGAACTCCTGGCGGTCAGCTCGCCGACAGGACACGAAGGGTCATAATGTTGCGCATCTCGTCGCCGGGTTCGTCGACCGGCGTTTCGGCGATGAACGCGGCGTGGGCGAAACGCTCGTCGTGCAGCAGGCGGCGGAAGGTTTCGGCGCCGATGGCGCCTTCGCCGATGTGCTCGTGGCGGTCGAGCTTCGAGCCCACCGGCGCCTTCGCGTCGTTGCAGTGCCAGACGCGCACGGCGTCGAAGCCGACTGTTTCGCCTATGAGTTTTGTGGTCTGGTCATAGCCCTGCTGCGAGACGAGGTCGTAGCCCGCGACGTGGACGTGGCAGGTGTCGAGGCACACATCGACCGGAGCGCAGGCGCGGAGGCGGGCGACCAGCTCCGCGACCTGCTCGAAGGTCGAGCCGAGAGAGAACTCCGCGCCGGGCGCGTTCTCGATGAGGATTTTCAGCTTCGACGACTGCCACGGCAGGCCGTCGATCGCCCGCTCGATGGACTGTGCGGCGAGCCGCAGGCCCTCGTCGCGGGTGAGGCCCTTCCAGCTTCCCGGATGGACGACGAGATACTCCGCGCCAAGAGCCAGCGCCTGCTGGATTTCCGCGCGAAAGGCGTCGGTGGAACTGACGCGGATGCTTTCGGTCTGCGAGCAGAGGTTGATGAGGAAACTGGCGTGGATGACCAGCGGATGCACATCGAACTCCGCGCGCAGGGCGTTGAGCTTCTCGACGTCCGCGGACTTGACCGCGCCGACCTTCCAGGTGCGGGGGCTCGAACTGAATATCTGCAGCGTGTTGCCACCGGCCGCGACGGCGCGATCGATGGCCGTCCAGACTCCGCCGCTGGTGCTCATGTGCGCGCCGATCCTCTTCTTCACCGTTGACCTCTTTACGAGCGTACCGCAGCGCGGCGGAGTATGATTTCGGTCAACCTTCGGGACCCCTTACAAAATCACTTCAGGAAAGCGAGACCTCCGCATGTCCACACCGCAAAACTATAAGAACCACACACGCTGGGACCCTGAGTATCACTTCTTCGTTGCCCCGGTATTTCTGCTGAATGTTGTCGCGACCATTTGGTGGTACTGCCGTCACTACCATCAGCACATGCATAGCGGCATGTGGTTGATCGTGGTGTCGGTGGCGCTGTTTCTTCTGGCGTTCAAAGCCCGTTCCTATGCGCTGGTGGTGCAGGACCGCGTGATCCGTCTGGAAGAACGGCTGCGGCTGGCGACACTGGTTTCGGCGTCGGAGCTGATTGAGCTGGAGTCGCTTACGGTGCGGCAGTATGTTGGGCTGCGGTTCGCCTCGAATGCCGAGCTGCCCGATCTGGCGCGGCGGGCGATTCGCGAGAAGCTGTCGGAGAAGCAGATCAAAGAGGCCATCGTGAGCTGGCGCCCGGATAACGAGCGGGCGTAGATCGCGAGATCCCACGGCAGATTTTGCGATGAGGTAGGTTCAGGGGCGTGAGGGCCCCTGCTCCTTCCTAAAAGGCCACAGCGTTGCGGCGCTAGCTGGCGGCTCGCAGAGCTGTGGGCGGTGCGGGGACCGAGCTGGATTGCTTCTTGGGGCCGCGTTTGCGGGCGACGAGGATGCGGATGCGGTCCAGCAGCTCCGCCGGCGCGCAGGCGCCTTTGGGGAGGAACGCGTCGGCGAACACGGCGCGGTCGAAGCTGGTGACCGTCCCCGAGACGATGAGCACGGGCAGGCAGGCGTGTATCTGCTTGGCGCGGCGGGCGAGTTCGTTGCCGTCCATCTGCGGCAGGATGAGGTCAGAGAGCAGGAGGTCGATGGAGCCGGGCAGGGCGGCCTGGAGGTGCTCCAGCGCCTCGGCCGCGCAGCTTGCGGAGAGCACGCGATAGCCGCGGGTTTCGAGCAGGAATTTGCGGATGGAGAGAATTTGTTCGTTGTCTTCGACGCAGAGAATTGTCTTACGTGGGCGCATGGTTGAATCGATCTCCGCCGGTGAAGCCGGCTGCTTTTTACGGGCCGAAAGGGGTCCTGGTGAATGAAGCGCGCCGATCGTTCGCGGCGTGATTTGGCCGAGCGGGGGCGAGCGCGCCGGGAGGCACGTCCGGCCCTGTTGAAGCTGTGGAAAACAACCGCGGTGCAGCGCTTTTGAGCGCAGGCGGGGCCGCTGCGACGCGCAGACGCAGACCGCGTCGACGCATGGCAAACGTTCGCTCCGTGGAGGCGCGGTGTCGGACGGAAAGCGAGGCTCTCCTGTCCGCACCGGGCGGGAGCGGCGCCCCTGAAGTCGTGGACGCGAGAAAAAACGCAGCCGGACCGCGGGGTTTGAGATGGGCGCTTCACATGTCCGGGGCGTCCTGGTGCGCTAAACAAAAGCTGCGGCGCAGTGAGGGTTGGCGACGAACGGCGAGCGCTCTTCTCGGTTCAGATTGTGGTTAAAACTGGCGAAAGTATGGCGTCGTTCAAGAAATTTCCTGGCTGACGATTTGCCGAGCATAGGCGTGTGCGGCGCTTGTGGCAACAGCGAATTTTTGGCGAAATAGCGCAGAGATTTGCATGGCGCTTCCACCGCTGTTTCGTAACGCGGCATTAACATTGGCGATTGCGTTCCGGCGCCTGTGGGAATCCTTCGTGTCGGGGCAGGAAAAACGATCCCGTTGCCACGGGAATGGTGCGGCCTCCGACGAACACTTCCGAAATGGAATCGTCCGCCAATTTGGCCTGAGTTGCGATACGGCTCGGCCGGCGCATTTCAACTCCCTGCTCGATGACTGTCGGCGTCTCGGATGGCGCGAGGCCGTGACGCACCAGCCACGAAATGCAGCAGCCGGATGCGGAGCCGGTCGCGGGATCTTCGCCGCCGTAGAACTGCATGCGCGCATGCCAGTGCGGGCCCGCTGCGTCGTTGCGCGTGGCGGCGGGAGCGATGCAGTAGAAGAATTTTGCGTCGCTGCCGTCGAGGTAACGTTGCGCATCGCGCTGCGATATCTGGAGACGCTTCGAGACTTCGAGCGAGCGCAGCGGCACAATGCAGAAGGGCATCCCGGTGGAAACGGTTTGCGGCGCGTGATGGGGGTCGAGGTCGTCGACACTGAGGCCGAGGGCCGCGGCGATGGCGCTGCGATCGTGCGTAAGGCCGAAGGTTGGATCGTTCTGCTGCATGGTGCCATGCACGCCGTGCTGATCGGCTGGCGGTGGCGTGAAGCGGACGGTGATGGGGCCAATGTTGAGTGCGAGTGTGATCGTGTCTGCGCCGCGTAGTGTCGGATGGTTCCAATAAAGCCAGCTTGCCGTGCCCAGCGTGGGATGGCCGGCGAAGCGGAGTTCTTCCTGCGTAGTGAAGATGCGCACGCGCACGCCCTTGCTCTCGTCGCCGGACGGGAGAATGAACGTCGTTTCGGCGAGGTTGGTTTCGCGCGCGAGGGCCTGCATTTCATCGCTTGAAAGCGAATGCGCGTCGTGGAAGACAGCCAGCGGATTGCCTTCGAGCGCGTGCTCGGCAAAGACATCGACGACGGAGTAGGCAAGAGTGCGTTGGGGCATGAGGTTGCGGCCTCCAGAGGCGGCGCCGTTTGACACGTCCGAGCGCCCAGCGTAATTTGAGATTACCGCAGTGAGGCGAAACTGCATTCATGCTGGCGCAGGGCGCCGGCGGCGGTATTGGAATTTAGAAGCAATGACAAACGTCAACTCCATCTCGACTTTTCCCTGCTGTGGCTGCTGTCGCTGCCGCCTGCACGGGTGAGCCGATGAGAGAGTCGAGACGATAAGCGTCACAACACTCGAAGTCAGGACCCACCCGAGCGATCATAGCCGGGTGGGTTTTCTGCTTACAGGCAGCAAGAACCA
>DASRLB010000076.1:0-6333 GCA_035648695.1 Acidobacteriaceae bacterium | reverse complement strand
TTATCGCCCACCCAGAAGACGAGGTTATCGCCCCACTGCCAGCCTCGACCACATCCGGCAGCGACAACAGAAACGTCCGTGCGCTCTCAGCATCCATGCCAAAAGTATAAGAGCAGTGGGTAGAGCGTAGAGGATAGAGCGTAGTGAAAGGCGCACCTTCTATACTTTGAGATGTCATGCCAACTGAATCGCAAATCGAATTTCTTCCTGTAGACGAGCAGCTCGACCTCATCACCAAGGGCGTCGCTGAACTCATCCCCGCCGCCGACTCCCCCGCCAAAGACGCCCTCCGTGCGCGCCTGGAGCACTCCCGCGCCACCGGCAAGCCACTCCGGATCAAAGCTGGCTTCGATCCCACTGCGCCCGACCTGCACCTCGGCCACACCGTGCTGATCCGCAAACTGCGCCACTTCCAGCAGCTCGGCCACACGGTCATCTTTCTCATCGGAGACTTCACCGCTCTTATCGGCGACCCGACCGGCAAAAACTCTACGCGACCGCCGCTCACCCAGGAACAGATCGACGCCAACTCCGAGACCTACAAAGAACAGGTTTTCAAGATACTCGATCCTGAAAAAACCGAGGTCCGCTATAACTCCGAGTGGCTGGACAAACTCGGCTTCGCGGGCATGGTGCGTCTCGCGGCAACGGCGACGCTTTCGCAGATGCTCGACCGCCGCGATTTCAACGAGCGCTTCAAAGCGGAGCAGGACATCTCCATTCACGAGATGCTCTATCCGCTGATGCAGGGCTATGACTCCGTCGCGCTCCACGCCGACGTCGAACTCGGCGGCACCGACCAGAAGTTCAACCTCATGCGTGGCCGCGACCTGCAGCGCGACGCCGGCCAGCCCCCCCAGATCGTCCTCATGACGCCCATCCTCGAAGGCCTCGACGGCGTGCAGAAAATGTCCAAGTCCCTCGGCAACGCCATCGGCATTCAGGAGCCTGCCGCCGAAATGTACGGCAAGCTGATGAGCATCTCCGACGAGCTCATGTGGAAGTACTGGACCTTCCTCACCGACCTTTCGCAGTCGCAAATCGACGCCATGCACGCGCGCGTCGATGCTGGCGAACTGCATCCGATGACCGTCAAGAAGCAACTCGCCGAGAGCATCACCGCCGGCTTCCACACCGAAGCCGCCGCAACGCACGCTGCCGAAAGCTGGAGTACGCAGTTCCAGCAGAAAGGCGTCGCCGATGATCTCGAAGAGATCGAAATTCCACTTCGTGACGTTGAGATTCCGCTTCGCGACGTCGAATCCTCGCGATTCTTCAATCTGATTCGACTGGCAAACCTACTAGTCAAGCTCGGCCTCGCTGCAAGCAACGGTGAAGCGACACGGAAAATGAAGGAGGGTGCTGTATCGGTTGATGGAGTCAAACAGGATGGGCCAGGATATGGGATCGACAATGACCTTCTGATCTCCAAGGGACCGATAAGACTCTCTGTTCGCTTAGGGAAACGCGCTAAGTTGGCAGTTATTACGATGACCGATGAGGAATACCAACAGCGTCTAAAGGGAATCTAGCTGCCGAGTGGCACGCAATCGTTCACATTTTCTCGAACAGCTCTTCATGCGTTCCAGTCCGCTCGAAACGCACTCCACCTTCGAGGATCGTATAGATCAGCACCCAATCCGGCTCCACATGGGCATCCCTGTATCCAGCCCAGTTATGTTTGAGCGGATGGTCCTTGTACTTCTCCGGCAGCCGCTGTTCCGCCAGCAGCATCTCGATCAGCGTCTTCAGCTTCTCAAGGTCTTTGCCTCGCTTTTGAAGCCGCTTCACGTCGCGCGCGAATTGCGTTGAGTAACTCGGCGCGCGCATCAGATGCCGAGCTGCTCAAACATATCGTCCGCATCCTTCGCATGATGGATATCTTCCCCGCGGCCCGACTTCTCCATCGTCTCCCGCGTCAAAGCGTTGGGGCGCAAATCGAACGGCAAAGACCGTTCCTTCGCGACACGCGTCAGTACGATCCGCATGAGATCGGAGACCGTCAATCCCATATTGTTCAGGACTTCGGTGGCCTCTTCTTTTACCTCGACGCTTACCCTTGATCGAACAACAGCATTCGCGGCCATGACCCGATTGTAGCCCAAGCGGGCTACAATCCAACCTAGCGCGCGGTCGGCGCCCGCGGCGGCGGGTTCTCCTTGCTGTACGGTGCCGATTTCAGCGTCACGTTGATCGTGCATTTATCGACATGGTTGCTGCCCATCTCCTGGGTCAGCAACTCGATCTTGCGGTCCGGCGTCTTCCACTTGCCCTGGTAGAACTCGCCCGCCTGGGCATTGTGCAGGAAGCCGTACTCGCAATTGTAGGTATAGTCGAACCCAACCGGCGGCGGCCCCAGAAGGTTGCCCGAGCCGTAGCCATGCACGCCGCTGCGGTCCTGGTTGCGCATAGCGCCCAAGATGTGGACCTTGAGCGGATAATCCGCGTTCGGCGTCGTAGCCGCAACGCCGGGAGATTCATGCTCCCGCGGCACTGAGAGCCCGTGATGGAATTGGCCCAGGAAGGAAAATAAAAGAATGACGGTCAGCACGTTTGGGCTCCGGTCTTAGTTCGTGTCTGGATACTTGCCGTACGGCTTCGGTTTCAGCGCGACCTGCAAATCGCAGCGGTCAAGATGGTCGCTGCCGATCCTCTGCATCAAAATCTCGAGCTTCTGGTCCTGCTTCTTCCACTTGCCCTGGTAAAACTCCCTGGACACACCGTTCGCAAGAAACGGCTCGGAGCAACTGAAGCTGTAATCGAAACCTTGCGGCGAAGCGCCGAGAATGTCTCCGCGTCCAAAGCCATGGTAGCTGCCATCGCTGCCGCTCGCCTTGGCGAGAAACAAATGTACGTGGACCGGATACTGCGCGTTGGGCGTCAGGGCCGGTCCGCTGGGCGGGGAAACAGTATGCGGAAACAAGAATGCGAAGAGAAGAAGCGCTGTTTTCATGCCACCGGCCTTGCAAAAAGATTTGTGCGTCGAGAGCAACGATAGCCCATGCCCCGGCCCGCGTGCAATGAATTCCTCAATTCGGCATATCCTGAAAGTGTCCGCATTGGTGGAACGCCCATGTCACTCCAGACAGCGAACATCGTCGGCTCCGGTCCCAACGGCCTCGCCGCCGCCATCACGCTGGCCCAGCGCGGAGTCGCCGTCACGGTCTACGAGCGCAGCGGCCATGTCGGCGGCGCAGCCACCACCGCCGAACTCACCCTCCCTGGCTTCCACCACGATGTTGGATCGTCGGTGTATCCGCTCGGCATCGCCTCGCCCTTCTTCCGGACGCTTCCACTCGCCGCGCACGGCCTCCGCTACATCCAGCCGGACGCTCCACTCGCCCACCCGCTCGACGACGGCACAGCCCTCACCCTCGAGCGCGACATCGAAGCCACCATCGCGCAACTCAGCGAGCAGGATGGCCGCGCCTGGCGCCACCTCCTCGGCCCACTCGTCGCCGACTGGGAAACCCTCGTCAACTCCCTCATGCAGCCGCTGCTGAGCATCCCGCGCCACCCCCTCGGCCTCGTACGCTTCGGCATGGAAGGCGGCCTCCCCGCTGCGACCCTCGCCAAGCTTTATTTCCGCGACGAGCGCACACGCGCCCTGCTCGCCGGATGCGCCGCGCACTCCGTCCTTCCGCTCACGCGCATTGGAAGCTCCGCCGCCGGTCTGCTGCTCGCCGCCGCCGCCCACACCACCGGCTGGCCCATCGCCGAGGGCGGAGCGCAGTCGCTCTCGAACGCCCTTGCCAGCTACCTGCGCTCGCTCGGCGGACGCATCTTTCTCAACGCCGACATCGAAGACCTCTCCCAACTCGACCCCGCCGACGCCACCCTCTTCGACACCGGCCCCCGCGCCGTAGACCGCATCGCCGGCCGCGCCCTGACGCCCAGCTTCCGCACCCGGATGCGCCACTACAAGTACGGCCCCGGAGCCTTCAAAGTCGACTGGGCGCTCTCCGAGGCGATTCCATGGACAGCAGCCGCCTGCCGCCGCGCCGCCACGGTCCACCTCGGCGGCTCGCTCGCCGAGATCGCCGCGTCGGAGTCCGCAGCCTTCAACGGTCGTCACTGCGACCGCCCCTACGTCCTGCTCGTCCACCCCAGCCTCTTTGACGCCACCCGAGCCCCCGCAGGCCGCCACACCGCCTGGGCCTACTGCCACACGCCCAACGGTTCCACCGCCGACCTCACGCAAACGATCGAAGCCCAGGTCTCCCGCTTCGCCCCCGGCTTCCGCGACTGCATCCTCGCCCGCCACACCCTCGGCACGCGGCAACTCGAAGCCTGGAACCCAAATCTCGTCGGCGGCGATGTCTCCGGCGGCGAAATGACGATCACGCAACTCCTCACGCGCCCCACCGCGCACCTCTACCGCACCAGCAACCCGCACCTGTACCTGTGCAGCGCCTCCACGCCTCCCGGCGGAGGCGTCCACGGCATGTGCGGCCACCTCGCCGCGCTGGCCGTGCTCTCCGACCACAAATCCTAAGCACCCCAAAAAGCAAAAGGCCCGCCACAAATCCCGTGGCGAACCTTCGCGTCCTTCGCGTCTTTGCGTTGTCCGTTCTTAAGCCTGAGGAGCCTCAACAGCTTCCGCTTCAACCGGAGCAGGAGCGGCAACCACCGGCTTCGGCTTCGGGGCCGCCGGAGCCTGCTGCACTTCGGCCTTCTTCACCGGAGCAATAATCGCATGGAGCGTGGTGCCTTCCATGCGCGGCATGAACTCCACAACGCCGGCCTCGCCGACATCCATAATCAGCCGGTTGATGATCTTGTAGCCCAGGTCGCGATGCGCCATCTGGCGGCCTTTGAAGCGCAGGCTGGCCTTCACCTTGTCGCCCTCGTTCAGGAAGCGGACCGCCTGGTTCTTCTTGGTAATGTAGTCGTGCTCGTCGACGTTGACCGAGAACTTCACTTCCTTGATGACGATGATCTTCTGCTTCTTGCGCGCGGCGCGGTCGCTCTTGTCCTTCTCGTAAAGGTACTTGCCGTAGTCCTGGATCTTGCACACAGGCGGCACGGCATTGGGCGAAATCTCGACGAGGTCGAGCGACCGTTCGCGCGCCATTTTTAGCGCGTCAAAGGGCGCCATCACGCCAAGCTGCTCGCCGTTCTCATCGATCACGCGGATTTCGCGTGCGCGGATACGCTCGTTGGTACGGATAAAGGACTTGGCGGAACGCTTATCGATTGGTGGGATAGTCGGCCTCCATGGCCCGCGCTCGCGGCCATGCGTCTAGGGAAAAAGGTTGTGCTGCCTGCCGGAAAACGCAGGAGCTTCGGCATTCGCAAGTATAACATTCTGCCACAACTGCCACACAACCTGCTGGCCACAAACAAAATAACCGGCAACTGGAAGCGGGCAACCGGCAGTTCGCAGCTATTACCGAAGTCCGGTCGCCCCACCAAAGCTTACGGCTTCTTTTAACCGCCTTAGCACTTTGCTTCCTGGCCAGCTTCGGCGCACAATTTCGATATGCTCAAAACCCGCATCTCCACCCCCGACGCCCCGGCGGCCATTGGCCCTTACTCGCAGGCTGTGCGGGTGGGCGATTTGCTCTATACCTCCGGTCAGGTTGCGCTCGATCCAGCTACCGGCGCGCTTGTTGCCGGAGGCATCGCCGAGCAGACGACCCAGGTGCTTGCCAATCTTGGGGCCATGCTCGCCGCCGCCGGCACGGACTTTACGCGCGTCTTCAAGACCACCGTCTTCCTCAAGGACATGAAGGATTTCGCCGCGATGAATGAGATTTATGCGAAGGCTTTCGCTCCCGAAGGCGCTGTTCCACCGGCGCGCTCGACCGTCGCCGTCGCGGGGCTGCCGAAGGATGCGCTGGTCGAAATCGAGTGCATCGCAACGCTCGACGCAGCGTAGAAGCCGCAAGACAAAAAGAGGCCCCCAGTTTCCTGGGGGCCAATCTGCCTTGGTTCTCTCGGTTAGGAGAGACTGTCGGCGCCGCGCTCGTTGTGAGCTGCGATCGCCAAACCCTTCGAGGCGGGATGCCAAAAGCCGGAGCGAAAGTCCGGGGCCCGAGCTCCGCGCTTCTACTTTCTTAAACGTTTCGTTGCAGAGTTTGGATGTACGCCCCACCCAAAAACAGCCAATACCACCGGATGGCTTATATCATCTTTAGGATCTGCTTCTTGGGATTAGCGCGTACGGACGCCCACGACATGGATTTCCGGCTCCTGCTGGTTCCAGTTCGAGTTGATGTTCTCGAAGGTCAGCCGAAACTCGCGGTCGGCTCCCGGCGCCAGCGGAGCGGCGCCGACCGCCTCGGTGTCCACATACGGCTCGTGCGTGCGGATCAGGCTAAGCGGCGCAAT
>DASRLB010000075.1:0-5122 GCA_035648695.1 Acidobacteriaceae bacterium | reverse complement strand
GCAATCAAGGAGTACATCGCCCTGCACAACCAAAATCCCAAGCCATTTGTCTGGACGGCCAAAGCTCACGACATCCTCGCCAAGGTGATTCGCGCCAATCGCAATTTAAGTTCCAAACAGAACGAAGCACTGCACTAGCATGGCTAAGGGAAAGGTTGCGACGAGTACGAGGATCCGTATCTCCACGAGAGCCGGCAACGTGACCTTGCACAAACAGGCGGAAGAGGTGCTGCTGAAAGCGGGGGCGCTGCAGCGCGCGATTTTCAACAGCGCCAACTTCTCGAGCATCGCGACCGACGCGAAGGGCGTTATTCAAATTTTCAATGTCGGCGCCGAACGGATGCTGGGCTACACGGCCGCCGAAGTAATGAACAAGATCACTCCCGCCGACATCTCCGATTCACAGGAGCTGATCGTGCGCGCCAAGGCATTGAGCATCGAACTCGCGACCACGATCACGCCGGGTTTCGAGGCCTTGGTCTTCAAGGCTTCGCGCGGGATTGAGGATATCTATGAACTGACCTATATCCGGAAGGATGGGAGCCGGTTCCCGGCGGTGGTGTCCGTCACGGCGCTGCGCGACGCTCAGGACGGCATCATCGGCTATCTGCTGATCGGCACCGATAACACGGCGCGCAAGCTGGTCGAGGCGGAGCAACAAAAGCTGGATCAGCGCTTGCGCGATCAGCAGTTCTACACGCGCTCACTGGTCGAATCCAACATCGACGCACTGATGACCACCGATCCCTCCGGCATCATCACGGACGTCAACAAGCAGATGGAGGCGCTCACCGGTTGCACGCGCGACGAGCTGATCGGCGCGCCGTTCAAGAGCTACTTCACCGATCCGGAGCGGGCCGAAGCGGGGATCAAGCGCGTGCTAAGCGAAAAGAAGGTCACCGACTACGAGCTGACGGCATGCGCTCGCGATGGGAAGCAAACAGTGGTGTCCTACAACGCCACCACATTCTACGACCGGGGCCGGACGCTGCAGGGCGTCTTCGCCGCGGCGCGTGACGTGACGGAGCGGAAGCGGGTGGAGGCGGAATTGCAGCAGGCCAAGGCCATGGCCGAGACAGCGAGCCAGACCAAGTCGGATTTTCTGGCAAGCATGAGTCATGAAATCCGAACGCCGTTGAATGCGATCATCGGCATCGCGGACCTGCTCGCGAAGACCACTCTCTCCGCGGAGCAAAACAAGTATGTGCAGATCTTTCGCCGCGCCGGTGACAACCTGCTCAACCTCATCAACGACATCCTCGATCTCTCCAAGGTCGAAGCCTCGCAGCTCGAGCTGGAGCGAACCGGTTTCTCGCTGAACGATCTACTGGAGAAAGTGCGGGAGATGGCGGCGGTCCGGGCGCAGGAAAAAGGTCTGGCGCTGGTGTGCGAGATCGCGCCGAAAGTACCCAACAATCTGGTCGGCGACCCGACACGGTTGCGGCAGGTGCTGCTTAATTTACTTGGCAACGCGATCAAGTTCACGGAGTCTGGCGAAGTGGCGCTACGCGTCACACTGGATGCGGACTTCTCCGCTCCGGGCGCATTGCGGTTTACGATTTCCGACACCGGCATCGGCATTGCGAGTGAGAAATTGGGCGCGGTGTTTGAGCGATTCACGCAAGCCGACTCGTCCACCACTCGCAGGTATGGCGGCTCAGGGCTGGGGTTGACGATTTCGAAGCGCCTCGTGGAACTGATGGGCGGATGCATTCGGGTCGAAAGCGGAGTCGGAAAGGGCAGCGTGTTTTCTTTCACCGTGCCCTTCGAGATCTGGGCGGCCGCCACGCGGCGGCCGGCCGTGCCGGTCGGCACGGGTCCTGAGGCGGCGCTGCCGGCACTCCGCATTCTTCTGGTGGAGGACTCCCCAGACAACCGCACGATCACCGTGGCCTACCTGCAGGACACACCTTACCGGGTAGAGATCGCCGAAAATGGGGCCGTCGCCTATACCAAGTTTACGACCGGGCACTTTAACTTGGTCCTGATGGACCGGCAAATGCCGGTCATGGATGGATTGACTTCGACGCGGGCGATAAGGGCGTGGGAAATGGAGAACCACCGGCCGCCCACGCCGATCATCGCCCTGACGGCCTCTGCCTTGAAGGGGGATCAAGAAAAGTGTATGGCGGCGGGGTGCACGGCGTATTTGACGAAACCAATCAAACAAGACGTGCTATTGCAAGCGATCAAGGAGCATTCCATAGGCGCGCCTCCATCATCGAAAGAAGAGAGCAGCCGAAAAGACGCGATCCTGGTGCGTGCGAATCCTAAATTCATCGACCTGATCCCCGCGTTTCTGCAGAACCGTAGGCAGGATGTCATCGCAATGCTGAACGCCTTGGATCGGAGAGACTTTGACACGGTGGAGAGCCTGGGGCACGGCATGAAGGGCGCCGGTGGCAGCTGGGGATTCCAGGCCATCACTGACATCGGCGCCGCCCTGGAGCAGGCGGCCGAGCGCGCCGACACCGACGCGTCGCGCAAGTGGGTGGGCGAATTGTCCAGGTACCTGGATCGTGTCGAGATCGTCTCCGACTAGCCTTGTCACACACTTACGGGAGTTGGGTTCTGGCGAGGCAGGCGCGCACGCGTGCGGTGAGCTGCGGGATCGAAAACGGCTTTGTCACATAGTCCGTCACCCCCGCTTCAAAGCCGGCGCGGGTGCTGGGCTCATCGGTCATGGCGGTAGGCATCAGCACAGGCAGGAGCTTTGTCTCGGGCTTGGCGCGGAGCGTTTTCGTGACCGCCAAGCCATCCATGCCGGTCATCTTGTAATCCAGTACCACGACGTCCGGCATGTCCTCGTCGATCATCTGCAGCGCCTCAGCGCCGCTGGTCGCCTTCCTGACCATGTAATGATCCTCCTCCAATGCGCGAACGATCATCGTGAGCGTGTCCGGCTGGTCATCCACAACCAGGATATGAAAGCGACGCTGCGCGACAGATGCCTGGAAGGGCGCCGCCGTGACAAACGGTTTCAAGTCGGAGCGCGGCTCCAACAGGAGTTCGCAGCCTTCATACGCGCAGAAGACATCGAGTCCCGTCCCGCATTGCAACGCCAGGGCGCGGGCCTGGCGCTCGATGTCCGCGACAAAGTGGTCGTCGTGACTTGGATCGTGGTGAGTCAGTGCAACCCGCCGTACGCCGGCCGCCGCGGCGATTTGTACCACGTAGTCGTACGCGCTGTGTCCCCAGGTTTTCTTTGAGCGGTACTCCTCGGGCGTGTACTGGGCGTCGTGGATCACGAGATCAGCGTCAGCCATGAATTTGGCATGCCGGCGGTCTCCCTCGTGCAGGATGGACTCGATGTGGCCCGGCGTCGCACCTGCGCGCCAGAGCTCATCGGAGAACGGCTCGTGGTCCACCAGGTACACGATCGCCACGCCGTCGGCCTCGACTCGGTAGCCGAGTGTCATTGCCGGGTGATTGAGGAATTGTGTCGCGACCCGCGCGCCGCCGATCGTGTGGATGCCCTCGGTCAGGTCGTAGTAGGTGATCGCGGCCGGCAACTGGTTCAACGCGATGGGAAAGTAGGTGTACTCCATCTGGCCGGCCAGCACCTCGTGCAGCGAGCCGCGGCTACCTTCCGGACCATAGATCGAGGCGGAGTTACCGTTGACGAAGGCCGGGGTGAAAAATGGAAAGCCCTGAATGTGATCCCAGTGCGTATGTCCGAGGAGAATGTTCGAGTCAATGGCTTTCTTGCCTTGGGCCATCAACTCGGCGGCGAGCCGGTGCGCGCCGGTGCCGCAGTCAAAAATCAGCAAGTTGCCGTTGGCCGTGGTCACCTCGACGCAGGACGTATTGCCGCCGAAGTGGTTCGTGCCCGGCCCGGGGTGGCGATCGACCCCCTCGTTCCCCAGAAACGTACTTTCACGAGTCTGCGCTCCTTGGCGGCGGCATCGACCGACAGGGGAATTCGAACCCGCTGTTCTCGCCCATCCCGCCAATTGCGGCGTGCGTGCCGATTCAGGGGTCTGCAGGTTTTGCGCCCCGGGGCATTTTGCCCTCCGGCCGCCGGGTCCGCAACGCTCATTACGGCAAAGTGGCCACATGTATAGGTAGTGGTCTGGCGAACCACTACCCATGTTTATGATCTGTTGATCTATCATTCGTGGGGCTGCTTCACTGCATCGCGTTTCGCTGCGCGTTCTATCATTTATCTCTCGAATCTTCTCTTTTCGTTGAGTGCGGTGACGATGCTCTTTGCGATTCCGTACAAATGGCTGCCCAATGCACCGATCGCTTGGAAGGATCTATGGATTGGCGCGATCATTACAGCCATTCTGTTCACCGCGGGGGCTATGCAATCGGACTCCACCTGGGTCGGACTGCGATCGCATCAGCCTTCGGCGCAGCTGGTACCCTCGTCGTGCTCCTGCTCTGGCTTTACTACTCTGCACAAGTGCTTTTGCTCGGCGCGAAGTTTACCCACATATTTGCGGCGCACCGCGCGCGTGGTAGAAGTCGTGCGTACACAGGGTCGGGGCCAAGATAGTAGATGAACCGATCGCCAATGCGCCCTGGAGAGGGAATGTCAGAAGATCACGTGCCGCTTCGGCCGCCTATCGAGTCGCCCCCCGAGCCTTCGCCAACAGTGCTTCAGAGGCCGGTCGACGTGCGCAGCACGTCGCTTGCGATACTGGCCTTCATCGCCGTAGTAGGACTTCTATGGTTGGCCCGGGCGGTATTTATTCCCATCACCGTCGCGGTGCTAGCGAGTTACGCGCTGACGCCTATCGTCGATTGGTTGAAAAAAAGAGCTAAGCTGCCTAAAGCCGTAGGAGCCGGGGTGACGCTTGCCGTGATTCTCGTCGGCCTCGGTGTCGGCCTTCAGTCGCTGCAACCGGAGGCGATTCAAATCCTGGACATCGTGCCCCGCGCCACCCAGAAATTCAGCACGGCTCTGCGGCGCAGCGCACTCGGGCCGTCGGGGGCGGTCGAAAAGGTGCAAAAGGCTGCACGCGAAATTGAGAAAGCCGCGCACGCCGCGACGACAACATCGAGCTCTCCGGCGCCGACTCCGCGGGCGAGCGCCGCAACGCCTGCCGAGGCATCCACGTTCAACGTGTGGAACTACGTCGTGATGGGGACAGCAAGTGCCATCGCGGGCATTGGC
>DASRLB010000074.1:0-4735 GCA_035648695.1 Acidobacteriaceae bacterium | reverse complement strand
ATTCCAATGCGAGAGCCAGAAGCTTTGGCGGGCGAGGTCGCGCTCGGTTTCGGTGGTGAAGAGGACGCGGTGGGCGGCGCGGAGGATCCAGTATTGGGCGGCGAGCCAGTAGAGCCACTTTTTCAGGTGCTTGAGGGGGTAGGCGCGCTTGAACCAGGGGTCCAACATGCCGTGGGCGAAGACGATATAGGGCGTATGGCCGGCGAGGGCGCGCCAGGCGGCGTAGCTGGGGTAGGTCCAGAGGCCGTGGACGATGACGCCGTCGAAGCGGGCGCGGTTGGCGCGGAGCCAGGGGATGAGGGCGGCGCTGTAGAAGAAGCCGGGGCGAGTGTTTCCGAGGGCGTGGACCGGACAGGTGAGGGATTTGAGGGCGGGTTCGCCGGGGTGGTCGCAGGTGGCTATTTCCGAGGTCATGCCGGCAGGTGAAAGCTCCACCAACATGCGCGCTACTTCGGCGGGGCCGCCGGACTCGGCACTCATGGTTCCAACGATGTGCAGGATGCGCATGTTCTTACGTGAGGATAGCAGCGGGGTCACGCGCGGAGCTTGCGGGTGGTGTGGGCGAGGGCGGCGCGGAGGCCGGCGATGTCCTGCTCGAACGACCAGGAACGGATGCGGGCGGCGGCGGCCTGGCCCATTTCCGCGGCGACGGTTGGCTCGGCGAAGATGCCGGTGAGTGCGGCGGCGAGGGCGGGGATGTCGCCGGCGGGGAAGACGAAGCCTTCGGCGCCGTTGGCGATCAGGTCGGCGTGGCAGCCGGCTTCGTCCGAGACGATGCAGGGGCAGCCCGCGGCCATGGCCTCGTTGACGATGAGGCCCCAGGGCTCGTGGCGCGAGGGCAGGACGAAGACGTCGGCGAGGGCGAAGTATTGCGGGAGGATGGACTGGTTCTGGAAGCCGACGAAGCGGACGCCGGTGAGGGCGTGCTCGCGGGCGAAGGCTTCGAGGCGGGGGCGGTCTTCGCCGTCGCCGGCGATGATGAGGTGAGGTGTGGGGTTGAGGCGGTAGGCTTGGAGGAGGTCCATGCAGCGCTTGCGGGGTTGGAGTTTGGAAGCGAATAAGATGACGGGACGAGCGGGGTCGAGGTCGAGGGCGGTGCGGAGTTCGGATGGGGCTGCTGCGCGGTTGGCAAAGTAATCGTTGTCGACGGCGTAGGGCATCGGGAACTGCGGGACATGGTCGCCGAAGTAGTGCTGCCAATACTGCGCGTTCAGCGTGCCGATAGGGAGTGTGGCGGCGATCGCCGGACGGAGTGCGCGGAGGGAGAGGCGTTTGAGGGCGAGTTTTAGCGGGCTGCGGTCGCGGTCGTTGAGCCAGGACTCGGCGCGGAGGAGGACGGGGATTCCGAGGGCATTGGCGGCGAGGATTGCTTGCAGCGAGTTGATGCTGGCGTAGCCGTGGACCCATAGGGCGTCGAAACCGCGGAGGGCTTTGAGGATGCCGCGGCTGATGGGGCTGGTTAGGGAGACGGTCCCGGTATCGCGGAGCGGCTTGAGGAAGACGTGGTTGTAGCCTTCGGTGAGCGGCGTGTCCCAGGCGACTTCTACGCCGAAGCCGTGGTCTTTGTAGGCGCGGAGGGAGAAGTCGGAGCCGAAGAAGACGGTGAGGTCGATGTCCGGCTCGCGGGCGATGCGGCGGAGCAGCGGGGCCTGGTATTGGATGGGGTGGCTGACGAGATAGGCGAGGCGGAGCGGTTGCGACATGTTTTTGGTTGACCCTCCCCCCTATATTGTCGCAAAGTCCCTTAACGAAAGGTGTTAGCTCCGTACCTTCCATCGGAGCGCGTTGAGGAGAACGGGTTTTGATGAGCTTAGAGCTTAGAGGTATTGAGCTTAGAGGTTCGTTGCCGGGAAGGGGCTTGTTCAGTTCTGAGTTGTGAGTTTTGAGTGCTGAGTTAATTGTAGCGAGTTCGGAGAATAAACACGCACGGTTTTCAGAATTGATTTGGCCTGTGTTCATAGGGGCTTGGGGAGTTTTGCACAGGTCGGGAGGCTTGACAACTTTTGGGCTATTGGCGGAACGCGACGAGGATGGAGACGATGCCCAGCAGCGTGCCGATGCCGCCGGATTTGAGGACGGATTTGAGGGCGTTGGTGGGGAGAAAGACTACGTCGTCGGCTTGCAGGACCGGGTCGGGGGCTTTGCCGTACATGACCTTTTTTATGTCGATCTTGACCAGGGTGCGCTGGTTGCCGATGGTGCGAATGATGCGCAGGTCGGCGTAGTCGCCCTCGAAGGATGGACCGCCGGCAAGGGAAGCGACCTGGAGCAGGGTGAGTGGAGAGTTTCCCGCGAGGGGGATGGCGCCCTGGGTCTTGAACGCTCCAAGGACGTAGACGACGCCTACACGGGCCGTGACGATGGTGTCGCCGCCGAAGATGGGGATGTTGGCGAGGGCGCTGCGGGCGGGGTCGGTGCCGAGGTCGACGACGATGGGCTGGTCGAGTCCCGGGCGGTTGATGGTGATGACGTGGCTGGCGGTGGCGGGCAGGCCGCCGGCGGCTGCCAGCACGTCGAGCAGGCGGCGCTCGCCTATGATCGGGACCACGCCGTGAACTTCTCCGATGAGAGAAACTGAGGCGTGCGGACCCTCGACCAGCGTGATGGTGACCTGGGGGTCGCGGAACATGCCGGCATCGACGAGTTTTTGCGCGAGGAGGGCCTCGGCGGCGGTGACGGTGAGGCCCTGGAGCGAGACGACGCCAATGAGCGGAAGCTGGACCTTGCCATCGATGCCGATGCGGGCCGTGGGGGCGTAATCGCCCGGGCCGAAGACGCGGACGGTGATGACGTCGCCTCCGCCGAGGACGACGTCGCGGCTGGCGGGGAAGAGGATGGCGGGGTCGGTGGTGAGGGTGGTGGGGCGGTTGACGCCGGTGTCGGAAGGCAAGGCCGGGCCGGAGAACTGGGCCGTTGCGGAGAGGCACGCGAAGAGGAGGGCGAGCACGGTGGGGAGTTTCAGCAGGCGGATCGTTTTATTGCGTAAGCTCATTCGCGGTCTCCTTCCGTCGATTTGCCGGACTTCGACTTCCAACTGGAGGTGTCGACGCCGGCGTAGGAGTAGCCGGAGTATCCGTAGTAGCCGTAATACTCGGGTGAGTTGAGGTCGACGGCGTTGAGGGCTATGCCGGTGAGCGGCGCACCGGCGCGGAGCAGGAGGTCGCGGGCGCGGCGGACGACGTGGCGGGAGGACTTGCCGTGGCGGACGATCAGGACGACCGCATCGGACTCGCGCGCGAGCACGACGCCGTCGGTGACCGAGAGCAGCGGCGGGGAGTCGATGACGATGTGGGTATAGACGGTCTTGAGCCTTTCGAGCAGCGCGGTCATGGTGGACGAGCCGAGCATTTCGGTGGGGAACGGCGGGACGGGGCCGCTGGCGAGGATGTCGAGATTGGGAATGTCGGGCACGTGCTGGATGGCCTCTTCGACCGACGACGCCCCGGTGAGGACCGTGGTCAAGCCGATGCGTCCGTTGAGGCCGAAGCGGTGGTGGACGGTGGGGCGGCGGAGGTCGGCGTCGATCAGGAGAACACGCACGTCGCGCTGGGCGAGCACGCAGGCGAGGTTGGTGGAGATGGTCGTTTTGCCCTCGGAGGGCGTGGCGCTGGTGAGCAGGATGGTGATGGGCGGGTGTCCGGCGGAGGAAAGCAGGAGCGAGGTGCGCAGAGCTCGGAAGGATTCGGCGAACTGCGACTTGGGGTTGGCGAGGACGCTGATGCTGCGCTGGAGCGAGGTCTGGGTGGCGGCGTCGGTGCTGGACTTGCGGTCGCGGGGGATGAGCGCGAGCGAGGCGAGGCCGGTGACGGCTTCGATTTCCGCGATGCTGCGCAGGCCGGTGTCGAGGCTTTCGAGGACGAAGGCGAAGATGATGCCGAAGACCAGGCCGATGGCGGTGTAGAGGGTGAGCAGGGAGGAGCGCGCCTCGAGCGTGGGGCTGACCGGGGGATAGGCCTGGTCGACGATGTCGATTTCCTGGGATTCGAGGCCGGCCTGAACGCCGGCGGTGCGAATGCGTTCGAGGAGGCCTTCGTAGAGGGTGCGGTTGGCTTCAAAATCGCGCTGCTTGAGGGTGTATTGGACGAGGTCGTCGCGGAGCTTGTAGGCGTCGGACTTTTCGCCTTCGAGGGCGGCGGTGGTTTGCTTCTCGTTGGCGAGGGAGGCGATGTACTCCTGGTGGGCCTGCTCGACGAGGCGGGATTGTTCTTTGTCGACGGCCCTCTGGAGTTCGTCGATCTGGGCGCGGGCGGCTTTGGCCTGGGGGTTGTTGGGGCCGAAATAGCCCATGGACTGCGCGTAACTGGCCTGCGCGGCGGCCAGCTGGGAGCGGAGGCTGGAAAGGCCGTTGGGGGAGCTTCCCGGGGTGGCATCGATCATGCTGCTGAGGGAATCGGGCGAGGCGGTGGAAAGCACCTTGTAGCGGGACTCGGCGAGGATGCGGGCGATTTCGGCGGAAGCGGCGGCCTTGGTGAGGTCGTCGAGGTTGCTGGTGATCTGGTTATGGTTGGCGTCGAAGCCGAGGACGCCGAGGGGACGGCCGAGTTCCAACATGCGCTGCTGGGAGGTCTCGACTTCCTGTTTGAGGCCGGAGAGTTGCTTGGAGAGGAACTCCGAAAGGCGCTGGCTGGATTCGAAGCGCGCGTTGTAGGTGTGCTTGATGTAGGCGTCGATGACCGTGTTGACGATGTCGGCGGAGAGCTTGGCGTTGAAGCTGCCGTAGTTGATGCGGATGATG
>DASRLB010000073.1:0-2054 GCA_035648695.1 Acidobacteriaceae bacterium | reverse complement strand
GAAACTCGCCGGACATCATGCCGAACTGAAATGCGGAGACGATGCGGCCGTACTGCTCGTTGGAAAGATGCAGTGTGGCGCGCAGCAGCGGCGCCAGGATGGAGAGCGTCTGGCGGTCGACGAAGTTGATGACCGTGATGAAGAAGAGCAGCGAAAGGATGAGCCAGCGCCGCCGGGTCACAGTGTCGTCGGGCGGTGCGGCCATCTCGTTCGTGCGTGGATAGAGAGCTTGTGACAACCGGTACTCCGGAGTGATCTCGTTGGCTCCCCGTCCGGCTGAAGGCAAAACGCGAGGCGGGATCAGGGTATCAAGAGGCTGTGGCAACTGATGCGGCTATGCGCTCTTCAAGCCGCGCGCTTCGTACCAGGGCCGCGCCGATTGCAACACGTTGTTGACGTTGGTGATGTTCTGCGTGCCGACCGTGTCGAGCCACTGCTGCAACGCCGCTTCGCCCTGCGTGGCATAGATGGGCGCGCCGTCCTGCCATGTGGCGCGGCCACCGAGCACACCGTGAAACTCCACGCCGCTTTCGGCCGCGAGCTCGAGCATCTCGATGAAGACCGCGCTGGTGGTGCCGGCGGAGAGATAGACCATCGGCTTGTCCGTGTAGCTGGCGGTCGAGCGGAAGAGCTCCATGGCCTCGTCGCGGGTGTAGGCTGCCTCGCCCTTGAAGGCTTGTGTGCCGCTGACGAATGCCATCTGGATCGGCGCTTCGACTTTGAGCACGTCGGCGGCGTAGCGCGGCTTGGTGAACTCCTCGGTGCAGTAGCGCACGATCTCGGGCTTGCGCCTGGCGTAGGCCAGGCCGGCTTCGTTTTCGCCATGGACATCGTAGGCGAGGAACTCGAGGAAGAGCGGCATGTCCATCGCGAGGCATTCCTGGCCGATGCGCTCCAGCCAGGCTTTCTTCTGCTCGTTCACCCACTGGTTTTCGTACTGGTTGTAGTAGATGAGGATCTTGATGCCGTCGGCGCCGGCTTCCTTCAGCCGCATCACGGACCAGCCTTCGGTGAGCGAGGGCAGCTTCTCCGGGCCGCTGGCGTCGTAACCGGATTTCTCGTACGCGAGCAGCAAGCCCTTGCCGTTGATGTTTTTCGAGGCGGGCAAGCCGTACTCGACGTCCAGCAGCATCGCGGACGCATGTTTGGTCAGGGTCCCGGCGACGATGCGCTTGAAGTCTTTCATCATTTCGAGCGGGGGTTCCGCTCCACCGAGGGCCTTGGCCAGCATTTTCTTCAGCAGGCCGCGCTGGTCCATGGCGGCGGCGGCGATAACGCCGCGCTCGTCCGACATGGCTTTGAGGCCGGCGATCTTTCCGGGGGAGAGGTGGATGGACATTTGGCGCGCAATTCCTTTCGGCAGGTCGATTTTCACTATAGATAGTCGCGAGAGGCAAAGTCAATCTATTGAGAATGATTGATATCGATTCATGAAGCTTTAGAAGTGTTTGTAGGCCGGATTGAAGGCCGGGCGCGGCTTGGCGTGGATGAATCCCGCAACGTCGTAGGCCTCCTGCGGCGAGAGGATTCCCATGCGGTTTTGCGGCATGTTGTGCTGGACGAATGCGGCCATTTTGGTGATGTTGTTCATGCCCGCGCCGTCGTTGAACGACTGCGGGCCCCACAGCGGGGGAAACTGCGGCAGCCTGCCCTGGCCGTCGGACCCGTGGCAGCCGGAGCACTGGGCTGCATAGATTGCGGCGCCGTGCTGCGGATCGGGCGTAAGGGCGGGCAGCCTGACGAGGCCGCGCCCGGTGAAGCGGCGGCGATGTGCCTGCGGCTGGGAGAGCCAGGTGATGTAGTCCACGAGCGACTGCATTTCGGGGCCGGTGTAGGAGAGCGGCTTGCCGTTTTCACTGCGTACGAAGCACTCCTGGATGCGGTCCTTCATGGTAATCATGTGGCCGGCGCGCTCGTTGAACATCGGGAACAGCGGGGGCAGGCCGACCATCGGCGAAGCGAAGGGCTGGATGCCGCCTTCGGCGTGGCAACTGGTGCAACTGACCTTCGAGGGCGTGTATTGCGCGGCGTAGAGGGGCGTCTCGTTGAAGAAC
>DASRLB010000072.1:0-8228 GCA_035648695.1 Acidobacteriaceae bacterium | reverse complement strand
TCCTTCGCTCAGTCGCCTACCGGCGGGACCTGGCAGCCTGCGCATCGAATGATCCTGATGTTTTTGTTCTTTCCTTAGCTGGAAAGGTTTTTCACGCTGCCGCCGTACATTTGAACTGCTCGGCAGGCACGAAGTTTTGTTTTCTGCGCTCTACGGCAAGCAGGTAGCTGACCATTTTCCTGGCTACGGCAAGCGTGGCGCGGTTGGGATTTCCTTTTTGCAGTTCTCTCTCGCGAACCATCGCCAGCTCATGAGAATGTCTTGGAGCAAGTTTCGCGGCCTCGATCAGCACTCGCTGGATATGCTTGTTGCGCTGCTTGGAAAGCGGCATGCGCATCACCTTGTCAGCCGAACTCCTCTCGTCTCCGCACAGACCACAGTAGCTGATGGCCTGCTTGATCGACCGGAAGCGGGTGAAGTCGCCGATCTCCAGTGCCCAGGTCAGCGCCGTGATCGGCCCCACTCCGGGAACCGTCCTCAGCCGCGTGAGTCTCTCGGCCAACAACGGGTCTCGCTCCAGGGAACAGACCAGCGCATAGTCGAGCCTCTGTGCGCGCACGATGTGTTCACGGCTGAGCTTCAGCAGCGGCCGGATACTCTCGTAGACCTCATCGTTGGTCGACATCAGATCCGCGAAGTAGCCCACCTTGTGCAGCCGCTGCTTGTTGAAGCTGACCCCGGTTTCCAGCAGGAGGCCCGACACGCGGTTCTTCATCTGCACCATCTGCTTGATGACAAGGTTCCGGTAACGCAGTGTACGGCGCCGGTCCCGGATCTCGGTTGAGGCCATGTGGCACTCCGGCAGGAAATCACAGCGCAGACAGTCGGCGATCTTGGCAGCATCAATCTTGTCGTTCTTCTTCTTCGCCACTGCAATCGCCCGCAGCATCAGCGGATGGGCTACCTTGATCTTTTCGGCATGAGGAAGCAGGTGATCGTAGATCCAGCCGGTGAAGATCGTTGCTTCCATGGCAATCATCCGAGGTTGGGGAACAGTCTTGATCCACGCATCTAACTCGCACCGGGTTGATCCGATCTTGCCTTCCTGGTGCACATGACCAGCTGCATCCTTTACGCAATAGCTGATCGTCCTCTTGTGAACATCAAGTCCGATGTAATACATATGGTCTCGAGGAGCCTCCGTGGTTGTTCTCTGAATCAGCGTCGCCGCTGAGTTCAGCTTATGCAACACCGCGTGCTTCTCACTGACTTAACATTCAAACAATCCACTCGGCACACGGAAATCAGAGCGTATTGGCGACTATTGCCTCAATTCAATCGGCCATTGCGGCGTTGCGTCCCTCATGTCTCGACGGAATTAACAGGAGCAATCCGATGCTACCGACGAAAGCAAAGGCTGCGCCATAATAGAACACGGCCGCGTGGCCGATTCGATCCCACAGCAATCCGGCGACGACGCTGGCAACGAGTTGCAGCAATCCGACCGACGTGCTGTACCAGCCGACGCCGCTAGCGCGCAGATTTTCCGGCACGAAATCGGATGCAAATGCTTTGCCGACAGAGCGGAATATCCCCTCATACAGCCCGTAGAAGCCAAAAAGGACTGCGACGACTAGGACATTTTGAGTCAGGGCGAAGCCGAGATAGGCGACCAAGAAAATGACGAACGAAACGAGCAGAACATTTCTTCTTCCCAACGTGTCGGAAAGAGATCCCGCTGGATACGAGATCAGGGCTGCCACCAGATTGAATGCTGCGTATATCAGAATGGTCGTTTCCAGGGAAGCACCGATATCCTGTGTCCGCAGGATCAGAAATGCGTTGCTGGAGTTGCCCAGCCCGAACAAGGCGATCACAAGTAGATATTTCCAGTAACCCTTCGGGAACTGCCGGAGGTTGACATCTATCTTTGATTTAGAGGCTACCTTTGCTGGTTTCTCATTCACCAGCAGGACCATAAAAAAGGCCAACAGGCCAGGAATGAGAGCCAAATAGAAGACAGGTCGTAGAGCAAGGTGCAGCGCGTAGAGGAGCAAGACGGCGAGCAGTGGGCCTAGAAACGCACCCGCATTGTCGCCAACGCCTTCAATTCCGAACGCTCTACCTCTGTCCTTTTCATCCACTGAAGACGCAATGAGTGCATCGCGGGGAGCGGAACGTGTGCCGGCACCAAGCCGGTCCAGCAACCGTGCGCCGAACAAGCCTTGCCAGACGGTGGAAAGTCCCATCAGTGGCTTGGCAACGGCCGAAAGGAGGTATCCGGCCAGTGCGATGGACTTTCGCTTTTGCAACTTGTCCGACAGAGCGCCGGAAAAGCCCTGCACGATATTCTGCGCGGCCTGAGCAAATCCGTCCACCAGACCAACGATGCTACCTGTTGCTTTCAATGTTTGCGTCAGAAACACCGGCAAGACCGGATAGAGCATCTCCGAGGAGATATCAGCGAATAGGCTTGCGAGGGCAAGAAGGAACGTGTTCTTTGAAAGGCCAGCAAAATATCGCCGGCTCGCTGATTTGGCCACAGTTATCCCTCGACTTCTTAGTGCTTTCGTTCTACCCGGAATTTTCGTTTGGCCGTTCGGCTGCGAACCAATATACCCCCATTTGCCTCCACTCGCGATCTTTTTGGCGTCCGTTTCCATCCCAAACCCTCGAGCGTGCCCGGCTGGGTCGCCTCCGGGACCCAAAAACCATCTTTTGCATCATTTCGACTACTTTCCGCGACTTCCGGGTTCCGAGCGTATTACCGCCAATTCGGAAGTAACCCCATTTTCGAGTAATGTCCGGATTGGCGACATAACTGGCCAATCTCTGCCCGTTTTGATCCGTTTATTCGCTGCTCAGTTTTCGGACTTCAGCAAGGATCTTTGATAGCCGGTTCGAGATTCGGTCTAGACATGAGCGAGAGTAGCCTTTGGTGAGGGGTCGACGGAACATCTCGAGTACATGGTGAGCGTCGAGCAGGGAGCCGATGACGCCATCGAGTCCGGCGCGGAGCTGTGGTGATGATGCCTTCGGCTGTGGAACGAGATATTTTGGGTGTGCTCGGGCTTGTTGAAACTCGCGCTGGAGATCGGTGAGCGCAACGTCGACATAGCGCATGGTCATCACCGGCTGTGAGTGGCCAAGCAACTTCATCAGGATGGGGAAGCTGATGCCGGCACGAAGCATTTCCGTTGCGTAGGTGTGCCTGAGTTGATGTGGGACGATGCATGTGGGGAGGTTGAGTGCATAGCAGACCAGATGCAGGTAATCGCGCAGCTGACGAACCAGTGCATTTTTACCTTCGGAGCGTGCCAGCAGAAACCCATCGGCGGGCAGCGGATCGAGCGAGCGAAAGAAACGCAGCCTCTGAACGAGGGTAGACACCGAGGCATCGACGGGGACCATGCGTTCTGTCTTGAGCTTGCCGAGCGGGACATGAATGGCCCATTGATTTTTTGCTGTGGCGCGCAGGCAATCCCAGGACAGATCCGCGCACTCGCCGATGCGCATGCCTGTATGGCGAATCAGCAGAAAGGCATTTCCGCCGAGATCGTTGCGGCGCATGAACTCTTGTTGAAGAAGTTGATCCTGCTCTGCGGTGAGCGGCCTTGGAAGTCTCTGCGGGGCGCGTGGGATGTCTTCGCGCCGGATCAGATGCGCGAGCTCAGGCTGCTGTGCGTTCCATGCCAGATCGCTGCAGATGGAGCGCAGGGCAACGAGCCGGTTAATGTAGGACGCGGTGACCAGGGGCGGCGTTTGCGCGCGCAGTCTCGACATCCATCCGAGGATGTGAGGATCGCGGCGCAGTTGCTCGAGACGCGTGACGCCGGGGTGATCGGCAGAGAGATAAGAAAGGAAGTTGCGGACCGTACCGCGGTAATGCCGCGTCGTCTCGGGGTTGAGCGCAGCGCCGAGTGAATCGATGGCCCGCTCGAAGACGGGAGCCAGCGGATGCTGGAGTGGAGGATGGCGTGGCACGCTCACGAGGCACTCCCGGGAACAGGACGAACACACTGCGCCACCGCGCGGGCATACTCGAGGTAGACGTCCTGGGCTGTGACCTGCACGTAGCGCAGAGTGGTTTCGATGTTGGCATGTCCCATCAGCTGCATAAGCGCAGGCAGGCTCATGCCGGCGCGCACCATGTCGGAGGCAAATGTGTGTCTGAACCGGTGAGGGTTGGCCAGCTGGACACCGGTGCTGCTGCGATGATGGCGGAACAGGGAACGTAGTCCCGCGTAGGTCATGCGTATGCCACGTGCAGGGCCTTTCATGACAACGAACAACGCGGCTGAACATGGGTTGGGTCGTTCCAGGCGCAGGTAGTGATCGACCAGTTGAGTCGTTTCCGGAGCCAGGGGCATGAAGCGCATCTTGTCGCCCTTGCCGTGCACGCGGAGCTGAGCTTCTGACAGCAACACGTCCTCCGGGTTCAGAGCCAGCACCTCGGCTGCACGAAGTCCGTGCATGAGCATCAGGCCGACGATGGCCAGGTCGCGCGCGTTGTGAAAGCTGGACCAGAAGCGCGTCACTTCATCGACCGAGAGAGGCACGATGTTGAGCCTGGGCTCTCTGACTCGAAGCCTGCTCATGGCCACTCGCGGACGGTCGAGGCCCATCGGCTTGCGCCGCAGGAAAAGACTGATGAAAGCCGCGAGCGATCTGGCAGGGAGCATCGGGAAACTCGTTGCGGATGGCGCGATCGGCGTGCGCGATACGGTCGTTGATGGTGGAAGCGGAAGGCTGTGGTTGCTGGCTGGACTGGAAGCGCAGGTAATCGAGCAGCGTCGACTCGGAGAGATCGGCCTCGGCGATATCGCCGGTGTGATGAACGTTCTCCCACCATCGCACGAAGTGCAGCAGGTTGTAAGCATAGATGCGCAAACTCTTGTTGGCCAGGCGGCGGACATACTCGCGGTCCAGAAAGCGATTAATCCAGCCGACTCCACAGCCGGTGGTCTGCTCGACCACCTGAATCGGGCTGTGCCCGTTCACCGCGGTGTTGAGGAAGATGACTTGGAAGTTCATCACTGAGCGTCCTCGAGAAGAGCCTGAAACTCGCACGCGTCGCCACCGTCAACGAAGAAGGAGTTGGGATCGTGGCCCTCAGCCAAGAGGACGCGGCGAGAAGCAATGCCATGCGTGTGAAGACGATCGGCCAGCTGCTGTGCGGCTTGCTGACCACTCAAGTTGGCATCGACATCGAAGGCGAGATAGATGGTACGCGATCCGTCGCAAAGCTGAAGAAACTGTTCCGCGTTAAGATGGGTTCCCAACGAACAGGTCACGTTATGAAAACCCGCTTGCCGCAGCACGGCATAGTCAAACAATCCCTCGACAAGAATCACTTCGGAGGAGTGCCGGACCTTCTCCCATGCGTATAAGCCTCCCTTGCTGCCGGGCAGAAAGCGATGAGCGAAGGCAGCGCCGATGCTGCGGCCGTAGAGGTTGACGATCTGTTCGCCTTCTCGCAGCGGAAAGACGATGCGCTGATAGAGAGCGTCGGAGCCGTTCGCGTTGAGCAGTCCGGACTGCCGCAGCAGATCGAAGGAATAACCCTGTGCAGTGAGATGACGGCGGAGAATCCCGCCGGGAGCGTAACCGATCTCAAGGTCCCTGATCAGGCCGGGATCATGCAGCCCGCGCTTGTTGAGATAGAGCATCGCTTCGGGGTACTGAACGAGTTGCTGCTGATAGAAAGCCGCAGCCTGTTCGAGCACGTCGACGGAGCCGCCCTCTGGAGTGGTCTTCACGTCCAGGCACGTGAGGCTCTGGCGGAACGACAGCCGGCGGGACAGCTGCACAAAGCGAATCAAATCGCCGCCCCGGCCGCAGCCGTGGCAGTAGAAAACGTCCTTGTGCGTGTTGACATAGAACGAGGGCCGGGTCTCCTCGTGCAATGGACAGAGTCCGACGATCTCGGATCGGCCCGCAGGATGACCAGTCCAGTTATGTTGCCGCAGATAGTCCAGAAGCGGCATCCGCCGCTTGAGTGTTACGACGTCTTCGCCCACGGCGCCTTTTTCGCCTCCGGAGCCCAGCGTAGGAGCAGAAGGACGGCAGTCCAAGGCAAGGATGGTGGGTGAAAGAGTTTTTTCTAAAGACGGAGAGGCCAGAGAACTTCGAGTGTCGGAGTTATCCACGACAGCTGACGTGCTTGGTCAACAGGCTGATGGTCGCGAGTCAGCGAGTGAGCGACGCGGGCAATAGTCCGGCTGAGAAAAGAAAGCGCAGGCTGAAAACAATCAAGACCTCTCCACCAGCGCCGGACGGTTGACGGATCGGGCAAGCGGTCAGGATCCTTCAGCCTGGGCAATGCCTTCTCCCAGGTGCAGTGCTCTATAAAGCGCCGCTGCAATGCGTGGCTGCGAGCCAGCAAACTGAAATGAGTGTAAGGAAGAGAGAACACCGGAAGAAAGGTAAACGTCGTCCCGCAATCGGCACAGCGGCCGCGATGAATCCAAATCCAGTCGTGATGTTCGTCGTGGGCCTGCTTGCGTCGACGACCATGACCGACGATCGAATCGTGTTCACAAAATGGGCATCGGCGTATGATGATCTCGTCGCAGTGTTCTGCCCAGTCGGTGGCAAGCTTATCCGCCCGGGCGGGAGCTGGGATAAAGAGGATCGTACCTCACAGGGGTTCCGCCTCCGGTTCAGACCCGCCAAAGATCATCGCTGGAGGCGGGACCCCGCCTCCTGAAGAAAATCCAACTGAAAGAAATATAACTTCTTACCTATAGTCTCCGAGGATGGGTGCGGACTTATTGGCCATGTATGACATCGTCGGCTTTGTCAAGGCAATTTTTACGGCCCTTGGCCGTAAAAATTGCGTAGAGAGGCGTCGGTGTGGGGAGGCCGGTGTCAAGGGCGCGTTTTTTGCGTTCATCTCGACCCTTGACACCGGCCTCCCCACTTCCCCAATTGGATTGGGATGAATCTCAGGTTCTTTCTGAGATTCATCCCATGACTGGAAAAACGTCTTGCGCTGCTAAACGACCCAAGCCCGCACTTTGCATTCAATCACTCTCGATGGCAACTTTGTTGGTTCCACCAACCATGTATTCGGCCCGGTAAAGCACCATGATTACTTGTTCAAACTCTCTCGCCCGGCGAGAGAGGCGGGGCGTCCAATCAGTTAATCGGCCCGAAACCGCAGCCACCGGCCAATTCGGACTGCCCCGCATGCGAACCGCGCTCCACGATCTTTGTGTAGTTCTGCCCGGAGCGCAACATCCAATACAAACGAACCGCCAGTTTGTGGGCGATGGCCACTTTGGCCACGCCGTGATGCTTGTTCATCGACAGACGCACATACTGCCGGTGCCAACTCGGATCCTTGCTCTGTGCCTTGATTGCAGCTTCCACCAGCAGCCAGCGCAGTAGCGTATTGCCCTGCTTGGTGATGTGTCCCATCCGCTGCTGATGCTTGCCGCTGGACGCCTCGGCCGGAATCAGCCCCAAATAGCTGCCCACCTGCTTGCCGCGGGGGAATCGCCTCCAATCCCCCAGGATCAGCACGTAGGCCAGCGATACTACCGGACCTACGCCAGGATGGGTCATCAACAGCTGCGCTTCGGCATTTTGCTCAGCTGCCGCCTTCACGGCCTTGTCCAGAGGCTCGATTCGCTTGTCCATCTCATCCAGCAGCGCGAGTAGATCTTTGCGCCGCTCGGCATACCACCCCGTCAGCGGCAACGCCTCGATCTGCTGGCGGCGCTTCGCCTTCCAGGCCCGCGAACCGGTCAGTCCCTCGCTCTTGGCGATCGAATCCAACTGATTTTTGATCCGCGTCCGCATGCGCACCAGCCGGCAGCGATGCAACAGCAACTGCCTCTGTTCCTCGTTGCCCACCGATGGCTGCCAGATGGCTGGAAACCGATTCTCCATCAGCAATCGCAAAATGTGTCTGGCATCCCGCTTGTCTGTCCGCTGCTCGCGCGGAGCTGATGCATGAATCGCGCTGGCGTCCCCCACCAGAAGTTCATGACCAAGTTCACTCATTAGCTTGTGAAACCAACGATCATTCCCCGTTGCTTCCACTCCGATACGCACCGCCCTGCCTGCCAATGACCGGTAAAATGCTTCCGCTTCTCCGCGATGGCTCAAACGGCGCTCCTCGTACTCCCCCGTTTCCTGCTCTACGTACGCAATCTGCTGAAAACTGGGATGAAAGTCACAGCCTATAATCATCATGCTCGGCTCCTTCTCCCGAGCTTCACGGTCGTTTAGCAGCAACCAGTGTAGTCGGGCTGAGGGAGCCGACGCTGTCATGAAATCAG
>DASRLB010000071.1:0-12279 GCA_035648695.1 Acidobacteriaceae bacterium | reverse complement strand
CGTGAGCTCAACGAGCTCGAATCCCGATTCAGGATTATCCGCCTTGCAGAATTTGGAGGCGCAGTATCCGACTCAGTTGAAGTTCGAGACAGAGTACTATGATTCGCCGGGATTCCTGACTGCCTGGAACATCCACAATGCTCTGGCTGTGGGCAATGACAATGCCTACATCTACTGGGGCCTGGCGTGGCCGAACTCGCAGACCGACCAGCAGGGGCTGCTGTATATCGATAGCCCGTACAGCCCGTCGAGCTGGTCGTTCCCAAACGGCTGGGCGTATAACGACGCTTACTTTGCGATGAAGCATTTCAGCTACTTCATTCGCCCTGGGTATGTGCGGTACAACGCCGCAGTCGACAATACGGACGAGCGCGTAAGCGTCTACGAGAGCCCCGACAAGAAGACGACGGTGATCGTTGCGATGAACGTCTCAACGACCGCGACCGACACAATGTCGCTGGACCTCTCGGGCGTTATGTATACGAACTCGGCGATGTATCGCAGCACGTTCTCCCAACCTATCTCGACCGGCGAGCGCTGGAACACCCTGGGGCCGGTGACGCCGACTTCAATTACACTGGGGCCACAGGCCGTGGTGACGATTGTGCTGTCGAACTGACACTCATGGCGCAGGAATTATTCCATCCGTGAATTATTAGCGGTCGTGAAATAAATGGAAGGACTGGCGGCGGAATGGCATACATAGCGGGTCGGGAATGCGCGCATTCGTTTTTGCACTGCCAGCTTTCCAAAGGATGGGGCGCCATCGGAATAAGTAAAGCGCTTTGCGTGGCGGCTGTATTGACGCTTCTGACGACCGGCTGCGGGAAACAGGGCGGCGAGACGACCTCGCCCCCACCTCCGCCGACGACCTATGCGCTGACGGTGAACTCGGTAAGCCCGAGTAGTGGTGTGGCGATCCAGGTGACTCCCGCGGACATCAACGGCGCGGGCAGTGGGAGCACGAGTTTTGTGCGCACCTATGACGCAGGGGCCGCGGTCACGCTGACTGCTCCGGCTACATCGGGTATAAACAACTTTGCTTCGTGGAGCGGATGCACCTCCACCAGCGGTGCGAACTGCACTGTGACGATGGCCGCCAACCAGACTGTGACTGCGAATTATGCGGTCCCAGCGGCGTATACGGTGACGGTGAATTCAACCAACTCCGGCAGCGGTGTGCCGATCGGCGCAGCGCCCGCAGACAACAACGGGAAGAGCGGGGGAACGACGAGTTTTTCGCTCAACTACTATGCGGGAGCGACGGTTACGTTGACGGCGCCTGCCGCGTCGGGGACCAACAATTTCCTTTCGTGGAGTGGATGCCTCTCCAGCAGCGGCGTGACCTGTACCCTGGCGGTGAATGCCAACGCAACCGTTACCGCAAATTATGCCGCGCCTGCGGCGTATACCCTGACCGTGAATTCGACGAACCCGAGCAGCGGCGTCGCTGTCGCAGCGGCTCCAGCGGACAACAATGGCAAGGCCACGGGCTCGACGAGCTTTGCGTTGAACTATTACACCGGGACATCGGTTACCCTGACCGCGCCTGCGAGCGAGGGCGGCAATGCGTTTGCGTCGTGGAGCGGATGCACCAGCAGCAGCGGCATAAACTGCACGGTGGCGATGAACGCCAATATAACGGTGACGGCCAACTATGCGGTCCCGGCGGTGTACACCCTGACGATACAGTCGGCGAACCCGAACAGCGGCGTCGGGATCAGCGCCTCCCCCGCGGATGTCCACAACACCATCAGCGGGACGACGACTTTTACCCTCTCTTACAACGCTGGAACCAGTGTCACGCTGACCGCTCCAACGACCGCGGCCGGTTACAGCTTTGCATCGTGGAGCGGATGCGCAAGCAGCGCCACCGTTACCTGCTCAGTGACGATGAATGGCAACGCGACGGTGACGGCCGCATACAATCAGCCGGGGATTCAGTCGGTGAGCGTGACGCCCACACCGGGGACAATCACGGTCGGAGCGACGCAGCAATTTGCGGCCACGGTCGCGGGCAGCGGGAGTTACAGCAGCGCGGTGACGTGGTCGGTGGCGGCGCCGGCGGGAAGCAATGTCAGCCCCGGCACGATCAGCGCGACCGGGCTGTACACGACGCCGTACCCCGCTCCGGCGAGCGTGACGGTGAAGGCGACAAGCGTGCAGGATGTGACGAAAAGCGCCAGCGTTACTGTCGCGCTCGCGGCTCCGGCGGCAGCCAGCGGTCCGGCGCTGAGTGTGAATGCGGGAGCGGCGACGCACGCGATCAGTCCCTACATCTACGGGATGAATAACTACCAGCTATCGGCTGCGGTGGTGAAGGCGGCGAACGTTCCGGTGGACCGCTTTGGCGGGGACGCGACGTCGCGCTACAACTACCTGCTCGACGTGACCAGCTCTGCCTCTGACTATTATTTCGAGAATCAGGTGGGCGCCAGCGGCAATCAGGCGAACAGCCAATTCAATGAACAGGTGGCGAGCGATGCGGCGCTTGGCGCGAGGACCATAGGGACGGTCGATGTGCTGGGATGGGTCGCGAAAGACGGCACGTCGTGCAGCTTTCCGGTATTGAAGTATCCCAACCAGTATCAGGTCGACCCTTATCGCGCGTGCGGCGATGGGGAATTGCAGAACCAGACCAACATCACCGGCAATGCCGCGACCGACACCAGCACCGCTGTTGGGCCTTCGTTCGCCGGTAACTGGGTGAGCTATCTGGTGAGCAAGTTCGGCACGGCCGCGAACGGCGGAGTGGCCATCTATGACCTGGACAACGAGCCAACGTGGTGGGACGCGGTGCATCGCGATGTGCATCCGCTGCCTTCAACGTATGACGAGGTGACCAACAAAGGGCTTGCCACCGCGCAGGCTATCAAGACAGCCGACCCAACCGCGGCAGTGAGTGGGCCTGTCGTCGATTATTGGTGGAATTATTTCTATTCAAAGAAGGACATCGAATCCGGGTGGGGTTCAGGGCCGTGCTATCAGCCGTGGAGCAATCCAGTCGATCGTAACGCGCATGGGGGCGTTCCGTTCATCGAGTACTACCTGCAACAGTTCGCGGCGTACCAGGCCGCGCACAGCGTGCGGCTGTTGGATTACCTGGATGTGCATGCGTACTTTGCGGCGACATATAACGGCACCGGCGTGGGCCTGACGACCACCGGGAACACCGGCGAGCAGCAGGCGCGGTTGAATTCGACGCGGGTGTTCTGGGACCCGACGTACACCGACCCAAACAATCCGCAGCCGAACTATACGAGCGACTCGAATTTCACGTCGAGCTGTTCGACTCCGCTACAGGCGCCGCAGGTGATTCCGATGTTGCAGGGCTGGGTCGCGAAGGACTATCCCGGCACCAAGACCGCAATTACGGAATACAATTTCGGCGGCCAGGAGTCGATCAACGGCGCGGTGGCGCAGGCTGATGTTCTCGGAATTTTCGGAAGCTACGGGCTGGACCTGGCAACGCTATGGGGTCCACCGAGTCCGACGACGCAGGTGCCCGGACTGATGGCATTCGAGATTTATCGCAACTACGACGGCAACAATGCGATGTTCGGGAACGAGTCGCTGGCTTCGACAAGCGCCGATCAGGGCAAGCTTTCTGTGTATGGAGCGCAACGAACTTCGGACGGCGCAAAGACCGTCGTCGTGATCAATAAGACCTACGGCGACCTGACTTCGACGCTCTCGCTCGCCAACTTTACAGCGGCCGCGGGTGAGACGGCGAAGGTCTATCTCTACAGCAGCGCAAACTTGAACGGGATCGTCGCGCAGAGTGCCGCGGCGTTGACTCCCCCGGCTTCGGGAAGCACCAGCAGCACTTTGACTGCGACATTTCCGGCGCAGTCCATTACGCTGTTCGTGGTCCCATAAGCTGAGCCGAAATTGTTGTGGAACGGAGCGGCCCCTCTGATGAGCAGGTTTGCGATACGTTGTCTGGTGGCGATTGTTGCTGTTTGCAGCTTGCCGGTTGCCGCGATGGCGCAAGTGCAGGACCGCTCTGCCGGGCTGCGGACTGCGACGGCGCGAGCGCAACATCTGCGGCGCGGCATCAATGCGTCGCAATGGTTTTCGCAGTCGCCGAACGATTATTCAGCGAAGCGTACTTCGAGCTACACGACCGATGCGGATATTGCGCTGATGGCGCGCATGGGTTTCGACAATGTGCGGTTGAGCATCGATGCGACTCCGCTGGAGCAGTGGCCGCTCGGCAAGGATGGTTTGAATGCCGACTTCATGGCGCGGCTCGATCATGCGCTGGACACGATGCTCGCGAACGGCCTCGCGGTGCAGGTCGACCTGCATCCGGAAGAGGCGTTCAAGATGCAGTTGCGCACCAGCAATCAGGCTGTGGACCATCTGACCGCGTTGTGGAGCAAACTGGCGGCACACTATGCGACGCGCGATCCGGAGCGGGTGTTCTTCGAGATCATGAACGAGCCCGAGGAAAACGATCCTTACCGCTGGGCCGGCATCCAGGCGCGTGTGGCGGCAGCGATTCGCGAGGTTGCTCCGCGAAATACGATCATCGCGACGGCGGGGAACTACTCCGACATCGTTGACCTGTTGCAGCAGCATCCGCTGCCCGACGGGAACGTGATTTACAACTTTCACTTCTACGATCCGCACGAGTTCACGCACCAGGGCGCGACCTGGGGAGTGCCGTGGTGGAGGTATACGCATGGGATCCCGTATCCGCCGACCGAAAGCAGCATGTCCGAGTCGCTGAAGGAAGTCCCAGATGCGGCGAGCCGGTATTCGCTCGAACAATACTGGCTTGACCGTTGGGATGGGCGCCGCATCCGCGCACTGATCGATGAAGCCGCCGCGTGGGGTAAGGCGAACGATGTGCCGCTGATCTGCAATGAGTTCGGCGTCTTCCGGGAACACAGCGATCCGGTCTCGCGCAGTGCGTGGATTCACGATGTCCGCACGGCGTTGGAGGCCGATGGCATTGGATGGGCGATGTGGGACTATCGCGGCGGCTTTGGTGTCGTGACGAAGCATGACGGCGAGGCAGCACAGCCCGATTTGGCGACGGTGAGTGCGTTGGGATTGAAGAATTAGGAGTTGCGGCGGCGAGTGGGCGGGCGTTCGAATGCGCGCGTAGATTCGCGCACGATCAACTCAGGTTGCAGCACGACTTCGGCGGGATGGATCTGGTTTGGCTCGCGGATGCGCGCGAGGAGGCGCTCCACTGCCTGACGGCCCATTTCTTCCAGGGGTTGGCGGATGGTGGTGAGGCGCGGAGTGTAGAAACCTGCCACTCCAATGTCGTCGAAACCGACCACCGAAACGTCGCGCGGACAGTTCAAACCGAAGTCGGCGAGGGCGCGGATGGCGCCGATCGCGGAGGTGTCGTTGAATGCGCACACGCCGGTAAATTTGACACCCGTTGCGAGATGCTCGGAGACGGTTTTGAACGCGAGTTCCGGTGTGACCTGGTTGTGGTCGATCTCGAGACAAAGTTCCGGACCGAGGTCCATACTAAATTCCCGGGCGGCTTCGAGCAGCAGCCTCCATCGCTCCCCGGATTCGAGGCAGGAGCTTTCGCCCTTCATCAGCAGCACGCGCTTGTGGCCGAGGTCGTGCAGATGTTGCAGCGCGAGGCGAGTGCCAAGCTGCTGGTCCACGATCACGCTGGTGACCCCGGGGTCCGACGTGGAATAGGAGATGGTGACGGCCGGAAGGCCGGGTGGCTCGACCACGCGGGTGCTGAGAAAGATGAGGCCGTCGACGGCACGCTGCCGGAGCAGCAGGGGATATTCGCGGATGAGGTCTTCGCGCAGCAGATGGCTGACGGTGAAGTAGAGATAGCCGCCTTCGAGCAGGGCTTCCTCGATGCCGCGCATGACGCGCGTGTAGTAACCGTCACTGGCGTCCGCGGCGATGACGCCGACGGTGCGGCTCTCGCGGGTGCTGAGCGAGCGGGCGACGAGGTTCGGACGGTAGTTGAACTTCTTGGCGGCTGCGAGGATTCGAGCGCGGGTTTCGGGAGTGAGGGCGTGGGACAGCGGAACGTCGTTGAGGACCATCGAGACCGAAGCCAGGGACAGGCCCAGATGCTCGGCAATATCCCTGAGGCCGGAAGGCTTCGGGGGCGCGCTGGCTCTCTCGACTGTCTCGACTATCTTTCGCTTGACCGGCTTGGTCGTTTTACGCAAGGTTTCGGTTCTCGCCCTTAGTGAGATTCTGGAATCTGGACGCGAGCGTGAGTGTCAATCGCCGGAGTCGCGTGTACAGAGGATTGCACAACACTGAAGGTTCAGCAAACGCATGAGGCGCGGTTTATGCCAGCGTCCTTTCCGCGTCTTGACATGTGGAGAAGGTTGCCTGTACAAATTTCCTGCTATCGGTTTAAGCGTTTCAAATTAGGGGAACAGCTGCAAGAGCCTGTGTTTTCAAGCAGCCGAGCCGTATGGGAGAGTGCATGGACCGCCGTAAATTTTTGCAAGTTACAGGATTGACCCTGGGCGCGGGGCCGCTCGCTCACCTGCTTCCGGGCGATGCGGTTGCGCAGGCTATGCCGGCCCGCGGAGGGACGGCGAGTTTTCCGGCGGGGTTTCTGTGGGGTTCGGCGACGGCGTCGTACCAGGTGGAAGGCGCGGTGCATGAGGGCGGCCGCGGACCGTCGGTGTGGGACACGTTCTCGCATACACCGGGGAAGACTTTCCACGGCGATACAGGCGATGTTGCCGATGACTTCTACCATCTGTATCCGAAAGACATCGCGTCGATGAAGGAACTCGGACTGAAGACGTTCCGGTTTTCGGTGGCGTGGAGCCGCATCTTTCCCCAGGGCACTGGAAGGCCGAATCAACAGGGCGTGGACTTCTACAAGCGGCTGACTGACGCGCTGTTGGCTGCCGGAATTGAGCCGTACTGCACGCTGTTTCACTGGGACCTTCCGCAGGCGTTGCAGGACCGCGGAGGATGGGAAAACCGCGATGTTGCGAAGGCCTTTGCGGACTATGCGGGCTTTACAGCCGGAGCGCTTTCGGACCGCGTGAAGCACTTCATGACGATGAACGAGATGCGCACCTTCGTCGAACTGGGGTATGGACAGGGCACTCATGCGCCGGGACTGAAGGTGGGTGCTAAACGGCTCGCGCAGTTGAACCATTACGTGGCGCTCGCGCATGGGCTTGCGGTGCAGGCGATTCGCGCACATGCGAAGGCCGGAACGAAGGTTGGCATTGCCGACAATGTGCAGGCGACGACGCCGGCGATCGAGACTCCGGAGCACATTGAGGCAGCTCGCAAAGCGATGCGCGAGCAGAATGCATCGTTTATGACGGTCGTGCAGGAGGGACGCTACACCGATCTTTACCTCAAGGGTCTGGGGGCCAATGCTCCGAAGTTTACCGCCGAAGAGATGAGCATCATCAAGAGCCCGATGGATTTTGTGGGGCTGAATATCTATCAGCCGACGTATGTGCGCGCGGATGGGTCGGAGAAGGGATATGCGGTCATCGATCCGCCGATGTCGTTTCCGCATATGTACAGTCCGTGGCTGTATGTAGGGCCGGAAGCGATTTACTGGGCCCCGAAACTGGTGTCCGAAATATGGGGCGTGAAGGAGCTTTACATTACGGAAAATGGAGCGTCCTCGAGCGACCGGATTGCTCCGGATGGACATGTTTACGACAGTGATCGCGTGATGTACCTGCGCAACTATCTGGGGCAACTACAGCGCGGGATTGCCGAAGGCGTGCCGGTCCGAGGGTACTCTCTGTGGAGCCTGCTGGACAACTATGAATGGGCCGATGGTTACTCCAAACGGTTCGGGATCATCTATGTGGACTTCGCGACGCAGAAGCGGACGCCGAAATTGAGCGCGGCGTTTTATAAAGAGGTCATCCGGGAGAACCGTGTGAAGTAGTAGCGGGGGCCGGTGGTGGCGCGATCCCTTCTTCGAGGCTGATAGACGATCCGTTCAAGGTGCGACCGTTCGGGGCAAGAGAGGTGCGTACGACCGGGGACACCCCCTCCCCCTCCCCTTGTTTCTATTGCCCTGGGGTAAGTGCTTTAGAATGCTGGGCTCCAGGGCGGGAGGTCTTCTCAAACGTCTCATTCTACATGGCTTCGGCACAAAATATTCCTGCGTAAGGAGTTAGAGGCTGGTTTGGCGGTTGGGGCCGATTTTCAGCTGCCAGCTTCGAGCTACCAGCTACCAGTTTCGAGTTGCCAGGTTCCAGTTTCGGGCGAAGCGGTGAGGAGTACACCTACCTTTCTGTTCCGGTGCGAGGGTTGAGGAGCGGCGGTTCTGGACAGCTCAGAGCGTAGAGGTTCGCGGCGCGGCCCGCGTCGGGTTTTGTTCAGTTTTGAGTTGTGAGTTTTGAGTCCTGATTTAATTGTACAGAGTTGGGAGATATAACACGCCAGGTTTTTAGAAATAGTTTTTCCAGTGTTTATGCGGGGTTTGGGGGTTTTGCATAGGCTGGAGGGCTTGACAACTTTTAGGCCCATTCGCGCTGCGGGCTGCGCTGCAATCGGCGCATGGTTGTGTCCTATTGCGGGGGTGCGTGGCCGATGAACTTGTCGGCCCACTGGATGAAATACTTCATGTTCGGTGCGTCGGTGTGGCCGCCGTCGTGCTGGCGCCAGGCGAGTTGGCCGTCCAGGTGGCCCTCGTTGAATGGGGGCATTTTGGCTGTGTGGTAATCGCCGGCGATGTCGAGACCTTTTGCGCCGAGCAATGTGAAGACGCGGCCCGCGTCGATGGTCGCCATGAAGCTGCCCTGATGATCGAGCCAATGGGCGTCGCCCTTCTCGGGAATGCCGTAGCTGATGAAGGTGAGGCGCGGCGCGCAGAGGGCGACCAATTCGTTGGAGTCCACCGGAATGTCTTCGGGCGTTTTGCTGCCGAACGTGGCCTCGGATGCGCCGTACTTGAGGAAATTTCCAGCCATCCAGTGGTACTCGCCGGTGCCGGTGAGGCTTTCGACTGCTTCTCCGTAATTGCGGCGCAGGGGAGTGGCGCCGCCTTTGCCGGACGACCCGACGAGGACTATGGCGAAGCGTGGATCGAAGGCCATGGTGACGAGGGCGGCTTTGCCGTAGCGCGAAACGCCTTCGATGCCAACGTGTTTTGCGTCGACCGCGGGGTCGGTCGCGAGGTAATCGAGAGCGCGGCCCGCGCCCCAGCCCCAGGCGCGCAACGCTCCCCAGTCTTCAGGCTTGCGCGGCTGGCCTTTGTCGACGAGACCGATGATGCCGCGCGCGAGTCCGGCGCCGTTGTCGGCCTGCACGCTGGCGGGGTCGAGGAGCGCGAAACCCCAACCGGCGGCGATCAACTCCCATGTGTTGGGCGGGTCGCCGTCGGCATTGAGTTGCGGGAACTGGAAGGGTGTGGACTTGACCGGCTCCCATGCCGGGTGACTGGCGAGAACATCTTTCAGCGCAGGGTCCTGCTGGATGAGAAGCGCTTTCCATGCAGTGTTGATGCGGTCGAGGTCTTCGCCCGCGGGCTCGTTGGGGGAGGGAAAGCCGGCGCGGCCAAACATGATGAGGAGGGGAACAGGCCCCGCAGCGTTGGCCGGAGTCACCACAGTCATGTGGATTTTTACGGCGATGGCGGGGTAGGAGGAGTTGTCGACTTCTCCGATGAGGTCTTTGGCGATGACGCGGTTGAAGCCGATCATCTCGTGGTCGACGGCGGTGACGCGCCACGTCACTTTCGGGACATCTCTGGGGATTCGGCCGTAGACATATTTTTCGTACATGTCGACGATCTCGGGACGGCGCTTGTCCCACCACATTTGCGCCGTGGTGACTTTGCGGCCGTCGTTCAAGGTGAGTGGGTCGGGGAGATTGGGGTAGGGATTGGCCTTCGACTCGTCGTAGTTGGCGTGGTTGGGGGCGTTTTCGTTGCCGCTCGGACCGGGACGGAGGGCCTTGATGCCGAGCTGGTCCATCATGTTCCGGTGGTCCTGCTCGGCGGTGAATGTGACGGGAGGCGGGGTGGAGGGATTTTGGGTCCACGCCGTTCTTGGGCCGATGAGAAAAAATCCGAGGCAGAACAGACCGAGGCGAAACCTGTTGAAGCGCATATGACCTCCGCTCGCGGGTGCCCGCGGCTTTCGAGATGAATTATTGCAGGCCCATACTAGCCAGGATTCCTGTTCGATGCAGAGCTCTCTCCGCAGGCCAGGGCTAAAGCCCATCTCTGTAGGCGCCTCTGCCGCGGGCTGAAGCCCGCTGCTACTCCGGCACGGCGGATGCGGAGTAGTGAGGTCGCGCCGCTGTTATCCTACATGCCTGTCGGGAATGAGGTTGCGATGAAGCGTGTGTTGCTGTCCGCTGTGGTGTTTGGGTTTGCCGTGTCGCTGTGTGTCGCGGGCGGCCAACAACTGCCGGCGATTCGGAGCGAAGGAAGTGCTCGACAGCTCATTGTTCAGGGCAAACCGTTTCTCATCCTGGGCGGCGAACTGGGCAATTCTTCGGCGGGGACTGCGGCGCAGGCGGACGTCATCCTGCCGAAACTGGCGAGCCTGCATTTCAATACGGTGCTGATGCCGGTGGCTTGGGACGAGATCGAGCCGGCGGAGGGCCGCTTCGATTTTTCCATTCCCGATCACTGGATCGAGGTGGCGCGGCAACAACACCTGCATCTTGTGTTTCTTTGGTTCGGGAGCTGGAAGAATGCCTTTTCGGAGTATGCGCCGGCGTGGGTGCTGTCCGATACGAAGCGATTTCCGCGCGCGATTTCCGCCGAGGGATTGCCGCTAGAGATTCTTTCTCCGCTGGGCGAGGAAACGGCGCGCGCCGATAGCCGGGCGTTTGCGGCGCTGATGCGGCATCTGCGCGAGCGAGACGCAGAGATGCAGACGGTGCTGATGGTGCAGGTGGAGAATGAGGTGGGTTACCTGGGGGTCGGGGGGCGGGACCGTTCGGACGCTGCGAATCGGTTGTTTCGGGGGCCGGCAGCGCGCGAATTAGTGGACTATCTACTGAGCCACGCCGCGCAGATTTCGCCGGAACTTGCCGCGCACTTCAACGCGACGGGCCACACCTGGCAGGAGATGTTCGGCGACACGGCGGATGAAGTTTTTATGGCTTGGGAATACGGGACGTTTGTAGACCAGGTGGCGAAGGCCGGTAAAGCGGAATACTCGCTGCCAATGTATATGAATGCGCAACTGCCGGCGGAGTTCGAGCGGGGCGGGGAATATCCGAGCGGGGGGCCGCATCCTGCTTTTCAGGCGGTGTATCGAGCGGCGGCGGCGGCGATCGACTTCTATTCTCCGGACATCTACTGGCCGGACTTCGGGTATTGGGTGGACCGCTACAAGGTGGCCGGGAATCCGGTTTTCGTGCCGGAGGCGCGACTCGATGCCGCTCCGTGGAATGCTCTTTACGCTTACGGCGAGGCGCGTGGGTTCGGGTTTTCTCCCTTCGATGTCGATTCGATTTCCGGCGAGGTAACGCGGCCGTCCGATGGGGTGGGAATCCCAGAACTGTACGGCAAATTGAGCGGCATGAGCGGGCAGATCCTGCGGGCGCAGGAGGCGGGGAAAATCCGCGGCCTCGTGTTGCACGAAAACAGCCTTCGACCTTCGCAGACAGTTTCGCTGGGCGGATACCTGTTTCGCGCGACACTGGCCCGCTGGTGGGCGACGAGACAACTGGCCACTTCGGACGGCGGGATGATGGTCATCGAGAGCGCGCCGAATGATCCTTATTGTCGGCAGCGGCCTGACCGTGACCTTCCTGCGCGATCCCGACGTTGACGGGCAGATTGCCGGGATTGCGAGCATCGAACAGGTGTCGGATGCGGATGGCGGATGGGTGACCCAGCGCCGGCTGAACGGCGACCAAAGCGATCAGGGTCGCGCACTTTTGATGGAGGCGCGCAGATTTCAGGTTTATAGGGTCAGGCTCTTCGCCTACACCGCGCACTGATCCATCCGCATCAGGATGACTTGAGTACGCTCGATCTTGTAGATGTCGAGGTGGCGCGGCGGGCGTCTCTTTGAAACACGAGCGCGGCGGCGCCGCGGAGGCGAGCTATTTCGCCTTCGTGGCTCGGCCGGATCAGGGGCGGACTGCCGGCCAGTGTAAGGCCGGCGACCTCCTTCTCGATCGCCGGCCCAAAGCGATGCCATGCGGCAGTGAGGTCTCCTGCGATCAGGATCGTGCTGGGAGAAACGCTGGCGATAATCATCCGCAATCCGCGACCGATCCACATGGCCTGTGTTGCGAGAGCCTGCGCTGCGGCCGAATCGCCTTGATCGGCTCGATGGAGCAGTTCCTGAAAGCCGATGGCAGCTT
>DASRLB010000070.1:0-3410 GCA_035648695.1 Acidobacteriaceae bacterium | reverse complement strand
AAGCGCATGAAACCCCCTTTGGGATAGAAACTGAACAACAAGCCGAGCAGAATGACGACTGTCGGAGTATGTTCAGCAACCTGTTGCAAACGCAAGGGTTATCTCGTGTCACATCGTGCCATCTTAGGCCAGTCGGCGCGGAGGGGGTTTTTTCTGCCTTGAACTTGCCCCGCTCCAAATTATTGCGCGACCGTATCGGGAGGCTTCGGCATATGGAATTCGCTCACCATTTCACGGAAGCGCGGATCACTCGCCACCACCCCAAACTCAGGGTCCGTCAGCATAACCAGAGCAGTGCTGCGGTGATGAGCGAAGTCATCCTCGAGCAGTTCCACAGCTTCCTGCTTCTTCCCGAGTCGCAGGCAGGTAATCGCCAACGGCTCCCCCTGAAGCTGCCCTGCCCGGTAAAGCTCGTTCTGCACGTTGTACAAACGTTGCAGCAGACCACGCTCTCCACCCTGCTGATAACCGACGCTCGCTTCCCGGGCAATTTTCGCGAGCACTGCGTCCTTCGTCAGGTTGGCCGTCAACGCGCTTTCGGATAGGAACGACGGATAATCGCGGGCATACCAGCCCATAGACGCCAGATAACGATGCGCGGGAATGAACTCCGGGTCGTCATGCTCCACCTGCCGGGCGAGTTCCAACCCCGCCTGGGTCCTGCCACTCTCATACAGCCATATGCTCTTGTTGGCCAGCACGATGGGAGAGGATGCATCAAGCTCCTGCGCACGGTTGAACTCTCGTTCCGCGGTTGCACTCCATCCGGGAACTTTTAACGCCGTGGCAAACCATAAATGCGCCAGCGGATCGCGAGGGTCGAGTTCAATCGCACGGCGGAACTCGTTTGCTGCGGCGCCAAAGTCCCAATTCCCCCATGCCTCCACGAAGCCCATCGACCGATGGGCTTCTGCAAGCGAATCGTCCAGCTCGACCGCCTTTTCAGCGGCGGCGCGCGCGCGGCTGTACGCCTCATCGTAGTTCATGGCCGAGTATTCACACTGCAACATGTAGGTATCGGCCAGGCCCGAATAGGCCGGGGCATTGGCCGGGTCATGCACGATGGATTGGGTAAAGTCGTCCAGCGCGCGGTCGAGACTCTCAGGCGTTCGCCGGCTCCACTCGAACCTGCCCTTCAGGTAAAGATCGTGCGCCACGGTCCGTTCCGCGGCAGAGTCCACGCTCGCCGTCACTTCCACGGGCCGCCGGTAAAGCTTCCAGGCCGCTAACGAGGATGCCAGCGCGAAACCGGCGACAACCAAAACGCCGGCGCCGCGTCCCCATCTTCCCCATACAGATCGCGATGCGGGTGAGGCCACGCGCACTGGCAAGAACGCGTTGGAAGACGGCTGGCCCTCCTCGCCACTCTCCTCCAGCATCGCCGTTCCGGTTTCGGCAACGTCCTGCTCCTCGTGCGCAATAGGGTCTCGATTGGACTGGAGCCAATGCTCGAGCTCCTTCGTGTACGCATGGACGGAAGCACGGCCGCCGCCCGGCAGACGCCGCACTGGAAGTTCTCGTTCAGCTTCCCATCGCTTGACGGTGCGCTCACCGCGCCCGAGGTAGGAGGCAATTTCCTTCCACCCATTCAGGCGAACGGCTACAGTATCTTCGACTCCGGCGTGGTGCAGTACACCATTTGTCGTCACTGGCCCAACCTCTATGCAATGCGTTGTGCAATTATCCCACTCCATCCACTCGCACGCCAACGCGCAAATTTGTCTCGACCGAACTCCGCGCACTTTGCGGACGCAGCGGAGAGGTCGCACCATTGGCGCCCTACGTGCCACCACCACCGTGTCATCTCGACCGAAGCAAAAAGACATTATCCCGATGCGCATCCGAAGCCCAGCCACCCGCTGTGCTTTCGCAGTTAGCCGGCAGCCTTCAGCCAGGGGGTACCCAAAAAAAGCTAAGCCCTGTCTCATCAAGATTTTGCTTCACAAAGTACCCCCGGGGAGGGGGGGCCATCCCTATGCGCTCGACCACACCTGCCCATCCCTGCGGAGGCCACGAATCTCTCAGCAGATGCCAATTTCATGAGCCGTCCGGAGCGGCGTCGACGGAGGCCATAACCAGAAATTTCTTCTCTCCTTCCATTTTTCAGGCGAAAGGGAATACATCGCTTCCTATACTGAGCCGTCACCCGAACATCGCTACCAGTTCACCGCTCGGCTGATGCGTGAGGATCAACCTGGTCGGCGGACGCACAACTCATAAGCGCCCCGATGCGAAAGTTTCCCATCGCCCGCCCAGATGGCGTAAAAGGAAGGAACATCCATCTCCGCCGCTCAAGGATCAAGGTCAACCATGAAGCATCCCACCCAGGGCCTCGCGCTTTTCGGTATTCTTCTCGGCCTGCTACCCTCCGCACGCGCCGCCGTGCCTGCCTGCACGCTCGACCGCAGCGACGACGACGCCGCCATCGTCTCGCTCCCCGCTTCGCTCTCGCCCAAACTCTCCTCCATTGCCTGGACGCTCAACGGCCTGCCCCTCGACGACACCGCCCGTTCCATCACCCTCCACGTCAGCCCCTGGGACAAGGGAACATTCGTCGTCACCGCGAAGCGCGCCAACGGCGCCCGCATCTGCACCCGCACCATCCGCCAGACGGGCATACGCCTCGACCGCCAGCCCTACGTCGAGCCGTACCCCGCAGTCGCCGCAGCGCCACACCCGAAGCGCGCCGCCCACCGTGTTTACGCAGCCGCGCCGCCAACCGAAGCAGACCTAGCCCAGGTTTCGCCACCACCGCCTCCGCCGCCGCCAGAGCCTGCGCCGTCAGCGAGCGCGCCACCGCCACCACCACCGCCGCCGGAGCCGGCAGCCGCCGCCGCTCCGCCGCCCCCGGACGCGTCCGCCATCATCAAGGTCTACTTCGCCACCGAGCGCGAGCCCAAACCCGGCTCTGCCGTCGCGTTCACGGGCAGCCGCAGCCGCATCGTCCCCTTGCGCTACGGGACGGCCACCGTCACCATCCCGCCCAACCACAAAGCCGGCTCCATCGAGCTGCGCCGGTGGTGGTCGCTCTCGCACGCACCTGACAGCTCCAGACACTTCACCGCCTCCCTCGCCCTCTGCACCGAGGACTCCTTCTACGCGCAGATCCGCAGCCAGATCACCAACTACACCGGGCACAAAGAGATCTTCGTCTTCATCCACGGCTTCAACAACTCCTTCGACGAGGAGCTGTACCGCACAGCGCAGCTGGCCCACGACATCGGCTTCGACGGCGCGCCCATCATGTACGACTGGCCCTCCTGGGGAGAGACCTTCCGCTACGCCGCCGACGTCCGCTCCATCGGCGACTCCACCCGCCAACTCCGCGACTTCCTCAAAGACATCGCCCGCAAAACCGGCGCCGACAAGGTCAACCTCATCGCCCATTCGCTGGGCAACTCCGGCATGTT
>DASRLB010000069.1:0-2075 GCA_035648695.1 Acidobacteriaceae bacterium | reverse complement strand
CGCGAGGTGGTACTGGTTCTCGATCAGGTCGAACTCCGACTTGTGCGCGTTGTAGTAATTCGCTACATCGGCGTCGGTGACGGTGATCTTGGAGTTGATCTCCTTGTTGAGCAGCTTGTCGATGGTCAGCGACCGGCGCAGGTCGTGCTTCACATCGTCGATGGTGTGGTTGCTGTCCTTCAGGCGCTGCTGGAACTGCTCCTCGGTGAAAGGAGCTTTCATCTCGGCGAGCTTGGCGTCGACCTCTTCGTTGGTGGCGGTCAGGTTCAGTTTGGCGGCGCGCTGCTCGACGATCTCTTCGAGGATGAGCTGGTGCAGTATGTTGAGGCGCAGCTCGTCCACCTGGTCGGCCGAGGGCGACTGCTGCTGCGGGTTCTGCGCGAGCTGCGCGTTGTAGACCTTATCCACTTCGGCGGTCTGGATGGCATGGCCGTTGACTGTGGCGGCGACCCCGTCCTGCGGGGCCTTGTTGCAGCCGATCGTGATGAGCGAAGTGGAGAGGAAAATTGCAAATGCAAAACGTGCGGTTTTCGACATGGGAGGGCGGTGTCCTTGGCGCGGGGAGGCGCACAAATATCTCTCCTCCAGTTTACAGGATGGGAAGCGGCAAGCGCAGTCCCTTGACTTCACGAGACGCGGCCGCCGGCGGAACATGCCATGGGACGTCCTAGAGTTTGCCGAGTTCCACGGTACGGACGCTGGTAATCGCCTCGACCGTGCGAAGCTCGCCGATGGCGCTGTCGAGCGCAGCCTGCGACTCGGCGGGGACGTCGAGCTGGACGACGGCGAGCGCCGAGCCTTCGGGCACGCGCTGCGCGCCGGGTTTGGCCGAGCCCTGGCGGCCCAGCGCGAAGTTGCCGATGTTCAGCTCGTGCTCACCGAGAATGGTGCCGATGCGGCCGACCACGCCCGGGACGTCGCGGTTGCGGATGATGGCGAGCGTGCCGGAAAGCTCGGCTTCGATGTCGATGCCGTCGTAGCTGAGCAGGCGCGGCGAGTGGCCGTGCAGCACGGTCGCAACGCCGGTCCAGTCGCCCTGTTCCGAGGCGTCCTTGCGGGTCCAGTGGATGGAGAGCCGCAATGTGGCGCCGGTGCCGCCTGTGATGTGTTCGCGCTTGTCTTCCTGGATGCGGATGCCGCGCTCGGTGGCCGCCGCCGCCGCGTTGATGCGGTTGATGCCGTCCGCGCCGTGCAGCACGCCGGAGATGGCGGCGTTGCGGATGAGGTCGGTCTTCAGTTGGGCAAGCCGCCCGTTGTATGTCAGCCCGATACTCTCGATGTTGCCCGCCGACTGCGCGGACGCAGCCGCGTGTCCCATAAGCTGTCCGAGGCGGTCGGCCATTTCGATGTACGGCGAGACTTCGGCGTACTCCTCCTCAGACAGCGAGGCGACGTTGACGGCGTTCTGGACGACGCCGAGCTTCAGGTAGTCGCGTACCTGGTTGGCAAGCTGAATGCCGATGGCCTCCTGCGCTTCGTCGGTCGAACCGGCGATGTGTGGCGAGAGGAGAATGTTGTCCAGCTCGAAGTAGGGAGAATCCTTGAGCGGCTCCTTGCGGAAGACATCGAGCGCCGCTCCGGCAACGCGGCCGGACTTGATGGCTTCGGCGAGCGCCTCGTCGACGATGAGTTCGCCGCGCGCGCAGTTGATGATCCGAATCCCCGGCTTCATGATGGCCAGCGAGTGCTTGTTGATAAGGCCTTCGGTCTGCGGCGTCAGGCCGACGTGCAGCGAGAGGAAGTCGGACGCGGAGAAGATCTCGTCGATGGGGACGAGCGTGACGCCGTTCTCGCGCGCGATCACCGGGGCGACGAACGGGTCATAACCGAGCAGCTCCATACCGAAAGCCTTGGCGCGCCGAGCGACTTCGAGGCCGATGCGGCCGAGACCGACGATGCCCAGCGTCTTGCCGCGCAGCTCGGAGCCTTGCAGAGATTTTTTCTCCCACTTGCCGGCGTGCATGGATGCATTCGCCCGGGGAATGGCCCGGCACATCGAGATCATCAGGCCGAGGGTAAGTTCGGCGACGGCGGTGGCGTTGGCGCCGGGGGTGTTCATGACGACGATGCCGCGG
>DASRLB010000068.1:0-4608 GCA_035648695.1 Acidobacteriaceae bacterium | reverse complement strand
GGGCGGATGATCTGGCCGACTTCCATGCCGTCGAGGGGGCGGAAGCTCCAGGCTTTGGGGAGCTGGCGCTCGGCGAAGAGGCGGATGTTGGCCTGGGCGAGGCGGAGGGCGGCTTTGAGGGGTTCGCTGGTGGCGTCCCAGGCGGCGCGCATTTCTTCGGGGGTGACGCGGAGGGGTTGGTCGGGTTCGAGGTTGTCGAAGCGGGTGGCGAGTTCGCGCAGGGCGGAGTCGCCGCGTTCGCGCACGTCGGCGAGGATGGTGCGGACGGTGGTGTCGACGCGTGCGGTGTTGACGGCGCCGCGCTGCTCCAGTTGCTGGATGACGGCTGTGGCGCGGGGTTTGGTTTCGCCGAAGGTTTTGAGGAGCTTCATTTGTGGTTTCTGTTGGCTCTTGTGGCGCGATGGAAGAACGCAGATCCTCCGCTTCGCGAAGGATGACAACTTTAATCAGCGGAGTTTTGAGACTGGCGGTTGGTAGCCCGACGGCGGGCGCTGGCCGGAACGGCGGCCAGGGGAGCGGAGTTCGGCCTGCATGATGCGGCGCTGCTGGCGCGAGCCGGTGAGGACGACGCGTTTGGCCGATTCAGGGCTGGCCGGGTAGACGCGCTTGGGTTCCTTGGGGTCGATCGCGACGGGGAGCATCGCGCCGGGGACGAACTTCTGCTTGGGGTCGACGCGGGACCGGATGGAGACCTCGCGCGGGCTGCTGTCAGGCTCCTGCACGCGCAGGGTGATCTTGCGCATGTTGAGCTTGCTGAAGCCGCGCACGGGCGTGGAGGAGACCAGCGTCGCGTAGACGACGAGGCCGTTGGCCTGGGCGTTTTTTTCGCGGCGGCGCTGGATCAGGTACATCGTCAGCGACGTCAGAGCGAGGATGAGGAGAAGGTAGGTGAGGATTTCGAACGTTATTTTCATGGGATTCCCCGTGATTTAGAGAACGACTTTGCTTAAAGGATATTCGACGATGCCCGTGCCGCCGGCGGCTTTCAGTTTGGGGATGACATCGCGGACGACGGAATGGTCGAGGATGGTGTTGAGGGCGACCCACTCTTCGTCTTTGAGGTGCGAGATGGTGGGTGAATTCAGCGCGGGCAGGACGGCGAGGACGGCGTCGAGGTCGGTCTTCTTCGCGTTGAGCATGAGGCCGACCTGGACCTGCGCGGCCATGGCTCCGTTCAACATGAGAGACAGCGTTTCGATCTTGGCGCGCTTCCACGGGTCGGCCCATGCGGAGCGGTTGGCGATAAGCTGCGTCTCGGACTCCATCAGGGTTTCGATGATGCGCAGACGGTTGGCGCGGAGGGAGCTGCCGGTCTCGGTGACTTCGACGATGGCGTCGGCGAGGGTGGGGGGTTTGACTTCGGTCGCGCCCCACGAGAACTCGACCTTGACGGGGATGTTTTTCGCGGCGAAGTAGCGCTTGGTGAACTCGACCAGTTCGGTGGCGATGGTCTTGCCGGCGAGGTCTTCGGGGGTTTGGAAGGGCGAGTCTTCGGGTACCGCGAGCACCCATTTGACGCGGGTGCGGCTGGCCTTGGAGTAAGTGAGCGAGGTGACGCGCTCGACGTCGGAGTTGTTTTCGAGCACCCAGTCGTTACCGGTGAGGCCGGCGTCGAGGGCGCCGTGCTCGACGTAGCGGGCCATTTCCTGTGCGCGGACTAACATGCATTCGATTTCGGGGTCGTCGATGGTGGGGAAATAGCTGCGGCCGCTGGCGTAAATGTGCCAGCCGGCGCGTTCGAAGAGGGCGATGGTGGCGTCCTGGAGACTGCCTTTGGGGATGCCGAGTTTGAGTTTTGGGGTCGTCATGGGTTCTCGGTGGTGCGGGTTGTGGGTTGTCGGTTCTGGGTTGTGGGTTGGTGGTTGAGCGAGCGGGTTGCTGGTCCCGAGAACCAAGAACCGAGAACCCAGAACCTTACTCCGCTGGTTGTAGCGCTATCGGCTTCGTGAAGCAACTGACCGTGCCTTCGTGACAGACCAGGCCGTCGCCTTCGACGTCGACGCGGAAGAGCAGGGCGTCGTTGTCGCAATCGGTTGCGGCGGAGACGATGCGAAGACGGTTGCCGCTGGTTTCGCCTTTCATCCAGAGCTTGTTGCGGGTGCGCGACCAGAAGGTGACGAAGCCGGTTTCGAGGGTCTTGGCGTAGCTTGTTTCGTTAAGGAAGCCGAGCATGAGGACTTCGCCGGTTTTGGCGTCCTGCACGATGCCGGCGACGAGGCCGCCGGCCTTTTCAAAATCGATGGTGGGTAGGGATGCGGCTGTCATGTTTGTCCTTTTGCGGTTTGCGTTGTGGGGAATCGCGAACAGCAAAAAGCCCGCTCGCGGAGTGTGCGCGTCGGCGGACTTGTTTGGAATCCTGTTGTGCGTTTTGTTACTTCGCCAAACCGGACACAGCCGCCGACATGCCATGCGCATGGTGATGGTGGAGTCCGTGACGGTGCAGCAGAACGCTCATGGAGGTTAAGGCTATCGCTGTGGGGGCATGCTGTCAACGGCGGAATGGATTGGGCAATCTCCTACCAACCAAAGTGATGCTTTGCCCACATGGCAACGAAGCCCCATATAGCGATGCAGATTGCACCAAGAAAATATTTGGCTGTGTTGAACGACCCCTCTGCCTTGGTGATCTGTCCAGAGATGACATCGAGCTTCTTCCTCGCTTCATCCGCATGTGCTTCGAGATATGTAACGGAGGATTCCATGCGGCTGAGCCGCTGAGAAACGTCGTAGAGCCGGTCAGCGGTTACACCGCCTCCGCCGGGGGTGGATAAAGAGTCAGGCGATGATGCATCATCCTTAGATGGTCGTTGGACTGCCAAGCTCTGCCCCTTTTTTCGCGGTTATCCATTCCCAGACGGACTGAGGGTTACGGCCAAAATAAGTTTCCACTCGCAACACAATGCCATTGCTCACGCCCGGCGTCTCGGTTATACCCAGTCGGTCCGAAATCTCTTTCGTTGTGGTGGCGGCAGGAGCAATCAAGAGCCACTGCCCCTCTCCTACCTTCAGGTTCAACCACGGGGAGGCACTTTGAATTCTTGGTTCAAGTGCGGCAGCGTTCGAAACTGCCAAAATCGCAAAAAGTGTATTCATCGTTGACATCGGGATAATACTACCTCCAGTACCCTCAGCCAGCACAATAATGCTGTCACTATTTGATGCGTGTCATAGGGAAATTGTGCGCGATTACCGTTATGATCCAGTTCTTGCGGAAATTTCACGGTTGTGCCACAGGAGGTTGTGACACAGGAGAAAGTGTCCTGATGGGGGCTGGCGGAGCGGGTATTCGCGCCTATCTTCTGACTTCAAGGAGAGTGACCATGCAAAAAATTTTATGTGTTGCGATTTTGTCCGTTCTCGTTCTGGGCGAGTTGCCCGCGCTTGCGGTTGAGGGTTCTGAAGTTCAGTTGCGGTCGAGCAGTGTCGCCGGAACGAAGGCTGGCGTTGTCGGGCAGTTCGATATAACGGTGCCGGACAAGATGGTGTTTCGTGCGCTGGGGAGTCCGGACCTGGCGATGCCTTATGCGAATATCGTCGAGTTCTCGTCCCGTGAGGAAGTGACGCACCATCTTGGGCTGATTGCGACGATTGTGGTCGGCCTGCTGAAGCCGCGTATGAAGCAGCACTACATCACGATCAGCTATCGCGACAGCAGCGGCGTGATGCAGGTCGCGGCCTTCGAAGTCGCGAAGAGGACGCCGGACATTTTGATATCGCTGCTACAGGCACGGGCTCGGAACGCATGCCAGCGGGCCGAGTACGGGGCCTGCACGCCGGTGGTGTCGCAGCCGCGGAAGCTGTTGCCGCCGAGCGTCAGTTCCCCAGCGCCTCAAGCATTGTGACGGCGTTCTGCTTGCAGTCGAAGCGCTTCTGGGCTTCGAGATACTTGGCATCGTGCGTGTGGGCGGCGGCGCGGACCAGCGCGGGACAGAGAGAATCTTCTTTGCCCGCGCTGATCTGAGCGTGCGGCCACTTGTGCGTGGAGTCGAACGGCAGCAGGGCATCGATGCCGGTGAGGATGCCGGGCCTGGTCGCGTAGAGATCGATGCCGGTGGAGGCGACGATGTTGGCGAGCTCGGTGAGGGCTTCGAGATTGAAGGCGCTGTAGGAGAACGAGTTGGTGCGAACGAGTTCGTACTTCTGCATGCCGGCGGCGTCGAACTGCGAGGGGATGCGCTGGTCGCGGACCTGCTCGGCGATCTTTTTCGCGTCGTCCGTTTTGCCGAGGAACATGGCGATGGAGGCTTCCTGCGCGGCGAACCACGAGCCGTGGTTGTTCGTCGCAGCTTTCTCATGGTGGCCGGCGTCGGAGGTCGTCATCCACGCATAGTAAGCGGCGAACCATTTCGTCATGCCGGCCTGGTCTTCGGGCGTCCAACTTTTGGAGCCGGCCAGCAGGCCCACTGCGTCGACCACGCGGGCGAGGCCGCGGGCGTCGAGGATGCCCGTGCCGCGGCCGGTGTTGACGCCGGGAATGTACTGCGCGAATTTGAGGTTGGGGTTCATCGCGGTCGCGGGCGCGAGGAAGAAGGTGCGGAGCAGCGCGGTGGCGTGCTCGGCGTAACGCTCGTCGCCGGTCAGGTACCAGCCGAGGGCGAGGGCGCGAGA
>DASRLB010000067.1:0-3408 GCA_035648695.1 Acidobacteriaceae bacterium | reverse complement strand
CTCCTCAACAAACCCGCTCTTCCTCGTCGCTCGATACCTCGTAGCTCGCAGCTCTTAAACAACCCCGCTCAACCAGCCACCACCCCCCGCACGCGCTCGACAATCTTCCCCACCTGCGCATCGTTATGATACCCATCTCTCTCGGCCCTCGCCCTACCCGCCGCGGCAATCCTCTCCCGGGCCGCCTCATCCGGAAGATAAAGCCGAATCTTCTTGACGAGTTCTTCCATCCCCGTAAAGAAAACCGCCTCCTCATCCTCCACAAATCTTTCCAGATGCCCCGCCGACCTCTCGGCCAGCAGAAACCCTCCACACCCCGCAATCTCAAAGCTCTTATGCACAAACTCATCCTGGTTCGCATGGGTAATAAAACTCAAATTGATCTTCGACCGCCAGATCCCCTCGCGATACGCCTCCATATACAACTCCCCACCGGTATAAAGCGCCTTCACCGCATCGGCAGGGAGCCGCCGCTTCCACTGCGCATCCCCCGAAATCACGACGGGAAACCCAAACTCCCTCCACAACCGCGTCAGCACTTCCGCGCGATCGTCATACGCCGTCCCGATAAACGAAACCCCGCGGTCCCGCCGCTCATCGCCCCACCCCTCGGGCGGCGCATAATGCACCGTCGGCTCATACGCGGTCTGCACCTTAATCACATCCCGAGCCTCCCGCGCCCGATAGTCCGCCACATTGCTGTCCCTCTGCACCACATGCAAATCGAAATGTGGAATGTCCTTCAGATACAGCCGCCAACCCGGGTCCCGCCGCGTCCCAAACGGGTTATCGATCATATAGCTGACCGTCGCCACCCTCATCGCGCGCAACTTATCCAGCGTCGAAGGCCGCAGCCACAGCAGCTTGTCCGCCCAGAAAACGTCCGGCTTTTCTCTCTCCGCCGCCGCCAAAATATCCCGATTGAAACGCCCCACCCCCGGCCCCGCCGTCAGCCGATGGACCACCTTCCGCACCACCGCATTCCCCGACTCATATTCATAGAAATTTAACGGAATAACCGTATGCCCCAGCCGCTCCAGCGCCCACGCCCGATACTGCGACGAGTCCGCCAGCGACAACCCCGCCCCATACAAAATCTTCAGCGGCCTCACCGTCACCCCTCGAGCAACTGCGCAATCACCTGCTCTGCGTGGATCGCGCCCACCACCTTGCCCTGCTTATCCACCACCGGCAGCGACCTCAAATTGTATTTATCGAACAGCTCCGCCACATCCGAGTCCCTTGCGTCCACGCCGCAGCTCACATTATGCCCTTCAGAAAGCGTAGCCACCGCCGTCCCCGGCTGCGCAATCAACAGTCGCGCCAGCGCCACGACGCCCTTCAAATGTTCCGCCTCATCCAGCAGATAAACCTCGGTAATCGTATCCGGATCGCCCTCGAACGCCCGCAGCGCCTCCACCGTCTCGGCCACCGTCGCGCCCACCAGCACGGACACATAATCCGTCGTCATCCGACCCGCCGCCGACGTCTCCTCGTGTTCGAGCAGCTCCTCCACATCCTGCCGTTCTTCCGGCTCCATCTCTTCCAGGATCGCTTCCGAGTGCTCATCCGAAAGCTCGGCCAGCAAGTCCGCCGCCGCCGCCGGGTCCATCTCTTCGATAATGTCGGCCGCGCGCTCCGAATCCAGCCCCTGTAGCAACTCCTTCTGCACCTTCGGCTCGAACTCCTCCAGCGTCTCGGCCGCCGTCTCCTCCGGCAGGCTGGTAAAGATCGCCTCGCGCTCCGCCGGAGCCAGCTCTTCCAAAATCGCCGCAATGTCCGAAGGATGCAGCTTTGCCAGCCGTTTCTGCTCGATCTTCAGCCGCACCCGCCGCGCCGGATCGCGCACGATCAGGTCCACAAACTCCCACGGAATCGCCCGCCGCGAAAACGTCTCCGACATGACCGTCACCGCGCCATTGGGCAAGCCCTTCAGCAGCCGCCGCACCGCGCCCCGCGTCCCCACCTCGACCTCGGCGATCCGCAGCGCCAGCGGGACCTCCGGTCCCACCGCCATCTCCCACACCAGGTTGACGTCGTTCACCCGCACAACCTTGTGCCCGTCCACGTCGATAATCTGCTGGTCGAGCAGGTCCCGCTCCAACAGCAAGAAATCCCCAATCTCCCCCGCCGGCATCGGCGCAGCTTTCGCGACCAGCTTCGTCGCGCCCGCAGCCGGCAATTCCAGGCTCGCGACCGGCAACGAAAACTCCCGCAGCTTCCCACCCTCGCGCCGCCGCAGGATCAACGCCCCCACATGCGCTGCATCCCGCGCCACGTCCACGGCAAACTCATGCACCCGTCCACAGCTCTTCCCCGACTCGTCGACAACAGTCATCCCCACCAGCGTCGACACGCTGGTCGGGACCCCCGTTGTCACGCCGTTCGGCGAATGTGGATGCGCACCCATGTCCCTAACCTACCCCATCTGAGGCACATCGCGCCGGTATCAAAAAGGGAACGGCCACCGCCGAAGCGATGGCCCACCTTTTTCTTGTTGTCATTCCCGTAGGGAATCTGCGTCTTCCTTTGTTGTTGCCTGTTCTCCTCCACCCACCGCAAACTCCGGGGTGACCCATCTTCGGCGCGCTCTTTGCGCCTAAGGTGGGTTTGCACAAAACAAAAACGGCCACCGCCGCAGCGATGGCCGTCTCCGACTTGCCGGTCTACTTCCCGAAATCCACCTTCGGCGCAACCTTATTGGCCACATCCCCGGTGTAATACTCATCCCGGTAATGGAACCCCGCCATATTCGCCCAAACGCTGTTCGGAAACTGTCGCACATACACGTTGTACGCCTCCAGCGACTTGTTATACCGCTCCCGTGCCACCTTGATCCGATTCTCCGTGCCCGCAAGCTCATCCGTCAGCCGTACAAACTGCTCGTTAGACCGCAAATTCGGGTACGACTCCTGCAGCCGCAGCAGCGGACTGATCGCCACATCCATCGCCTTGTACGCCTGGATCGCCCCCGCATGGTCGCCGCCCGAACCCGCCGCCACAATCCCGGCGCGCGCGTTCGCGATGTTGGTCAGCACGGTCTGCTCCTCATTCACATAGCCCTTCACCGAAGCCACCAGATTCGGGATCAGGTCCAGCCGCCGCTGCTGCTCCACGTCAATCTGGTGGAATGTCTGGTTCACGTCCTCATTCATCTGCACCATCGTATTTCTCGAAGAGATATAGGTCCCAGCGCCAATCAGCACTGCAATCACCAGTAAACCAACCACTCCAAGTGCAACCCATCCAGCTTTCATCACTCATCCTTTCGCGCTTTTCCGCGCTCCTGCAAGACTACGCTTTACCAACTGCCGCTCGAACCGCCGCCATCGGACCCGCCGCCAAAACCTCCGCCAAAGTCATCGCCGCCACCACCGCCGCCGCCACTATCTCCGCCCCCGCCAAAGC
>DASRLB010000066.1:0-19306 GCA_035648695.1 Acidobacteriaceae bacterium | reverse complement strand
CGATTAGGGGCGTGACGGATCGCTCGATCATCCTTGCATAATAAAACATTCGTGTTCAATTTGCACGGTTGAAAGTCAATAGAAAAGCGCCGCTCGGTGGCGGCGCTCTCCAAAATCTCATGCCAATCGTAATCCAGACGGCGTTTCGCTTCCTTCATGGGGCGTTGAATAGGCAGCTCTTCATACAGCTACCGTAGGCCTATTCAGGACGGCCAGGGCGTTCTGTAAGGTCGTGTGATCGAGATGGGCATATCGGGAGGTCATGGCGATTGTCTTGTGTCCAGCCGCCTCTTGAATGACCTTGAGATTGACCCCAGCCTGTGCCAAGCGGCTGCAAAAAGTATGGCGGAGATCGTGCCAGCGAAAGTTCGCAATCTTCGCGTGTTTGATTGCTTCATACCACCACGTCCGGTTCTCTCGGATGTTGAAGACCCGTTCGCCCGTCGCCATTTTGCGGAGATCGTTCATGGCCGCGAGAGCGTCATCGTTCATGTGGATTGTCCGTGGCGTTCCATTTTTTGTGTTGTTCGCCATGAGCCTTCGCGAGGCAAAGTCCACGTCCGTCCAGAGGAGGCCGTACTGTTCACCCTTCCGCATTCCGGTGTTGAGTGCGACTACCAACTCCGGCAGATGGTGAGGGAACCGCCGCTTGATTGTTGTACGCAACCGCTCCTCCTCAGCTCCTAGCAGGTAACGCAGAACCCCCGCCGGAGCCCGACGGTTTGTGACAAGGCGCGCCGGGTTTGTTGTCACTTTCTGATTCTTCATGCCCTCCCGATAGCAGAGGGAGAGTGTGCTTTTGTACCGGGCCTCGGTGCCCGGTTCAACGCCCAAACCTTCCAGCCACGCTGTAATCTCAAGCGGCGTAACCGACTCTGCCGGACGCTGGTCGAACGCCGCCCGGATGGCCGCAATCCGCGTTGGCGGGTTCAGCTTATCGCGATGATTGCGGAGACTGAAACGTAGAGCATCGTCGCAGAGTTCGTTGATCGTTGTCCCCGACCCAATGGCTGCAATCTCTGCAAACGACCGTGGAGGGCGCTTGGCTGTTGCTGGCACATAGCCGTCGCCCGAACGCCGTAACGTCCTGGCCTTTTCAACATAGGCAACCGCTGAAGTCCGGTCAGCGCCAAACGACTTCCGCACCAGCTTTCCATTGATCCGAAAACGGACGTACCAGACACCGGAGCCTGCAACGCGCTCAAAGACACCTTCAACTGGACCCGCGCGACGTGACATTGGAACCTCATTTCGTGGAGCGTCCACCGGGGGTGAGATACACTCATCGCCTAGTAAAACGTGGGAAAAACTCCTCGCCTACAAAAGCGAGTTTACGCCCAAAAATGACAAAGTGAGATACACGGGAGATACACCCCATCGGTTATTCGTGCTTCTCTGTGCGACGCTTCGCCGCTAAGTGATGAAACGAATCATCAATGTTTATAGGTGTTTTGTAGCTTAGTGCGACTCTATGCGACGATGTGCTGCAAATTGCCTGGACGCTCTCTCAAGGCGAAGAGTCCGGGTTCGAGCCCCGGTAACGCTACCAAAACCTCAATAAAATCAGAAGCCTGAAGGCGGACAGGGAAAGCCTCTTTATTTGCCGTTTTGGTTTTGGTAGCACTTTTGTCGGTATGAATCCAGTGGTAACGATTCCGTTCCGCCTCGGCATGATCCAACAATAACTGGCGATGCTTGTACCTATTGCGACTTGAAATCGTGACGCCAGCCATAGGAGAGAATCGACGCGTCCTCGCCAGCTAACCGAACGGGCCTCACCTCACACGAAGGGAAAGCACTGATGCCGTTAGTTGATCAGGTTCGCGCCGACCGTTTGATTGCGCTGACCCGCGAGCACTTCGACGCCGACCTCCGCCCCATTGAAGAGAGGTACCCCGCTACTCCTATGGCTACGAAGACCCACCGGATTGGATCGCGCCCGCGCAGGATTCCAATGAGGAATTGGAGACCGTGAGCGGCAAGAAACGCACCGCGCGTTTAGAGGACATCAAATCTGCCTGCCAGATTTACATTACACCCGTCTCACTACTCAGGATGACGCGCCTTGGGCCGGTTTAGTTGTAACGTCAACAGAATGCGGGTTCGCGCGGTCGCGATGCCTGGCCGGCTTGGCGGAAGCCGTGCAAGCCCCTCTGTTGCGGATTGCACCGCATGGTCTGTGTCACCGTTGGCACGATAGGCTTTCGCAAGGAGCAGGAGATATCTGGCGTCGCGATGATGCGTCATCTCGACGCCCTTTTCGGCCAGACGAAGTGCGACGACTGGATCTCTCGCGATAGCGGGCTCAGCGGTCAACTCGGCACCTACTGCTGCGTCGATGTCGCTTGCGGCCGCTTGTCGGCTTCGAGCAGCCTGTAGAAGAAGTTTCAGCGAACGCTGCGCGGCAGCGGCGGAATCGCGCGGCTGCCCAAGCTGATGCTTGAGGACCCCAAGGCGGATGAGCGCACCCGCCATGGCCTCGTCCCATTCTTTGTGTGATGGGCTGAGCTGGATGATCCTGCGCATGGTGTCGACTTCCTGGTCCAGTGCGTTCATTGCCGCCAGCCAGTATTTTCTGCGCATGTCGCGGCCTGCGGATGACAGGTCAACGTCGCCGCCCTGTTCGTTAACGACTGCCTCAGCATCCTGCATGCGCCACAGATCGACGAGAGCGGTGACATCTTTGGGGTCCGCATCCGAAAGGTGTTGAACCACGGGTCGCGCCCGTGAGAATGCCGCCAGCGCCTCTTTGTACATGCCCATTTCAGAGAATGCCTGCCCTATCTTGCGCAGCGTGGTTGCGTGGAGCCGGACCTGGCTTAGTTTTTTTCGCTGATCTCCGGGCAGTACCTCCTGCATCTGGAGAGACAGCCGAAATTCGCTGAGCGCTTTGTCTGGTTCTGTTTCGAGAAACACGTTTCCCAGGTGCACATGCATGACAGGAATACCGCGCCGTACCGCCATGTAGCCAGGGTCGAGGCGCAATGCCCTTTCGTCCATGTCCAGCGTGCGGCGATAGGCCGCCATGGATGCCACTGGGTCTGCCAGACCCGTGTCCTCACCTTCTTCGTTGCCAAGTGTCTCGTAGGCGATGGCCGCCTCGAAGATCAAATCCGCAGTGACCCCAGGCAGTTGAATCGCTCTGTCATAGGTGTGAACCGCAGTCTGAAGTGCGGCGACAGAAGCCCGAGCGTCTCCGGACTGACTCAGGGATTCGCCCTTGGCTTCATACGCCGCGGCCTGAGACCGCAGCACCTCTTTGTCTTGAGGGTATGTCTGCGCCAGCGGTCCGGCAATGGCAATGGCTTTATTGAAACTGGTAATGGCGCCAGCGGTGTCGCCTGTGTTCTGGTAGTAGATATTGCCCTGAACGTTACCGAGCTGCGTATAGGCGTTGACCAGGTCCAGTGCAGTCTGTCGATCACCCTCGGCATCTTTCGCCATGCGGTCAAGATGCTCCAACACCCTCGTCACGAGCAGTTTCTGGGCCCCAGTTGAGCCGGGAATATCCTGCAGCGCCTGATCCAGTTCCGAAAGCAGGCTGTCGCTTAGCTCCCGCAGATCGGCAGAGCGCGCCTCTGCCCTTCGCCGTTGTTCGTTCGCAATATGGGACTGCCACACTACACCGGCTGTGCCGGCAAGAATAGTGACCAGCAAGAAAACAGCGCCCGCCAGCGCGAGCGTGTTTCGTCGCGCAAACTTTCCCGCAAGGTAGCGAAGGTTTCCCTTACGCGCCGCCACGGGCCGATGATCGAGATACGCTTGAACGTCCTCGGCAAGATTTTCAACCGTTGAGTAGCGCTCCTTCGGGTCTTTGCGCAGAGCCTTCAGCACAATGCTGTCCAGGTCGGCATCGATCTTACCGAAGGGTGATCGGGTTGAGCTTGGCCGGCGTGGCTGCACACCGCAGACGACTCGCACCAGTTCCTCCGTCGAAAAGTTCTCCAGGGAATAGGGCTCCTGATCCGTGAGCAGAACGTACAGCAAAACACCCAGCGAATAGATGTCGGAGGCGATGCCGATCGGCTGCTCCAGTACCTGCTCCGGGCTCGCATAGCGTGGCGTGAAGGTCCGCAGATCGGATCGGGTAGCATCTCCATTTCCGTCCTCCGCCAGCGGTCGCATCATCTTGGCTGTGCCGAAATCAAGCAGCCTGGGTGTGCCGTCCTCTGCTACAAGGATGTTTTCCGGCTTCAAATCGCGATGCACGATCAGGTTTGCGTGGGCATACTGCACTGCCTCACAAACCTTCATAAACAGCCGCAAACGCTCATCCACACTGACGGAATGCTTGTTGCAGAACTTTACAATGGAGTCTCCGTGAATAAACTCCATGACAAGGTACAGTTCATCGCCTTCGCTCAATCCACCATCGAGCAGGCGCGCAATATATTGATGAGTCAAACCTGCCAGCATCTGACGTTCGGCCCGAAACCGCTCACGAAAGAAATTTGAGGCCAGCGGCATGTCGACAATCTTGATGGCGACCTGCTGTTCAAACTGTCCGTCTGCGCGGTGAGCTCGATACACCGCCCCCATGCCACCGCGCCCGATGAGCCCGTCAATGACGTAGGGCCCTATCGCTGCTCCCGGCGACACGCTTTCCGTGCCCACCCGGCTGCGGTGATCTGCCTCGGCCTCGCAGGCCGCCAGCAACGAACGCAACTCCGCCATCAGTGTCGTATCGCCCGCGCAGCGTGTCGTCAGCAGGGTTGTGCGTTCCGGCTCCGCCACGAACAAGGCATCGTGGAAGATGGCTTCGGTGGCTTGCCAGCGCGCTGTCTCGCCGTTCATCAGGCGCCTTTCTCAAACAGCGGTCCCAGGCACGGCTTCATGATGGAGTCTGCGGAATTTCGTCGCAAACCCTCTCACTGCCCCATGAGTGGTTTCACCGCCTCTGGATACAGTCGGCGGTATAGCCACGAGCGCGCGAACTGGAGATCACGATGCACCGTCGCATTCGACTTGCCAAGAAGTTCTGAGGTCTCCTCAACCGTGCAGCCCAGAAAATACCTGAGTTCCACCACCTGGAGCCGTGCCGGGTCGATCTTTTCAAACTCATCCAGCGCGATATTGAGTTCCAGCACGTCGGGGCTTCCCACCTCGATCCATGGAATCTCCGGGCTTAGGGGAACATGCTGGATACCCCGCCCTCGCCGTTGCGCCTGCGTCTCCCGTGCATGATCGATCAGGATCTGGCGCATGACTTTCGCAGCAAAGGTGTAAAAGTGTGAACGGTCGCTCAGTACGGTGCGGTTTTGCTGCAGCAACCGCAAGTACAGTTCGTGCACAAGCGAGGTCGCCTGCATCACTCCGGGGTTTCGCTCCCTGCGAAGGTAGGCGGATGCCACCTCGCGGAGGTGTGGATAGACCAGCGGCATCAACTCTTCAAACGCCTTGGCTTCTCCTCCCCTCCACTTCACCAGCAGAAGGGTAATCTCCCCTTGTTCAGACTCCATGCAGCTCCCGATTGTCGATGGCCCAGGCGAATTTCGCCCTGCCCGATTCTAGCTCGAAACAGGTCACCCCAAGCTGACTGGACATCGCGGGACAGAGCCGTCAGCCGTCCCTCTCGATCCAGCACCCAGCGATTCTCTGAAAAAACAGTGAGAGGGTTTGCATAGACTTTCCGCTGTCTAAGGTAGGCGGCATTCCGAACGGTCCGCCAAAGGAGCAGCCCATGACAGCCAAATCCCTCAAAACACAGGCCTCAAACTTTTCTTCCGAACGCAATGCCCCCCAGCGGTTCAGGTTCTCCGCCTGCCGCCCCGTATTGTTGCTTGCCGCGCTCGCCACACTGGGCGTTCCCCTATGCCATGGCGCGGCTGGGCCAAAAGCGGCCCCTCGCGCTGCTCACGTCGATCGCAACTTTGGCAAGGTCCCACTCAGCTTCGAGAAGAATCAGGGCCAAGCGGATGCACGAGTGCAGTTCCTCTCTCGCGGCCAGGGTTACGCGCTATTTCTCACACCCGGCAAAGCCGTGCTCGAACTCCAGAAGCCAAGTGCCGCCGCTGCTCACGCCAATCCTTTCTCCGCAGCGCCGGCAACCCAGTCTGCCACACTCGGCATGAAGCTGCTGGGCGGCAACCTAAAGGCCGCCGTTTCGGGCGAAGATCTGCTGCCCGGAACCGTGAACTACTTCGCCGGCTCCGACCAGAGCAAGTGGAAGACCGCCCTGCCCACCTATCAGCGCGTCAGCTACAAGGCCGTCTACCCCGGCGTCGACCTCGTTTACTACGGCAACCAGCGCGAACTCGAGTATGACTTCGTCGTCGCTCCCGGAGCAGACGCCGCGGAGATTGCCCTGCAGTTCACGGGAGCCAGTCCCGTGGTCGATAAGTCCGGCGACCTGGTGCTCTCGGTGCAGGGCGAAGATGCCCGCTTCCACAAGCCGGTCGTTTACCAGCTCGACGGCGACCGCAAGATCAGCGTCGAAGGCAGCTACCAGATCGCGGATAACAAGGTTGGCTTCGCGCTGGGCGCATATGACCACTCCAAGCCGCTCGTCATCGACCCCGTCCTCAGCTACCTCACGTATCTCGGTGGCACCGCGAACGACACCATTACCGGAATGACGGTCGACAGCGCAGGCAGCGTTTACGTCATCGGCAACACGTCCTCGACGGACTTTCCGGTCAAAGGTGCGTACCAGAGTACGAATCCCGAGACGCTCAATCCCACATACCCGCTGGCAATCTTTGTGAGCAAATTCAACGCAACGGGCACCACCCTGGTGTACTCCACCTATCTGGGTGCGAGTGAATACACTTACTCCGCCGGCATTGCGGTGGATACCGGCGGCAACGCCTATGTCACGGGCTACACGAGCTATGGCGATTACCCGGTGACCGCCGGAGCCTACCAGACAATTTGCGGCGCCAACAACGTAGTGCCAGCGGGGTCCAGCACAGGCGTCCGCGTCAACGCCTGTATAGGCAACGGACAAGAAGACACGGGCGGTGTGCTGACGAAGCTCGACCCAACCGGCAGTAAGCTGGTCTATTCCACCTACCTGAGCGGAGGCAATGCCACCAAGCTCACGGCGGTCGCCGTCAATGCAGCCGGTGAAGCCTGGGTGACGGGTGTCACCAACGCCGTATGCCCCGGTCCCTACAACAGCAATGGTACTGGCTACCAGTCGTACTTCTGCATCGCAACCTCCGCAAATGCCTCCGAACCGACCAACCCAAATCAAAGCGGCGATACTTACGGCATCGTTGTGAAATTCAACGCACAGGGTAACGGCCTGCTTTACTCCACCACGCTGGGCAATCACAACCCAGTGGGCCATTATGTCTCAACGCTCCACGCCACCGGCATTGCGCTGGACACCGCGGGCAACGCGTATGTTTCCGGGTATATGGACGCCAATTTCTTCATCACGACCACGACGGGCGCTTTTGAGCCTTCCAGAGTCGCCAACTCGCTGCCTGCGTTTGTCGCCAAATATAACCCCGCAGGCACTTCGGCGACCTCACAGGTTTACAGCACCTACCTGACCGGCACCACGGCTTCAAATGACATCGCAACGGGTGTCGCCGTCGATGCCTCCGGCAATGCCGTCGTCACCGGGTATACCAATAGCTGCACGTTCCCGACTACGGCAGGTGCCTTCAGCACTGTCCCCGGCGGGTATGTTAGTCAGAACATCTGCTCTGGCGGCTTCCTCAGCAAACTGAACGCGACGGGCAGCGGCCTGGTGTGGTCTACCTACACCGGCAACAACGGAGCGAACGGAAGGAACAACGACGACAATGACGCCGTTGCCCTCGGCTCCGATGGCAGCGTGTATGTCGCCGGGGACGAACAGGGAGTCGTCCTTAGCCCCACAGTGAACCCCGTCATGGTGCAGTCAGAATCGCACTTCGCCTACATCAAACGCTTCAAGGCCGACGGCAGTGCGGTCGCCTTTTCGAGCGCAATTGGCGGCACCACCGACGCGACTTCCATTCCTACCTCCATCTTTGTCGACGCAACAAATAACATCTATCTCGCGGGCTATACCAACAGCGCGACGTACCCAACGACACCCGGAGCCTTCCAGCCACACACGGCAAGTCCAGGCGGAGGGTACATCAACGACAGCTTCGTCGTGAAGATCGCGCCGACGGCCACCACCACCACCGCACTGACGCTGCCGACCGGCGTCGTGGGCGGCCAAAGCGCCAAGTTCACGGCCAAGGTCACCGGGCAGACAGGCAGCACGGGTACGCCGACCGGCACGGTCACCTTCCTCAGCGGCGCCACCACGCTGGGCACAGGCACACTCGACGGAACCGGAACCGCCTCCTACACCGCTACATCACTCAACGCCACCACCTACAGCGTCACCGCCAGCTACGCCGGCGACACCGCCTTCAGCGCCAGCGTCTCTGCGGCGCAGAACCTGATGGTCGCTCCCGCCACGGCAACGGTAGCTCTCACGGCTCCGGCAACTGCCTTGGTTGGCGCTTCGGTTACACTCTCGGTGGCTGTCACCGGCACTCCGGGAACGCCCACGGGTAGCGTCACGTTCAAGGATGGCGCGACAACTCTCTCCACCGCAACCCTGGCCTCAGGAACAGCCAGCTTTTCGACCACCAGCCTCGCGGCAGGTGCTCACACCATCACTGTCAGCTACTCCGGAGACAGCATCTTCGGCGCTGCAACCTCCCCTGTCTCCACCGTCACCATCAACGCGGCGCCGGCAATCACCTTTGCGGCGCAGCCATCTTCGCTGACCATCGTTCATGGATCATCCGGCACCGTTGTCATCACAGGAACGCCGGTGGGTGGCTACACGGGGACCGTAACCTTCGCTTGCGGAACTTTGCCGGCAGGTGCATCCTGTACCTTCGCTCCGTCCAGCCTCATCTTCACCGCGAACAACACTGCAGCCAGCACGACACTCACGTTCTCTACGGTGACGACCGTCGCCGCATTGGAATCGCTGCCAGGACTCACAACGATGACCCCAGTGTTTGCTGCACTGCTGCTGCTGCCGCTTGGGTTCTTCAGCCGGAGGAAGCTGTTACGCGGAGGGATCGTGTTGAGCCTTCTCGCCCTTGTCTCAATGGCGGCTCTGGGCGGATGCAGCAGCGGTTCGAAAGGCCCGACGACAGTAACAACGGCAGCCGGAACCTACACTGTACCGGTCACGGTAACAGCTGGTACTGCTGTCTCAACGTTGAATCTGTCCATCACAGTGCAGTAGACGCATCAAGGAAAACATTACGGTGAAGTCTCATTACCACGGAGACTTCACCGTAATGTGGCAGACGCCTAAAAGAACGTATCGAATCAAGCAAGCGCAGATCGCAGCAGGACAACATCGTCCCCTTCGCTCCTGAATATCAGCACAATTGGACTACCTTAGTTGGCGATCGCAATTCATCGTGCTCTAAACGTCGAGCTTCTTCGAGAGAGACACGATGCGAGCGTGGGACACCGCATCGGAATGACAGATACCCAAGTAGGGCCATCAAGCACCCGCGAAGTTGCGAGAAGGCCACGCACGGCCTTTGCTCGGAAAGCTTGAAGCTCGGGTGAGGCCTCCCCAAGCTCTTGCAGCAGCGACGCGCGTCCGTCGGATGGAACTGATATCCTTGGCTCTCACCGGACGTCGCAAATTCAACTCTGCACTCCGTTTGCACGGACCATCGGGGAACTCTCTTGCCGCCACCAGGGGAAATCACGCAGTTGCTGCACGCATGGAGTGAAGATAAGGCGGCGTCTACCGACGTACTCTTCGAGATGGTGTACCCCGACCTGCGCAGGATTGCCGGTGCGCTTTTCCGGGGCGAGCGCCCCGAGAACATGCTGCAACCGACCTGCGTCGTCAACGAACTCTTCCTCAAACTTCTTCGCCAGCGCAGTCTGCGATTTGAAGACCGCGAACACTTCTACAGCCTCTGTGCGCGGCTGATGCGCCGGGTGCTGGTGGACCACGCACGCTCCGAAGGCAGGCAGAAGCGCGACGGCGGCGTCCTGGTTCCGCTGCACGACGACATGACGTGGGCCGACGCCGATCCTGCGGCCACCATCGATCTCGATCGCATTCTTGAGGAGCTGGACCGGATCGATCCGCGCAAGTGCCGCATGCTCGAACTCCGTTTCTTTCTTGGCTTCACGGCAGATGAGACGGCGGAACTGCTCCATGTTTCCAAGGCCAGCGTCGACCGCGATCTGAGGTTTGTCCGCGCCTGGTTGAACGAGCGATTGCAGGCGGGATAGCTCCCGTCTCCCATCGTGAAAACGTGTACTGACACATTTCTCCGCGATCTCTCGCGTACAGGGTGAGACTCGACTCATGACCAAAGACGCAGACAACTGGGACACACTACAGTCCCTGTTCCATTTGGCTGAAGAGAACCCCGGCGCCGATCTTGACGCGCTGCTGGCAGAAGCCTGTGCCGACCCGGAACTCCGCCGTCGTGCCCGTGTGCTCATTCTTTCCGCGAGGGAGCAAGACGCCGGCGCGCCCGCTTCTGCGCCAACCACCGCACACCCGCTGACCGGGCGGATCGGCCCCTACTCGATCGTTCGCCTCCTCGGCTCCGGCGGAATCGGCACGGTCTACCTCGTCGAGCGAATCGCGGGCGGGGTCGTTCAGCGCGCCGCGTTGAAAGTCCTCTCCCTGCACGCCGCCGGGCCGTTCTTTGCGGACCGCTTCGCCCGCGAGCAGCACATTCTCGCCTCCCTCGATCATCCCAACATCACCCGCATGTTGGACGCCGGCCTCGGCGAGAGCGGCGAACCCTATCTGGCGATGGAGTACGTCGACGGCGTCCATCTGGATGTCTACTGCGACGATCGCTCACTCGGCGTTCCGGCACGCCTCGAGCTCTTCCAACAGGTGTGCGAGGCGGTCGCCTACGCTCACCGCAACCTGGTCGTGCATCTCGATCTGAAGCCCTCCAACGTCCTCGTCACGGAAGCTGAAGGCAGCGTCAAGCTGCTGGACTTCGGCACCTCCAAACTCATCCAGCCCGACAGCCTGCTGACCACCACCGTGATGGCGACGCCCGCATACGCCAGCCCGGAGCAGCTTCGCAACGAGGCCGTCACGACCGCTTGCGATGTCTATGCGCTCGGCGCGATCCTGTTCGAACTTCTCTCCGGCCGCCGCCCCAACCAGGACAGCTCGGTCGCCATCATGATCGAGCGCTCGCTCAAGGAGCTGCCGTCGGAGCCCATCACCAAGGCGGTCACGCAGATCGCCGCAGAGCACCGCGGACTCACACAGACGCGGCTGCTGCACCTGCTGCGCGGCGACCTCGCGACGATTGTCGCCAAGTGCCTCAGCCCGCGGCCCAGGGACCGCTACGCTTCGGTGGACGCACTCATTACGGACATCCAGCGTTATCTGGCAGGCAGGCCGATCCTGGCGCGACCGCAGACCACGACCTATCGCCTCGCCAAATTCGTGCGGCGTAATCGGACGTCTGTTGTCGCGGGCACGCTTGCCGTTCTGGTCATCATTGCCGTCTCCGGTTATGCGCTGTGGCGGCAGCATCAGGCTGTGGTCGCAGGCCAGCGCGCCTTGCAGATGCAGAACTTCATGTACCAGCTCTTCAAGCTGGCAAACTCGGACTACACCGGCAAGCCCGCGGCGACAGTGCCGGAGTTTCTGCAACTGGGTGTCAACGTGCTGCCGCAGTTCATTCAGGATCCTGCCGACCAACGCGCGGCACTGCTCAGTCTGGCCGAGTCCATGTACAACAACGGCGCTCTGCAAAACGCGCAGCAGGTATTCACCCAGGTTGACGCCAGCGCCAGGGCTGCCGGAGATCTAGCTTCGGAGGCGGAAGCCGAAAGCTATCGCGGCAATATCGCGTACACCGTTGGACAGACCGATTTAGGCCAATCACTCTCCGCCCATGCGCTGGCGCTCTCTCATCAGCCGGGAGTCTCGCCGCAGGCTCGTGTCGACATCGAGATCTTCTATGCGCAGGAGCGCGAGGATGCGGGCTTTCGCGCCGACGAAAACGTGAAGCTGCTCGAAGCCGCCGTGCGAGAAAGCCGTGCCCGTCATGTCCCAGAGCATGAGTTGGCGTTCGCCGTCCTCAGCCTGGGCAGCGCCATCAATCCTCGTGGACGTCTGGACGAAGCTGAGCGCCTCACCAAAGAGGCCATCGGCATCTACGGGCGCGAGCCTTATGCAGTGTGCGATCAGGCCGGCGCCTATTCTGACCTGGCAGTCCTGCAAAATCAACGGAAAGACAATAAGGGAGCACTCGCTTCAGAACGATCGGCGTATGAGGGCTTGAAACGGTGTTCGGGCGAAGGCTCTCGGCGTACCCTGACGGCACAGTCCTACGTGGCCGCGGCACTGATGAGCGACGGCCAGACGCGGGCTGCGATCTCTACGCTGGAAACGTCGCTGCCGCAATGGAAGAAGTTGACCGGCCCAGACAGCGACCAGCTCGCGACGCCGCTGATGTTCTTGACGCGAGCTTATCTCCGCAATGCGCAGTACGTCGACGCGGAGCGAACGGCGCAGGATCTCTACCGCGTGGAGAAAGGGAAGATCAACCCCCTCAGCGCGCAGATGGCGATGTGTCAATGGGTCTGGGCCGATTCTCTCTCCGGCCAGAAGCGCTATCGCGAGGCTCTCCCGCACGCAGAGCTAGCCGACAAGGCGTTCACAGCGGAGCACTCCAGCGCGCTGGGAACCCAGCACAACGCAGCAAGAGCGCACGCGCTGCTACTCGATATCCAATCGAAACTCTCCGCGAAGTGACACGCTTTTCCAGCCTTCGACGCGATCCATAGCAGGAGTCCCGCTATGTCCTCGTCGCGTTCCGTCTTCAGCTCATTCGTCTTCCTGTTTGTCGTCACAGGCTGCATCAGCCAGACTCGCCAACCCTCGGCAGCAGCGCAACAGTCGTCGCGCGCACGACTGGCCTCCGCGTCCAACGCGCATGTCTGGCATATGCACAAAGTCGATGTCACCACGCCGGTTGTCGCCTTGCAGACCCACGGCTCGCGCTCGATACAGGGCATGACCATGCTCGTCCCCAGCGACTGGAGCTTTCAAGGCCAAGCCACCCTCCCGCCCAAGTTCGATTGCAACTACACCATCGGCCGTTTCAACTTCTCCACCCAAAGCGCGGACAAGTCGACCGGCCTGCAGGTGCGTGCGCTTGGGGCGACGGTGTGGTCCACCAACCGGCCAGCGCTACAGCAAATACAGCAGATGAACCAGCAGTGGGCCGGCACGGAGAACTGCCAGATCCAGCCGCCCAAGTCTCTCGCTGACGGTCTCTCAGGCGCGGTCTCCATGGTCGTTGAAAACGGACACGCAGTCGGCGGGGTCGAACCCGTCCCCGGCATGAACGAGCAACTCGCGGCGTCAACCGAGCAGGCCAACCGCATGCTCGCGCAGCAGGCGATGCAGCACCGCATGCCAGCCTCGCGCCTCTCAGCCGAGGCCGGACGACTGCGCTTCACCGGCACCATGAACGGAAAGCTCATCGAGGGCTGGCTCATTGCCATGCACACCGTGCGCAGCGACCCGTCTCCCGGGGGCCCGGTCGACCTCAGCGACATTCCACTCTTCGCCATCATGTACGCTCCGCCGGGCAAGCTCGACAGCTCCGAGAAAATGCTCTCCGCCATGCTCGACTCCATCCAGATCAACCCACAATGGACGGCGTATCTCGCCGAGTATGTGCAGGGAATCGTGCAGATCAAGCAGCGCGCCATGAACCAGGTTGCACAGATCTACGCCAACATGGCCGCGGACAACGCCCACGCCGCGCAGCAGCAGGCCGCCATCCACAACGATGTGGCGAACTATGCCAAACAGGTACATTCGAACGTCGCTGCCAACCGTGCCGCCGCGCTCGATCACAGTTCGCAGCAGTTCGCTCTCCACATGGGCGACCAGGCCATCTACTCCGACCCCACCACAGGCCAGAGCGTCCAGATGTCCAACCAGTACAGCCACGCCTGGGCCAGCACTACGGGCAATACCAACGAGTACATCCTTACCGACTCTCCCTCCTACAACCCCAACGGGCAGGCCGGCAGCGCAGGCTGGACGCAAATGACGCAACAAAATTAGGGGCGTGCGCCGTCATCGCTCGCAGAAATTAAATACTTCTGCGAACGATGACACACTCTCCGCACCCTTGGCGCGTTCCATAGCAGGAGCACCCCGCCATGATCCCGACGCCGTTGAAGTCCGCACTCCATTGCCTTTCCACCCTCGCCTTCATCTTCGCGGGTACCGCTGCCGCGCAAACATCGGGACACCCGCAGCCGGCCAACCTGCACACTCCCAAGGTGGACGCCCACTACGGCAATCGGCCTCTCAGCTTCGAGCCCAACCGCGGCCAGACCGACCCAGCCGTAAAGTTCCTCGCTCGCGGCAGTCAGTACACCGTCCTTCTACAGCCGACCGCCGCGACCCTCGTCCTCAGCCGCGAAAATGGCACCCGCCGCGCCGGTCCGCCGGCACCTGTGACGCGCGCCGCCATTCGTATGACACTGGATGGCGCCAACACTCGCGCCGCAATGTCGCCCGACCGCCCGCTTCCCGGCTACGTCAACTACATCAGCGGCGATAAAGCCCAGACACACACCGGCATTCCAACTTACGCAGCCACCCGCGCCGTCAGCGTCTACCCCGGCATCGACCTCGTCTACTACGGCACCGAGCGTCAGCTTGAGTACGATTTTGTCGTCTCTCCGAAGAGCGACCCCAGCCTGATCCATCTCGCGATCGATGGCGCACACCCGGTCGTCGAGTCGAACGGCGATCTTCGCCTGCAGATCGGCGCCACCAGCCGCGATACCGACATCGTCTTCCACAAGCCTGTCCTCTATCAGCAGGTAGACGGCGCACGGCACTCTATCGATGGGGCCTTTACCGTCGCCGCGAACAACAAGGTCGGCTTCAGGATCGGCGCCTACGACCGCGGCAAAGAACTCGTCATCGATCCCGTCGTCGGCTATGGCAGCTACTTCGGCGGCAGCGTCGAGGACGAGATCAATGCCTCCGCTCTGAACAACAGCAACCAGCTTTACGCCGTGGGCCAGACATTCTCTCCCACACTGCCTTCCGGCACCGGAGAGTTTCAACCCAGCCGCGCGGGAAATAAGAATTCAAACTACCACGATGGCTTTCTGACGAAGTTCTCCGCGGATGGCTCAACCGTTCTCTGGACCACATACCTCAGCGGCTCGCAGGACGATTTTGCCACGGGCGTTGCCGTCAACTCCGCCGATCAGGCGTACGTCGTCGGATATACCAATAGTTGCGAGAACCCGGGCGAATTCCCCAACACCCCATCTGGGGCCGTCCGCTTCCCATTCACTTCAGACGCCGTTCAAACGTTTTGCAACGGTGGCTACAGCTACAACGGGGCTGGAACCGGCGAGTCGGATGGCGGCAATTATGATGCCTATTTGTTGAAGCTCTCCTCGGACGGCAAAACAGAGCTGTACGGCACACCTCTTGGCGGCTCCCAAAATGACATCGCCAGCAGCATCGTTCTGGACGCCACGGGACGGCCTTACATCGTTGGCGAAACCTATTCAACTCAGTACTACAAGTGCACCACCGTTGGGCCGCACTGTAACGACATCCCTTCCTATCCCGTGGACAATCACGGCAACGCGGACACTGGACCCACCAACTATCCGACGACCCCCAACGCCTTTTATAGCAACGTCGCCGAATCTCTTCAATACTCGACCACAGACCCCAACAGCGGCAACACCGGCGGCCCACAGGACGAGCAGGCCTTCATCACCGTCCTCAGCGCCGACCTGCACTCCTTCGTCTACTCCTCGCTGATCGGCGGCGGCATCCTCGGTGGCTGCGGCAACGGTGCCTGCAATACCAACGGCATCGCAGTCGCTGTAAATGCGGCAGGGCAGGCCTTCATCGGAGGCAATACGTCCTCCGCACACTGGCCCACCACTGCAGGTGCGTTCGCCACCACCTGCCCTAACGCGGGCACGGCCACCAGCACATGCGCGTTCACCGGCTGGTTGGCGGGCTTCGATCCCAGCAAGTCCGGCGCGGCCTCGCTGCTCTTCTCCACCTATATGAACGGCTCCACTGCCGGCCTGGACGGCAGTGGCAACCCGCTCTACCCGTCCGGCGATGTCTACGGTCTGGCTGTTGACTCCAAGGGCAACGTGATCGCCACCGGTGACACCAATGCCGACAACTTCCCCACCACCACAGGAACATTGCAACCGGCCTGCGTGCAGTTTGGCGACGGCAACGGCAACAGCCAGCGCTGCCAATCCGCCTATGTCGCCAAGCTCTCTCCTACCGGCGCCACCGTCTGGTCCACCTACTTCGGACCCACGACGAAGACCGGAAACGGCGCTTTTGTGATCGGCAAGGGCGTCGCGCTGGATGCCAGCGACAACGTCTTCGTCGTGGGGTCCAGCAATCTGTCCACGCTGCCCCTGGTCAACCCCATTACCACCAATCAGCCGCAGAATGACGATGCGTTTGTCATCGAACTCTCTCCCACAGCCTCCACCGAGCTGATGGGCACCTTCCTCGGTGCGAACGGCAACCTCACCGTCGACAACAACTCCCTGCATCTGGACAGCAGCCTCAACGCCTACATCAGCGGCTACCAGGGCTTCTGCACCAACTGCACCATCACCTTTCCGTTTACGCCGGGCGCTGCGATCACCGCAAGCACGGGCGGCAGAGCGGACGGCTGGCTGTTGAAGCTCATCACCCAACAGCAGACCTCCACCACCGCCCTGCAGATCACCCCCACCGCCGGGGCCCCCGGCACTTCCATCGGCTTCACCGCGACGGTCACGGGCCTCTCCGGCTTCGCCACACCCACCGGCACCGTCACGCTGGCCAACGGCGCAAACACACTGGGTACTATCACCCTGGCCAACGGCACGGGCACCTTCAGCACGACCACTCTCGCTGCCGGGACCTACAGCGTCGTCGCCACCTACTCCGGCGACGTTGTCTACGCGAGCAGCAAGACAACCGCGCAGACCGTCACCATCCAGAACACGCCGACGGTCGCTCTGACCGCCACACCCTCCACCACAACCATCGGTACTGCCGTCGCACTCGCGGCAACCGTCGCATCGAGCGCCGGCACTCCCACCGGCACCGTCTACTTCATGGACGGCACCAACACCCTCGGCAGCTCCGTGCTCGTCAGCGGTGTGGCCAGCTACTCCGCCACCGCACTCGCTGTCGGCAGCCACTCGATCACGGCCCGCTACAGCGGAGACAGCAACTTTGTTGCCCTCACCTCCTCAGCCCAGACCGTGACCATCAACATCATCACACCAACGATCGCGCTCACCGCAACCCCCGCCACGGCCCAGATCGGGGCGGCAATCGCTCTCGGAGCGACCGTCACCGGCACCGGCGCATCTCCCACCGGCACCGTCAAATTCATGGACGGCACCGCCACCCTCGCCACCGTCAACCTCGCCAATGGAGCGGCCAGTTATTCTGCGACAGCGCTTGCCGTGGGCACGCACACCATCACCGCCAGCTACAGCGGCGATGCCAACTTCTCCACGCTGGTCTCGACGGCGCAGACGGTGACTATCACGGCAATTCCGCCGTCGATAACCGCCGTCTTCTCGCCGGCCTCTCTCACTATCGTTCACGGCTCGACTGGCACATCGACACTCACGGTCACACCGGCCAACGGCTTCGCAGGAACCCTGAACTTCTCCTGCGGTTCACTCCCCAGCTCAGCGTCTTGCGGGTTCCTACCCACAAGCCTCACCTTCACCTCGGCAAGCAGCGCACCTCAGAGCACCGTGCTTACCATCTCCACCAGTGCTTCAGTCATCGGAGCCCTGAGTCCTGCACCCTTCGCTCCGCGCGGCGGCAGCCCGACAGGACCCGTCTTTGCCGCACTGCTTCTGCTTCCTTTGGCGTTCACCCGCCGTGGGCGGCGAATGCTGCGCGCGCATTCGGCAACCACACTGGCGCTTTGCCTATGTGCCCTTGTCGGCCTGGGTATCGTCTCCGGTTGCGGCGGCTCAAACACTCCCGCTCCGGCTGCCACAACACCCGCGGGCAACTACACCGTCACCATTGCAGTAGCGGGAGCCCCAAGCTCTACCTCTCTCAATCTGCAAATCACCGTGCAGTAATCGTTGCCACCGTGTCAGAAGGTCGCCTCGCCGCCGAGGCGTCCCTCAGACACAGCGCTTGTCACCTTTTCCGAGGATGAACTTGGCTGCAAATGCTCCAGTGTCGCTCTCGAATATCGACAGCTTCAAGTCGAATATTCAGAATCATCGGCAGCCTTCGAACCGTCGGTCGGCAGAACTCGCGTGTCGCGTCCTTCGGGTTTCGGACTCCTCCATCTTCGCAGGCGCCGGTCCCTTTGCAGAAACTTCTTCTCTTGGCAGCGCGGCCGTGGCGCGACTTGGGAACAGCCACTTCCGCGCCCTTTGGGATGTGTCGCGATTGACCGGGCAAAAGATGAAACATTATGCAAACATAACAAGCCATCGCCCTCGTCGGCTCCGTCGGCAACTCAGCCACCAGCCGCATCTCCACGAGCGGCTGCAAGTGCACCGCCTTGGGAGTCGCCGTCCTCTCCGACCGTAACCTCCAGCCCTTTCACTACGACGTCGTTGCCTTCAGCAAGCAGGGCCACTTCACCAAGCCTCTCCACCGGCACCCGCGATCCTCTCGTCGTCGTCCGCCGGGTCGGCAAATGAGACCTCCCGCGCGAGATCCATTGCAACGCGCCTCACCGAAACTGAGTTCGGCGAGGTGGAGGCGGCAGCGGCGAACGCGGGTAAGAAAGTTGCGGAATGGCTACGCGAGGCGGCGCTCGCTCACGCCCGCGCCAGCGCTGGCGCAGAGGAGCAAACCGATCCCATCTTGCTCGCGGAGATCATGGGGACGCGCTCGCTCATGCTGAATCTGTTTGGGAGCGCGTCGGAAGGGCCACTGACCACCGAAGACTTACGCAAGATGTCAGCCTATTCGGACTCTATTAAGGAGCAGAGGGCACAAGATTACATGGCGCAGAGGCGTCGCCGGAACAGCCCCAAAAGCGTGGACAAGCCGTGATGAAACTCTCCCGCATTTGGTTTGCATTTCCCTGGCGGATTGAGTTGATCCTGGCCCTCCTTCCATGCCTGCCGTTACTCGGCTACTGGGCATGGTTTCAGTGGGAAGTCCCGCCACTGTAGCGGTATTATTGCAGCAGTTCTAAATGGGCGGAGGCTTGCCTGAACTGAGGGTTATCATGAGGCTTTGCCATGAGGGGAAGACGATGTAGGCGGAGATGGAGCGCGCATCCTGGAAGAAGCGGGAGCGGGTTGGGATGGCTTTTCGGGCTTG